>JBMNOA010000041.1:0-12111 GCA_050942825.1 Bacillota bacterium
GATTTTATTTGTCATCGTATTAGGAAAATTAGCTTATGTACAATTTGTCCAGGGCAGTGACTTGCAGCAAAAAGCTGAAGAACTTCGTACAAGGGATTTGTCGGTAGCGGCTAAAAGAGGAACTATCTTTGACAGAAACGGTTCTAAGTTAGCGATCAGTGTTACTGCTGATTCAATTGCGGCCAATCCTACTGAGGTTAAGAAAGCCAATAAAGCTGAAGATACTGCTACTTTTTTATCTAAAGTGTTGGAAATGCCTTATGACACCGTGTATAAGAAAATAACCTCTAATAATTCCTTCGTGTGGGTCAAGCGCAAAGCAGATTTTTCTGTTGCTGAAGAGATAAAAATGGCAGATCTGCCCGGTATCAGTATAGTAGGGGAAACTCAGCGTTTTTATCCCAAGGAGATGCTGGCAGCTCATGTATTAGGTTTTTCCGGTATCGATAATCAGGGTCTTGAGGGCATAGAATTTTCCAGAAATGATGATTTGAGCGGTATAGCCGGTAATATTACAGGTGAATATGATGCTAGAAACCACGAAATACCGCAAGCAAGCCATGAATATACTCCTGCTCAGGACGGATATGATTTAATATTGACTATAGATGAAAATATCCAGTATTTTTGCGAACGTGAGCTGGATAGATTGATGTCTTCAGAGGGTGCACCAAAAAGGGCTTCTATTCTAATGATGAACCCCAATACGGGGGAAATTCTGGCTATGGCCAACCGGCCTGCCTATGATCCCAATAATTATCAGAAATATGATGCGGCGGCCCTGCGTAATATGCTGGTAAGTGATTCTTATGAGCCTGGATCAACCTTTAAGATCTTTACCTCCGCTGTAGCTTTGGAGGAAAATGTTGTAAGAGTGAGCGACAATTTTTATGATCCGGGATATGTCAAGGTCGGTTCAGAAACGATTAAATGCTGGCGTAGTTATCGCCCTCATGGCAGTCAGTCCTTTGCCGAAATTATCCAAAACTCCTGCAATCCCGGATTCGTTCAAGTAGGTTTGCGTATAGAAGATAAGGAAAAAGGTCTTTTCTATAAATATATCAAGGCCTTTGGTTTCGGAAAAACTACAGATGTAGAATTATCCGGAGAAGCTTCCGGTATCATGATAAAAGAAGAAAATCTTAAAAAGATTAATATAGCTACTATTTCTATTGGTCAGGGCATCGCTGTTACTCCCATGCAAATGGTTACCGGTGTATCAGCTGTCGCCAATGGAGGTACTTTGTTGAAACCCCAATTAGTTTATCAGGTTAAGGACAAAGAGGGTAATATCATTAAAGATTTTGCCCCTCAGCCGGTGCGCCAAGTCATCTCGCAGGAAACCTCAAGCACCCTCTTAAGCCTTTTGGAAGGAGTTGTTTCCAAGGGTACGGCCAGCCAGGCATATATTGAAGGATACCGGGTGGGCGGTAAAACCGGTACAGCGCAAAAGGCCGGCGCAGGCGGTTATCTGCAAGGAAAATACATAGCTTCCTTTTTGGGAGTGGCTCCGGTCGACGATCCGCAAATAGTATGCTTGGTTATGTTAGATGAGCCTCAAGGTTATCTATATCAAGGTGGTCAGGTAGCCGCCCCCGTATTTAAAACAGTTGTTGAAGATACCTTGCATTATCTGGGTATTGTTCCTCAATTCTCAGGAAATAAAAATAATAATAAAAAGAATACGGAAGTTAAAAAAGTGGTTGTTCCTGATTTAACTAATGTCGATGCAAATAAAGCTGTGAAAGCTTTAGAGCTGATTGGATTAAAAGCACAAACACAAGGCAGTGGAAGTATCGTATCTTCCCAAACACCGGTAGGATTTTCTACAGTGGAAGCAGGTACCAAAGTGATTTTGCGTTTGGTAAATCCTTCCGGAAATAATGCTAAAATTACTGTTCCCGATCTTACGGGCAAGCGCTTAAGAGAAGCCACAGAATTATTGGGATTGATGGGATTGGAGCTTTCGGCAACGGGGAATTCCGGAGAGGCTTATGATCAAAGTCCAGTTCCAGGTGAAGAGGTCGTTCCCGGCTCTACTGTGTCGGCAAAATTCAGTGAAACGTCCAATACTCAAAGTTCTGGTCCATAAAACACTATGAAATTAATAAATTTAAAAATAAAAAATAAAAATGGAGACAACATAAAGGAAATAGCAAAGGAGGATTCGAGATGAAACTAGGAGAAATATTAGCCTATTTGGGAGGCTCTGTTCAGGCTGTGAGAGCAGACGATACTCGGTTGGAAATTACTGGTATTGCTTATGATTCCCGTAAAGTTATGCCCGGTTATCTTTTTGTAGCTATTTCCGGTCTTAAAGTTGATGGCCATGACTATATAGATCAGGCAATAAAAAAAGGTGCTGCTGTTATTTTGCTGGAACATCCCGTAGACAGTATACCGCATCATGTGCCTGTAATTATTTCTGCTGATAGCAGAAAAACCATGTCTCTGTTGGCCTCCTTGTGGTGGGGATTGCCGGACCGCCGTCTCCGAGTGATCGGCGTCACGGGCACCAATGGTAAAACAACTACTACTAAGCTGATTAAATGGCTATTGGAAAGTGCGGGACAAAAATCGGGCTTGATCGGAACCATCAATAATCAATCGGGAGCAAAAATATTGCCTTCCACTCACACTACTCCTGAATCTTTAGAGCTTTTTGAGCTTATGTCGATTATGGAAGAGGAAAATTGTCAAAACGTCATCATAGAAGTATCTTCTCATGCTCTAAAACAGGGTAGAGTTTATGGTTGTAATTTTGACGGTGTGGTCTTCACCAATCTTACCCAGGACCATTTGGACTATCATGCTACCTGGGAAGATTACCGGGATAGTAAAGTCGAGTTGTTTAAAATGGTGCAAAAGCAGCCGGACCAAGTAAAATATGCGGTAATTAATATCGATGATCCCGCAGCTCAGTCATTTATTGAGGCTACTCAAGTAGACATTTGGACTTATGGCATGAAAGAGGGGGCCACATTACGTATCAAAGACTATCATTTCAGCGCCTCGGGTACAAAGTTTACCGTTGCTTATCAGGGGCAAGATTATTATATCTCCATCCCTCTCATCGGCAAATTTAATATCTATAATGCTTCTGCTGCTGTAGCTGTGGCTTTGGCTGAAGGCTTTGCCTTAGATAGTATCATCAAGGATTTAGCGCTAGTACCACAAGTAGCAGGCCGTTTTGAATTGATTGATGAGGGGCAGGATTTTAAAGTTGTAGTGGATTATGCTCATACTCCCGATGGGCTTTTGAATGTATTGTTAGCAGCCAAAGAATTGAATCCTCGCCATCTTATTTGTGTGTTTGGTTGTGGCGGCGACCGCGATAGAACCAAAAGGCCTATAATGGGTAGGATAGCCGCCCAAAAGAGTGATTTCGTGATTGTGACATCGGATAATCCTCGAACCGAAGATCCTTTTGCTATAATTGCCGAAGTGGAGGTAGGGGTAAAAGATGCCGATGGCCGATATTTGCTGGAAGAAAACCGCCGGGCAGCCATTGAGGCAGCTATCAAAATGGCCCAAAAAGATGATCTGATCATGATTGCCGGTAAAGGGCATGAAGATTATCAATTGGTCAAGGGTGATATCCTGCATTTTGATGACAGAGAAGTGGCAAGGGAATTGCTCAAAGAAAGACTGAATCATGAACAAAAGTAAAATACTTGATCTAAACGAGGTAAAACAATGTCATCTTTGTATATATCTTTGATTTTTGCCGCGGCGCTTATCGTTATTATTGGTCCTTTATTTATTCCTCTATTGCGGCGGCTTAAATTTGGACAAACAATTAGAGCTGATGGCCCGCAAGCTCATTTAAGCAAAGCCGGGACCCCTACCATGGGTGGCTTGTTGTTTTTTCCTGCTTTCATTTTAGCTTTGTTATTTTGGGGTGACGGTTCTTTCTCCGGTTTTTTGTTGCTATTTTGTTTTGTGGCTCTAGGGCTGATCGGTTTTATTGATGATATGATGAAAGTTGTTTGGAAGCGTTCCTTGGGACTGACCGCTAAGCAAAAACTGGTGTGGCAATTTTTGGCTATACTAATATTTTTGTTTTTGGCAGTGCATGTTTTAGGCAGAGGTACGGAAATTATCATCCCAGCCACCGATATACAGATCGATCTCGGTTGGGGATACTATGTGATCATTAGTATCTTTTTGGTCTTTATGGTCAATGCTGTCAATCTAACCGATGGCTTGGATGGCCTGGCCTCGGGAGTATCGTTCTTTGTATTTTTAGGTTTTGCGCTTATAGCAATGGTGGCTGTCAAAAATCCCCCCATCGGCGGAGCAAATTATCATGATCTGGCGGTAGGCGCTATGGCCTTAGTGGGTTGCTGCTTAGGATTTTTATTTTATAACCGCCACCCCGCCAAAATATTTATGGGCGATACTGGTTCTTTAGCTTTAGGCGGTGCTTTAGCTGCTTTTGCCGTCTTGACTAAAACCGAATTTATGCTATTGCTTTTGGGCGGTGTCTATTTTGTAGAAGCTCTTTCCGTTGTTTTGCAGGTTGCTAGTTTCAAATTGACAGGCAGGCGGATTTTTAAAATGAGTCCTTTGCACCATCATTTCGAAATGAAAGGCTGGCAGGAGACTAAAGTTGCGAGAACTTTTTGTTTGTTTTCAGCTATATTTGTATTAATTTCTTTACTATTGCTCTCTCTATAGTTTGTCTGTTGCTACTAGCTGACGATTATTAGATATAAGGGAAAATAATATGTTGCCATTAGATTTGGAAGCAAAAAAAGTAATAGTAATTGGCGGCGGCATCAGCGGTTTAGCAGTTTGCCGCTTTTTGTTAGCTAATGGAGCCATCATTACCTTGGCCGATTATAAACAGGCTGAGCATTTGCCAAAAGAAATTATGGACTTGTCGGCTTGTGGCGTAGAGTTTCTTTTGGGTGATGCTTTGCCGCAGCAAATTAATTGGGATTTGGCCGTTAAGAGCCCCGGAGTGCCTCATACCACGCCTTTGATGCTTCTTTTGCACGAGGCTCAGGTGCCGGTGATCGGTGATTTGGAATTAGCCTATGCTTTTACCAAAGCGCCTTTTGTGGCTATCACGGGTACTAACGGTAAAACCACCACCACAGAACTTTTGTATAAAATCTTTTGTGATGCCGGTATCGATACTATGTTGGGTGGTAATATTGGTATACCAGTGGTCGATAGAGCCGAGTATTATCAGGGCGTGATCGTAGCCGAGGTTTCCAGTTTTCAGGCTCAAGACTGCCTATATTTTGCCCCCAAGATTGCCGTGATGCTCAATATTGCTCCCGATCATTTGGATAGGCATGGTGATATGGATAATTATCTCGCTGCCAAAGAAAAGATTTTTATCAATCAAGGCTCCTCTGATATTGCAGTATTGAATTATGATGATCCTCTTGTACGTAAAATAGCAAAAAAGATCAAAAGCCGGGTGATTTATTTTAGCAGGCAACAAATATTAGAAAATGGCGTTTTTGCTAATAACGGACAAATAATTGTTGCTTGTGAAGGCAAAAAAATAAATGTTATCGCCGCAAAAGACATATATATAAAAGGCGGCCATAATTTAGAAAATGCATTAGCCGCTACGGCTGCTGCTTTTGCCTATGGCATAGATACGAAAATAATCGCCAACAGTTTGCGTGAGTTTACAGGTGTGGAACACCGCCTGGAGTTGGTAGGGGAAATAGATGGTGTAATCTATGTCAATGATTCTAAAGCCACTAACCCCGATTCCGCTACCAAGGCTCTTATGGCTTATGATAATCCAATCGTTTTGATTGCCGGAGGGCGTAATAAAGGCAGTAACTTCAGCGATTTGATGCAAGTGATCAAGGAGCGGGTCTCCTTCCTCTCTTTGGTCGGCGAGGCTAAATATGAATTGCAACAAGTCGCCGATGAGATAGGCTTTACTGATTATGCATTAAGTGAAAATTTTGCCGATGCCGTAGCAAAGGCTATAAAAAAGGCACGACCGGGAGATGTTGTTATGCTTTCTCCGGCTTGTGCCAGTTGGGATATGTTCAAAAATTATGAAATGAGAGGCAAAGTGTTCAAAGATTTGGTTTTGTCACATAAATAAGGAGGATGCCTTGTGAAGGTTAAGCAAAAATCACCTGATTGGTGGATATTATTTGCTGTGATGGCCCTTTTGGGTGTAGGCATTATCATGGTTTTCAGTTCCAGCCAGTATTTTGCCCAATATGATTATAATGACCCTTTTTATTTTCTTAAGGATCAGGCAAAAAATGCCGGATTGGGCTTGATAGCTTTGTTGATTGCATATAAAATAAGCTATGTGCATTATAAAAAATTGGCCTGGCCGCTTTTTGGTGTAGTTATTATACTTTTACTACTGGTTTTATTCAGCGGTGCCGGTGATGCGGCCGGTGGTGCTGTGCGTTGGCTCAATTTGGGCGGCATTCGTTTTCAGCCTTCCGAAATATGTAAATTGTCTATGATCCTCTTATTAGCCAAACTGTTCAGTGACAGGCAAAAACAGATGGGTAGTTTTACCAAAGGGTTTTTGCCCGGAATAATCTTAGTAATTGCGGTTGCTCTTTTGGTTTTTGCACAAAATGCTCTCAGTACAGCTTCTATTATTGCTATGACCTCTATTATCATGATGTATTGTGCCGGTGTCCGCTGGCAATATCTGGCTGGAACCGTAGCCGTGGGAATGATGGCAGGTGTGGCAATTATCGCCAATACAGAATTTAGATCCAACAGGATAGCTGCTTATTTGAATCCCTGGCAGGATCCTTTGGGAGACGGTTTTCAGACTGTACAATCTCTTTTGGCTATTGGTAATGGAGGCTTGACAGGGGTTGGATTAGGCGCTGGAGGTTCCAAATGGTATTATCTTCCTGAGGGATACACGGATTTTATTTTCTCTGTTTTAGCCGAAGAGATGGGATTTTTGGGTGGACTGTTTGTGATCGCTTTGTTTGCTATTTTGATCTGGCGCGGTCTCATGGTGGCTATAGGCATGAAAGACAACTTTGGTGCTTTGCTGGCTTTAGGTATAACAGGCCTGATCGGTCTGCAGGCTTTTATCAATTTAGGTGTTGTTACTGGTCTATTACCAGTTACAGGTGTTACTTTGCCCTTTATCAGTTACGGAGGTACCTCTTTGGTAATTTCCCTGGCTTCTATGGGTGTATTATTAAATCTGTCAAGGTACTCGGAGATTAAACGATGAATAGACTAAGAGTAGTTATAACAGGCGGAGGTACGGGCGGCCATATTTATCCTGCTTTAGCTATTGCTGCAGGGCTTTTTGCCAAGGCTGAAGCCCAAATCCTCTATATAGGCGGCCGGGATTCGCTGGAATCTAAATTGGCCACACAGGCCGGATGGGATTTTCGTGCTATTGAAACAAGCCCGTTGCATCGTAAATCACTTGTTTTATTAAAAGATCTGGCTGCCAATAAAAGGGGTATGAAACAAGCACAAAAATTCTTGCTTGATTATCAGCCCCATTTAGCCATTGGTACCGGTGGGTATGCTTCCTGGCCGGTGATGAAAGCTGCCCTCAAGCTCGGTATTCCCACGATGATCCATGAGCAAAATGCTGTGCCTGGCTTGAGTAACAAGATGTTGGCTAAGAAGGTCGATATTATCTGTCTTAATTTTAATTGCGCCAAGGAATTGTTTTCTGCCCGGCAAAGAGATAAAATATATACTACTGGTCTACCTATCAGACCGCAAATAATGCATGTCGATAAACAAAAAGCCAGAGATCTATTAAAAATAAAATCCTCGCAGCCTGTATTTTTGGTCACCGGCGGTTCCCAGGGTGCTCAAGCTATCAATAATGCCGTGGCCGAGGCCTGGCTAGATTTATTGGGTGGCGGATTGCAGATTATACATATATCGGGTGCAAAGAATTATGATGAAGTGATGAGAAAGGCCAAGGCCCAAGGACTTGACCAATCCCCTCAATTACGTATCATTCCTTATTTGGAGCATATGGAATACGGGCTGGCCCTAGCCGATTTGGTCTTAGGGCGTGCAGGGGCATCTTTTTTGTCCGAGATATTATGTTTGGGTATCCCTTCTATTTTGGCTCCTTATCCCTATGCTGCGGCTAATCATCAATTACTAAATGCTCAAGCAGTAGAAAAAGCCGGCGGGGCTATTATCATAGAGGATAAGGATTTGCATGGGAAATCTGTTGCAGATGCTGTTTTAAATCTTTTTGCTGACAAAGAGAGAATGCTCAAAATGTCTGCCTGTGCCAGCGGTCTGGGAAAACCACAGGCTTTGGATAATATTATAGAGATAGCTTTAAAACTGATCAAAACATAGATGTTAATCAGGGGAGGAAATGTATTGAAGACAATCGATTTGCAAGGCAAAAAACTGCATTTTATAGGTATTGGCGGTATCGGTATGAGCGGTATTGCCAAAATAATGTTGGATATGGGTTATTCTATCAGCGGATCTGATATATGTACCTCAAATTTGATTGATGCTTTACGAGCGATGGGAAGCACAATATATGTAGGTCATCATGATGATAATATTGCACCGGATATCGATGCGGTTGTTTATTCATCCGCTATAAAAAAAGATAATCCGGAAATTATTGCAGCCCAACAAAGGGGCTTGCCCATTTATAAAAGGGCCGAAATTCTGGCTTTTTTGATGAGTTTGCGTGAAAGTATCGGTGTGGCGGGCGCGCATGGAAAAACCACTACCAGTGGTATGATTTCCCTGATGTTGGAGATGATAGGTTTGGATCCTACTATCATTATCGGAGGGACCTTGCCGCAGATAGGCAGTAATGCCAAAAGCGGCTCGGGTAAATATCTGGTTGCCGAGGCTGACGAAAGCGACGCCACCTTTTTGCTGCTTTTTCCGAAAATAGCTGTTTTGACCAATATAGAACCCGACCATCTGGATCATTATCATTGTCTGGAAAAGATCATGGAGGCATTTGAGCAATATTTAAGGCAATTGCCACCGGACGGACTGGCCATCGTAAATATGGATTGCCCAAATATCAGATATCTCAAAGCCAAGGTGCCAACTAATTATATTACTTACGCATTGGCCAATGATGCTGATTATCAGGCTAAAGATTTAAAATATCGTAAGGATGGCATCAGTGCATCTATTTATGAAAAAGGTCTATTATTGGGTCAATTACATCTAGTTGTACCGGGTGTTCATAATATATCCAATGCTCTGGCTGCTGTGGCCATAGGGCGTTTAGCGGGACTTTCATTTGCTGCTATTGCTGATGCTTTGTCTCATTTTACAGGGACCGGCAGACGCTTTGAACTCTTGGGCGAAATTGATAATATCAGAGTCATAGATGATTATGCTCATCACCCTACGGAAATCAAAGCCACGGTACAATCGGCCCGTGATTTGGGCGTCTCGAGGATTGTCAGTGTCTTCCAGCCACATAGATATACCAGAACTCAATCTATGTATAAAGAATTTGCTTCTGCCTTTAGTCAAAGCGATATTGTGATCATCAATGAGATCTATCCCGCTTTTGAACCTCCCATTCCCGGGGTTTCTTCGTATATGATAGTTGAAGAGGCCAGAAAACAAGGCCAGCATGTCGAATATGCAGCAACGGAAGATGATGTTTTAGCTTTGCTTGACAAGTATGCACAAGCCGGCGATCTCTTATTGATCATGGGTGCCGGCAATATCCGCAAAGCCGGCCAAAAATTCCTTAGCATGAAAAATAGGGGGTAGAGATATATGTCTAAAATTCCATTACAGGACAAATTGCAAAGCCTTGTAAAGGAACCTATCTTAGTTGATGAACCTATGCATAAACATACTACCTGGAGAATCGGCGGACCGGCGGATTTTATGGTTTTTCCTTCCAGCGAGCAAGAAATCATCAATGTATTAAATTTTTTGCATGAACAAGCTATCCCGTGTTTGGTGATTGGTAACGGTTCCAATATTTTGGTGGGTGATAAAGGTATCCGCGGTGTAGTAATGAAAATGGGCCCCTCTTATGCCGCTTCTTATTGGCAGGGTTGTCAAGTAGAGGCGCAAGCTGGCATGATGCTGAGGACATTATCTTTGGAAGCTGCCGAGCGTTCTTGCGGCGGCATCGAATTTGCTGCCGGAATACCCGGCAGTATCGGCGGAGCTGTGCGTATGAATGCCGGAGCTTACGGCAATACCATAGGGGAATATGTAACAAAAGTTGCAGTGATAGAATATAATGGCAACAGATACGAAATAACAGCTGATAATTTGAATTTTGCCTATAGATATAGCAGCCTTTTTGCTGTTCCTGCAGTGGTATCGACTGTCCATTTGGCTTTTCCACTCGGCAATAAGGATGAAAGTATGGCCAAAATCAAAGAATGGCTTCAGCTAAGAAGCCTTAAACAACCATTAGAATTTCCTTCTTGCGGCAGCGTCTTCCGGAATCCGCCCCATGATCATGCCGGCAGACTTATAGAAATGGCCGGATTGCGAGGCAAACAAATCGGCGGTGCTATGGTATCCAAAAAACATGGGAATTTTATTATTAATATCGGCGGAGCCAGGGCCAAAGATGTTAAAGCCTTGATAGAAGAAGTGCAGCAGGAAGTATTCCGTTTATCTGGGGTGAGATTGGAAACGGAAGTGAAATTGGTTGGAGAATTTGTCCCGGCAAAATAAATTATTAGCTGAATAATGCTAAAGTGGGGTGCGGCATGCAGAGATTTATCATCAAGGGTGGGTCCCCTTTGGCTGGAGAAATAGAAATAAATGGCGCCAAAAACGCCATTTTGCCTATTTTGGCGGCCTGCCTTTTAAGCGATGGGGAATGTGTTTTAGAAAATGTACCCTTATTGGAAGATGTTTTTGTCATGTGTGAAATACTAAAGTATTATGGTGTAAATATTGTTTGGCTGGGCAATACGCTTATTATCAATTCACAAGATATCGAAAATCATTCTCCGCCGGAAGATTTAATGAAAAAGATGCGGGCATCCAATCTTATTTTGGGTCCGCTTATTAGTCTTTTCGGAGAGGTTTGTCTACCTTTTCCCGGCGGCTGCGCTATCGGCTCCCGCCCCATGAATTACCATTTAATGGCTTTTTCTCAAATGGGTGTCGACATAGCGAATGTCGGTCCCTACATACAAGCCACAACCGGTAAATTACATGGCGGAAAGATTTGTCTCGATTTTCCCAGTGTCGGAGCTACAGAAAATGCTATCATGGCTGGGGTTAAAGCAAAAGGCGAGACTATAATTTATAATGCGGCCAAAGAGCCTGAAATAGTTGATCTAGCAAATTTTTTGCAAAAGATGGGAGCAAAAATCACAGGTGCTGGAACAGATACTATTTACATTGAAGGTGTTGAAAAATTACATGGCGCTGAACACAGAATACTTGATGATAGGATAGAAGCCGGTACAATGATGATTGCTGCAGCAATCAGTGGCGGTGATATACTGCTCAGTAATTATAAAGAGACACATTGCGAATCTGTGATCGCCAAACTGCAAGAATGCGGCGTGATCATCAACAATGATGCCAGAGGCCTAAGAATCAAATGTTGCCGCCGTCCCAAGTGCGCGGATATCAGGACTATGCCTTATCCCGGATTCCCTACTGATATGCAGGCGCAATATATGGCCTTAATGGCTATTTCCCAAGGAATTTCCATTGTATCGGAAAATATCTTTGAAAACAGATTCCGTCATGCCGATGAGATGATGAGGATGGGCGCCGATATAAAAGTTATCGGTGACTCAGCGGTCATTAAAGGTAAAAGACGTTTGAATGGGGCCAAAGTCAAAGCGACCGATCTGCGTGCAGGAGCGGCATTGGTACTCTTGGCTTTAGCTTCTCAGGGAGAAAGTATTGTGGAAAATGTCTGCTATATCGATCGTGGTTATCAATCCTTGGAAAAATCGCTCTATTCTTTGGGCGCTGATATTAAAAGACAGTCAGTACCTCTGGAAGAAAAAGCCTTGATGCAGATAAATGTTTGTCCTTGTTGATATTTTCCTGAAAAAGTATGGTTTTTTTTAAACCATACTTTTTTTTATCGCATTTTCCTTATCTATCTGATATAATTAAAATAATCTGTCCTAGGATGTTATTTTATTTATCAATTTTTATTAGCTG
>JBMNOA010000007.1:0-49871 GCA_050942825.1 Bacillota bacterium
TTGATTTCACACCCGGCATATATCGTTCTACCGGTAAATTCGTGGGTATGCATAAAGACGGCACTATTGCCAATGATCCGGGTGGAGCTTTTATCCAACAAATCTGTAAAGAATACTATCCCAAACCCTTTTCTCCAATTTAAGCCTGGGATTATAACTGGACAATAGGAAATATATAGTCTAAAAAAAACAGACCTATACTTTTGTATGGGTCTGTTTTTTATATGCTCCCTCATGCCGTTGATTGGCCTACTGATCGCCACAAAAGAGCAGGTCCTGCAAACTTTATCTGAAGCGAGCTGTTTTATATCAATATGCTGGTATATTATTGCTAGCAGGGTGTTACTGGTTAGAAGTAGTGACACGACGAAAAAAATATTGTTTTATTAAACCATTATTGTGGTAAAATATAAGCACTAGAAAATGTTTGATATAAAGTGTTATATTATCTGATAGGAGGCAAGTTATGAAAGTAATCATTACATTCAATGAAGTCATAGAATTGAATAAGCTGATCGAGGAGCAAAAACTGCCTTATCGTGTCCACTTAAGCGATGCCTGCGGCAACCAATCGCTGTGGATCGAACCTTTGGGGGAGCAAGATTCCGCCAAGTTTTTTGAGCCTTTGCACAGCCTGATTGAGGACTATTTCCGGCAAAAAGACATCTCAGTCAAGTTTATCAAAGAGGGCCTAGATTTTATTTTGCAATGATTGGCTGTTTTGAGTCACTGTTTTATACTGTTAAGGACGTTTGACTGTGGCTGAAAAATATGACTAAGCACATGAAAAAGCTGAAATATTACAGGCAAACCAATTTGCTGCAATAATAAAGCTATCACGTTTTTACGGAATAAATACAGTAAGAGACCTGTTTAGGGACAAAACAGAGTCTCTTACTGTATTTGCTTGCTTTTGGGGAGTGGTTTTTTATTTATGGGAAAAAGATTCTAATTATCTATTTGCGATCACAGATATTTATCAGCAGTTTATAGCTCTGTAAAAGTTAAGCTATTGATGCCTGATATATCGATAATATAGCCCTCTTTAAGGGTTGCTTTGACTTTATCTACACCCATGCCCATAGTATTGTTGCCAATGATCTCATTGACTACAAGATATTTTGCATTGTTATAAACAACTAAATTACCCATATCTCCATTGGGTGTAATAATATAAGTACCCTCTGCTATATCCCAACCCACGATATGCGTACCCGTGATCAGGGTATTCTTCATTTCATTTTCGGCAGGAGAGCAAATGACCTCACTGAGTCCCGAGATCTGTATTGTATAACCGTCAAGGAGATAGGCTTGTATTTTTGTTACGCCCATGCCCATAGAAGTTTCTGTTGAGGCTGTGAGGATATCATTGATGTATAGTGGGCCGGAGGAGTCATGAATTACTAAATTACCCATGCCCGAGCCGGCGTTGAGGATATATTTCCCGGCTTTGATATCGGGGCCCACCTCCCATGAACCAGAAAACAAGGTAGTTTTTTCCGCAGTGTTGACAAAGGTATCAGGGGCTCCGGCTGTCTCGCTTGTTTCAGTCGTTATTAAATCCTCACTTGAGGAAGAAGTATCGGGGGACTCGGGACTGGTAGTGGTCATCTTTCCATCGCATGCTGCTAAAAAAATTGCTAAAGCAAGACAAAGAGCACTTATCAGTAATTTCTTTTTCATGGGCCCTCCTCCTTAATATAAAATTGTTGGTCAGGTGTCAAAATTTTGCTCGTAATTCCACAACATGCCCTATGATGGTAATTGGCATTTCCTCAACTTCTTTATAAGTATAAAACATGGGAGCATAAGCAGGGTTTAGGGATATCAAGCTTATGCCATGCTCGTGGCGGATAAATTTTTTGCAGGTGGCCTCTTGTTCGTTGATCAAAACAATAGCGATCTGCCCATTTTCTACCTGTGGCTGTTTGCGTACGATCACCACATCACCTTGGGAAAACTTGGGCTCCATACTGTCTCCTCGGATCAGGAGGGCAAAGAATTGTCCGGTTTTGGCTATTTCCTGAGATATCTCTTCATAATCGATGATATCTTCGATAGCCTCGATGGGCACACCGGCTGCCACATTACCCAGTATGGGTATCTTGACTCCTTTGGTTTCACAATCTTTGTTTTCCTCCCAGCACAACAGATAAGCGGGGGAGACGCCAAGAGCCGCTGCCAATTTACTAATTTTGTCCTGGCGGATATTTTTGATCACGCCGCTTTCCCAACGTTGGACCGTAGCTTCGCTCACGCCGACCAATCTGG
Organism: Bacillota bacterium; assembly: GCA_050942825.1. Lineage (GTDB taxonomy): Bacteria > Bacillota > Dehalobacteriia > UBA4068 > UBA4068 > CAYRML01. The sequence continues at coordinate 2,272 of JBMNOA010000007.1, forward strand.
CTACCTCGGCAAGGGTTATATCTAATTCTGCACGGCGTTTCTTTATTACCTGAGAAATCATTTTTTCACCAGCCTTTAAAAAAAGTGTAGCATGAACTTACGTAAAAAGCAAGGATTTATTGGAAAAAATTTACAATAAGCGCAAAATGCGACTTATTATTTACGTAAAAAGTAAAAAAATATACTTAAAGTCAATAATATCTGCTTTTTGTAGCTGGAGTTTAAAAAAACAATAGCTCGTCTATGGTAATTAAGTGTCCGTATGCCATTTCTCTTCATATTATAAAGGGGGGGATGAAAATGGTTGATACAAACTATGAGGCACAAATCACTGGGCGCGGGTATCAGCGCAAATTTTTTTATGAGAATTCAGCTGTGCTGATGGTTTCAGTCCTCTATGTGCAAGTGGATCTGCCTAACCTGACGGCCCAAAAGCTGATCAATGAGCGTATCACCATGCAAGTACAAGAGTATTTTAATTATGCTACCCATGCTTTGTATGAGCAGGCCGTGGAAGCGTATATCCAAGCGCAGCAAAACGGCTTTCCTTTTCATGCTTATGAGGCTATGCTCAAGTATTATGTCAGCTATAATGAAAATTGCCATTTAAGCCTCTTTCGTGATCGCTATGAATATTTGGGAGGTGCGCACGGTCAGACCATCAGGGCTTCGGATACCTGGAATTTAAATAGTGGTAATCTGCTTACGCTGGGCAATTTTTTCTTTCCTTGCACTAATTATTACAATTTTTTGATCAATGAGATCACTAAACAGGCCCAGCAAAATATCAAAGAGCATCCGGGCATCTATTTCGATGATTATCGCCAGCGTATCAAGGAATATTTTGACCCGCAAAATTATTACCTGACCCCCCAAGGTCTAGCTATTTATTATCAGCAATATGAGATCGCACCTTATGCCACGGGCATCGTGGTATTCACTATTCCCTATGAAAAGCTGGATTTGGCTGTCTCTTGCTCCCATTAGGTTCTGGCGGCCGCCTTTATTTGCCAATCTCTTCATTTCGACTCTACAGCCAAGCAGGTTGCATAGTAATGCTATTGCTCCTGCTTGTCTGTTTATCCCAAACCTGATTAAGCTGCTACAATAGATCTTTGGATACTCGGTAGTGCCCGATTTAAAAACCGATCCCGCTTTTGGACTGGGAGAAAGCAGCCTTTTCAGCTGCTGATCTGCTATTAGTTGACTATATTCTGGTGTTAGGCTTGCAAAAAGTCCGTAAATTGCCGGTTGAATTTTTCCAGCTCATCATAGAATATAGCATGCCCGCTCTTTTCAAAGCGGAATAATTGAGAGTTGCGGATGCCTTTATGCATTTGTAAGGCTAGCTCATAGGGGCAGATGCGATCGAGCAAGCCATGAAAGATACCGCTAGGGATCTGGATTTTTCCCAGATCATGCCGCAGGTCTTCATCGCGCAGTGAGCGGGCTGTAGCTATGGTGCCATGCCCTGATCCTTGCAAAGAGAGATCGTGGAACCATTGCCTAAAGCTGGTTGTGATAGTGCTGGCAAAGAAGTTTTTGCCAAATTCGGTCAAGGCTTGGGGGCGGTCTTGATAAAGCTGTGTGAGCAGATTATCGACCTCTTGGATGGTCATGCCGAAAAGGAATCCCGGTCTTTGGGTGAATATCAGTTGAATGTCTTACCAAAATCAGGTTTTCGCTGTATTACCCTCGATCTGCGCGGCTTCGGTAATTCGGACGCTCCCTGGTCTGGATATGATTATGACCGCCTGGCAGACGATATCTTGGCCGTGGTCAAATCACTGAGGCTAAAAGACTTCACTCTGACGGGTAAACATTTTGTGATTGAGCGGCCAGCCGTGGATCAGCAAAACGGTGGCTTTACCCTTTGGGTTAAGATCATAAACAGCTATTTTGACGCCTGCCTCAGTAGTGACATAATACAAAATAATCCCTCCTTGGACAGCTTTTAAACTGCTGGTGTAAATCCTTATAGCACAGCATACTCCCCTTTATGTCGATATATGAAGAAATTTTCATATAATTTAGATCATCTAATATCCCATCCTGAGGCAGCTTTATTTTATTAAGCTGTCCTTTTGATTTTTTACGACAGGAAAATCTTGCAATTATATCACAGTATGATATAATAAGTATATAACGACGTGATATAGATATTGTGATATAGGAGAGGTTGATCGGTTGAACATGGAAAAAATACGCCGGCGCTATCTGCCCATGAGCGAGACGATGTTTTATATCCTTTTTTCCCTGCGTGAGGAGCGTCATGGATACGCTATTATGCAATATGTCAAGGAACTGACCCGTGGACGCATCATTTTGGGGGCGGGGACCATCTATCAAAGCTTGGGCAAGCTGGAAAGAGACGGCCTCATCAGACGAACGCGGGCCAGCGAGCGCAAGAAGTTCTACCTGATCACTGCTGCCGGCCAAGAGATTTTATTGGAGGAAGTACACCGTATCGAAGAAATCTATCATACAGTGGAGGGATTGTTATGAGAGATAAAAAAACCGTGTGGTTTTCCACTTTTACCAAGGTCGTGCCGGCCGATTATGAGCAATGGCTGGAGCAATTAGCCCAGGAGGGCTGGCATGTGGAGCATATCGGCCAATGGAGTTCCATTGCTATGACTTTTCATCGCGGCCAGCCCAAGAAATACCGCTATGTTTTTGATCTGCAGGCTTTTCCCAAGCCGGATTATCGGGCTACCTATGAACAATTCGGCTGGGAGCTGGTGGGACAGATGGCCAGTTGCTATATTTGGCGCAAAGAATATATCGATCAGCGGCCGGAATCCTTCAGTAATAGCGAAAGCAGGGAAAAGAGAAACAAAAATGTCTTGGCTGCTGTTTCCGTCTCTTTTATAGCCCTTTTGGTTCTAACGATTATTCTTTTGCTTACTTTTTTAGGCAGTTTTGCTGAGGTATCCTCCGGTTACAAAGCGCAATATATTATCTCTATGGGTTTTTTAGCAGCTTTTGCCTGCTATCTCGGTGCTGTAATGAGAAAGATCTATAAAAAACGCTGGAAATAGATTGCTACATGGGATGGTTTTTTGTACCAATATTTGGTATAATTAAGGAAAGATTTATTCTGCCTGTATTGCCGACTTGCATCCCATAAAAAGGAGTAGCGATCATGGAGTATGCACTGAAACTGCAAAATGTCTGCAAGAGCTACCCGGATTTTTCGCTCAGCGATATTAATATCACTTTGCCTCAAGGCTCTATCATGGGCTTTATCGGTGCCAATGGAGCGGGCAAAAGCACTACCATCAAGTTGATTCTTGATCTGATCAGACGTGATAGTGGTCAGATCACTGTATTGGGGCATGATAACCGCCGCAATTTCATCGCCATCAAAGAGCAGATCGGTGTGGTCATGGATGAAACCTGTTTCCCCGAGAGCCTGTGCGCTAAAAATATCCACAGTATCATGAAAAACATCTATAAGAACTGGCAGGGGGAAAAATTTGCCGGGCTGTTGCAGCGCTTTTCTTTACCGCCCGAAAAAGTCATTAAAGAATATTCGCGCGGTATGAAAATGAAGCTGGCCCTTGCCGCGGCACTCTCGCATAATGCGCGGCTGCTGATCCTCGATGAAGCGACCAGCGGGCTGGACCCCATGGTCAGGGAGGAGATACTCGAGGTGTTTATGGACTTTATCAAAGATGAGCGGCACAGTATTTTTATATCATCGCATATTCTCAGCGACCTAGAAAAGATTTGCGACCGGATCACTTTTATCCATGAGGGTAAAATCATTTTCAGCCAGCCCAAGCAGCAGCTGTTAGCCGATTACGGGCTGCTAAAATGCTCAGCCGATCAGTTTGCTGATATCGATAAGTCCGCTGTCAAAGCCTACCGCAGTAATCGTTTCGGCATAGAAGCGCTGGTCTATAAACAAAAGATGGCAGGCGATAATATTGCCGATGCCAGTATTGAGGATATCATGTTGTATCACATAAAGGAGAATATCCAATGAAAGGCTTACTGATCAAGGATCTCTTGGTTCTCAAAAATCAGGCCAGAATAACCTTGATAATCATCTTGTTTTTTGGTATCATGTCCGCCAGCGGTAGTGGCAGCTCGGCCTTTGGTTTGATGATCACGCTATTTTTTGCTATTTTACCGATTACAGCTCTGGCCTATGACGAGCGGGCAAAATGGCCTAAGTATGCACTGACTATGCCTCTTTCTCGTACTGATCTGGTATTGAGTAAGTATATATTGGGCCTGATCTTTTGCGCCGCTGCTTTTGTGCTGAATATAATTTTCCAATCCTTGACAGATGCCGAATTCACCAGAGCCAGCTGGATGATTGCTCTGGCACTGCTGAGTATCGGTATAGTACTGCTGTCGGTGCTTTTGCCGATCATGTTTAAATTTGGTGTGGAAAAGGGCAGGTTATTAATGCTCTTGATTTTATTTATACCCACCGGATTGATAGTATTTTTGAGTAAAAAAGGAGTTGCCATACCGGGCGTGGCAATAATCAAATCACTGGCTGCTTATGCTCCTTTGATTATCATCGCGGCACTTGTTCTCTCCTTTTTGCTCTCTCTGCATATTTATCAAAAGAAAGAAATGCAATGAGCTGTCTAGCCTCTTGGGGGGCTGCTCCTTATTAAACAAAAGCCCTGCCGATGAGTTCGAGCAAGGCTTTTTTCTTATGCTGCCGGCGGAGAAAAGGGTCGAGCGGGCCAAGAGATTATCAGCAGCAATATTTAGCTTTTTTGAACAGTTGGATATGGAACTTTTCATCGAGGATGATCCTTTCGAAAATAGCTTGCACATAAGAGTCTTTGATGGTCTGGATGCGCCGTTCATAATTATTGAATGGTGCTGTATTCGGTATCGAGATCAGCATACATTCTGTCGCATAACTCATAGCCATAATATACCGAACCGCCCTGCCAAAGGCTATAGTTGCCGCCGCTTTTTCTATAGAGGGGGTTTCCTCCCAAAAGCAAGATGGTTTCCGCCAGAATTCCCATATGGTGCATCTCTGTGATGGCTATATGTTTTATCATTTGGGCTACTTCCATACTGTCTTTCTCCAAACGAAATAATGATATATATATTAAAAAGGGCAGTCAATTCACTGACTGCACCAAAAAAATCATCCATCAATAGCTCGGCATAACCTTGGTCTGTCCGCCAGATCTTTATTGGAGAATAGGGGGGTGGGATCTGCATACATCCTTGATATATCATTCATATACAGGCTTTTTTTTATCAGATTGATGGTATAACAATGCATATTAATGAGGGCGGCCAGTGATGCCAACAATTTATCTTTGGTTACTGAATACGGGTAGCGATGGTGGCATTTTGCCCTTATAGTGTAATTATCTAAAAAAAGGTTTGCCTGTTACCAGTTATTGTATTTTGACTTAGCAGCAGATATAATTAATGCACAGTAGCTTATGTGATACCGCTATTGTGTATAAAGAGATTTGATAAAAAAGGAGTGCGCATATGTATAAAATAACCTTAGCACAACGAGAGGATATGGATTTTCTCATCAAGATGGCCCGACAAGAGGGCTGGAACCCCGGCCTCACTGATGGGGAGTGCTTATTTGCTGCTGATCCGGAGGGCTTTTTTATAGGTTGGCTGGACAACGAGCCGATCGCCTGTATTTCAGCGGTCAAATATGATGGCTTCGGCTTTGTCGGTCTCTATATCGTGCGCGAGGGGTATCGCGGCCGGGGCTATGGCTTGGAGATTTGGTGCCGGGCCATGGAGCATTTGAGCGGTGATGATCTGAATATTGGCTTGGACGGTGTTCCCCAACGGCAGGCCGATTATATGAAAAGCGGCTTTCGCTTTTATCATCGCAACCTGCGTTATGGTGGTCGCATAACAGGCTTTATCCCAAACTGCCGCGGTATAGAAGAAGCCAGTCCGGTCGATTTTGAAAAGATAAAAACCTATTACCGCCGCTATTTTCCCGCTCAGCGGGAGGACTTTTTACAAAAGTGGCTGTTTGCCGCCGGACATCGCGCGCTCATCCGTAAACAAGCCGGCGAGATAACAGGCCTGGGGGTTATACGGACTTGCGTTGACGGCTATAAGATTGGCCCGTTGTTTGCCGAGGACCAGGAGACGGCCCAGGGTATTTTTGAGGCTCTGGCGGCCCCTCTTCAGGGAGAGAATATCTATATCGATCTGCTGGAGGGCAATGCTCTGGCTGACTGGCTGAGACAAAAACATGGCCTCGGCCGGATATTTGAGAACGCGCGTATGTATACCAAAGAGCAGCCCGGGTTAAAATGGGATAATGTATATGGAATTACCACTTTCGAACTCGGATAGGATGACGGCGGCGGTTTTATGTGCCTGGTGTAGATTGGTATTATTGCTTATAATATGGTAAAATATTAAATTATTTTATGCTTGGAGAAAATAATCAGCCTTTTACAGTAATTAAGGAGAGTAGACCAGCTTTATGAGTATTTTCAAAAAGTTTATATCCTACTACAAACCTTATCGTTTTTTGTTCTATATGGATTTGTTTTGCGCCTTCATCGTGTCTGTCATTGATCTGGCCTTCCCCCAAATATTATATTTTCTCAATAGGGGGCTCTTTGCGGGAGATCCTCAAAAGATTCTCGAGGCGCTGGGTTTTATTGCTCTTGCCTTGCTGGCCATGTATATAATCAAGTATTTTTGCCAGTATTTCATCGCCTCTTGGGGTCATATCATGGGCGCGCGCATGGAAAGCGATATGCGTCAGGATCTCTTTCAACACCTGCAACGCCTCAGCTTTTCCTATTATGACAAAAATAATACCGGCGATATGTTGTCGCGTATGATCTCCGATCTCTTCGATATCTCGGAGCTGGCCCATCATGGGCCGGAGAATATCTTTATGTCGCTTTTGAAGCTGATCGGCTCCTTTACGCTTTTGATGCTGCTCAATTATAAAATGACTTTGATCCTTTTGGCAGTCACTCTGATTATGCTGGCCTTTTCCATCAGTTGGAACAGGAAGATGCGTTCTGTGTTCATGGACAACCGCAAAAAAATTGCCGGCGTCAATTCCCGTGTACAAGACAGTCTGGCCGGTATCCGTGTGGTCAAATCCTTTGCCAATGAAGATTTCGAGCAACAACGCTTTGACAAAAGCAACCATGATTTTTTGGAGTCAAAAAACAGCAGTTATCGGGTCATGGGCAGATTTATGGCCGGTAATTCCTTCTTTCAAGGCCTTTTGTATACCCTGATCATCGTGATGGGCGGATTATTTATCGCTCGAGGCCAGATGGCCGTTATGGATCTGGCAGTCTATGTCTTGTATGTAAATATTTTTATGAACCCCATCGAGCTGCTGGTCAATTTCACTGAGCAGTTCCAGAAAGGCTATGCGGGTTTTAGGCGTTTCATAGAGGTTCTGGAAACTCATCCCGATATTGTCGACAAAGACGATGCCGTACCGCTAAAAGATGTGCGCGGAGATATCTCCTACAACAATGTTTCCTTCAGCTATGACGATGGCTCACAGGTTTTGAGTAATATCGATGTTCATATCCGGGCCGGTGAGACGGTGGCGTTGGTGGGGCCCTCCGGCGGCGGCAAGACCACTTTTTGCTCGCTTTTGCCCAGATTTTATGATGTCACGGACGGCAGCATCACCATAGACGGGCAGGATATCAGAGATCTGACGGTCAAATCCCTGCGTTCTGCTATCGGTATCGTGCAGCAGGATGTTTATATTTTTGCCGGCAGCATCCGTGATAATATTGCCTATGGCAAGATCGATGCCACAGATGAGGAAATCATACAAGCAGCCAAAAACGCCAATATCCACGACTTCATCATCTCTCTGGAAGATGGTTATGATACTTATGTGGGCGAGAGGGGAACCAGGCTTTCCGGTGGTCAAAAACAAAGGCTGGCCATTGCGCGCTTATTCCTCAAAAACCCCAAGATCCTCATTTTGGACGAGGCTACCTCTGCTCTGGATAACGAAAGCGAAAAGCATATCCAACAGGCTTTGGAGGTGCTTTCACAAAACCGTACCACTATCGTTATAGCTCACCGTTTGTCCACTATCCGTAATGCCGATGAGATCATTGTCATCACCGATGAAGGCATCAAAGAGCGTGGCCGCCATGCCGAGCTGTTGGCCCAAGGGGGTATTTATGCCCGCTATTATAACCTGCAATTCGAGGGTATGGAAGGGTAGCAGCCTGGCTGCAAACAGTGCTTAAAAAATCCTTATAAGAACTGACACGCTCTCTCAGCAAAAAACATCAGCTATAAAAGGAGCAGAAATATGACAAGACCGGCCAAAAAGAAAATACATAAAAAGTTATTAAACTGTTTGTTTGTACTATATATAATCTTTTTACTTAAAGTTGTGTTGTTCAAAGGCCCTCTGTCCATGATCACAGAGACTTTCAGGAACTGGCAACTGCCCAGCTTTGACCAGGCATTTAATATCATACCCCTTTTTACCATCGGTGGCTATCTGAGGGCTATCGCCTCCGGTGGTATGAATACCAGCATCATCATAGATAATCTGGTAGGCAATATCTTGCTGTTTGTGCCTTGGGGCTTCTTGCTGCCGCTGATTTTCAAAAAGAGCAAGTCCTTGCGGCAAGTGCTGCTAGCGGGCATGATCTTTGTTTTATGTATCGAGGCTATGCAATTTGTCACCCGTCTGGGCTCCTTTGATATCGATGATCTGATCCTGAATCTTGTGGGTGTCCTGATCGGCTACGGTATTTTTCGGGCTGCGCTGGCCATACAGAGAAGCTGCTGCAGCAAAAGGCCTTCCTTTAAGAGAGCCAAATCATAAATATGGGCAATAAAAAAGCCGCTCCTCATCTTGCGGGAGCAGCTTTTATTTTCCTCAGCTTATATATAATATTTTGTTTTTCCCCAACTTGTGGTCAATTTCCTGCCGCAAAAAAACTTCGGCAGCGCTGCGGGGCTCCGGCCGATAGCAATAACGTCCTCGCCCGCGTCCTGTCATCAGCTCCCGGTCGAAAAGCTCTAATGTGCCGGGGAAAGCCTCCTGATTGATGGCGCGATGGATAAAGCTGTAAGTCATGAAGATGAGCTCGATAAAGATTCTGCGCTTGGCCTTGGCAGAGAGCTGCTCGGCCAAACTGGCCAAAAATTCACTGTAGAGTCCTTGCCAGCCCGGTACCAGCACGATGGGTGCGATCAGTAAGCCTACGACATATCCGGCCTCGCACATCCGGTTGAGGGCCTCGATGCGCTGAGTGAGGGGAGAAGTGCCGATTTCCACACGCCTGATGATCTCCGAAGGATTGACGCTCATGCGAAAGATGATGCGGCCGCGGTGATCGAGCCCTAAGAGTGGCTCCACCTGCGAGAATTTAGTGGGGAAGGTGAGAGAGCCACGTCCCTGGCGGGCGAATCTTTCGATAGTCCACTCCAGATTGCCGGTAATAGTGTTCTCTAGCACCAAATCGCTGTTGCTGCCGATCTCAAAGGTCAGCGGCAGCTGGCTTTTTAAGGATTTTTTGATGATTTTATCCAGCATTTGCTCGCGATTGACGAACAGGCGCAGGTAAGAGCATTTATTAAAATTGCATACCAGATAACAATAAAGGCACATGGCTGAACAGCCTGAGGAGGTATAAGGTACCAAATAATCGGATACCTTGTGATTTTCTGTGTATTTATGTGTTTTACGGATGCCGATGATGAGGTTTTGCTTCATCTGAGCAAACTCACTGTTGCTTTTTTGCTGCATCTCGGGGATGCTGTTATGACTCTCAATAGGGATCCAGGGCAGGTCTTTATACTTCTCCTGCAATTGTTTTCCTAGCTTATAGTCTAGACTTTTTGGCTCATAATAAACAGCTGTAAATCGCAAATTCAACACCTCGCCACTAGTATGCACCGATAGTAGACAGTTAATCAAAAAGGTGATGAAAAGTGCAAATACTTATTGATTGGAAAAATTCGTTAATAATAAAGCGCATATGCGTTTAATAAAATAAACAGGGTGGAAGCCCTGTTTTAGTCGCCGTCAAGTAAAATCATACGCCCCGTTGGTCGGGGTCCCAGATGATTTTATGTAGTTGTATTTGCAGTCGGCAGTCATGCAGTTGCTGCTCTTTCATAAACTTGACGATCTTTGCCAATTCGATTTGTCCGAATGCAGGGCTGATGAAGATATGGCATTTCAAGGGCACTTGATCAAGCAGCTTTTTCATCGCCCACAGGTCTGCGGTGTCGCTGACCACGAATTTCAGCACATCCTGTTCCCGCAGGTGGCGAAGGTTGTTTGGCTCCATCTGATTTATCATGCCGCTTTGGGGCAATTTGTAGTCCATGGTGATGATGACCATAGGGTTGGTAGTATAAGGAGAGATATTTATGCTTCCGTTGGTCTCGATATTTACCTCATAAGAGGCTTCTGTCAATAGCTGCAGTAAGAGGGGGGTTTCTGTTTGCCACAGCGGCTCTCCGCCCGTCAGTGTTACACGGTCGGTTTTCAGCCGGGCGACTTTTTCTACGATCTGGGCTGGTGTCATGATGGTGAAATCATTACCTTGGCAGCTGTAGCGCGTATCACAATAGCTGCAATGAAGATTGCAGCCATATAACCTGATAAAGGTGGTCAGATAACCGCATCTGATACCCTCGCCTTCAATACTGTTGAAGATCTCCGAGACTTGCATGCTCTAATCCTCCTCATAGCAGGCCATGTTACCTTCGCTTTCCTGTACCTTGGCCTTGTAGCAGGTGGGGATGGTATCAACGATCCATTTAGCGAGGTTTTCGGCCGTAGGATTGAAGGGCAGGATATCGTTGATATATTTATGGTCCAAAAAGTCCTGAATCTGCTCTTTAATAAAAGAGAAATCTATGACCATACCATTTTCGTTCAGAGTCTGGGATTTGCAATAGACGGTGATGAGCCAATTATGCCCGTGTATACCCTGGCATTTGCTGGGATAATTGAGATCCAGGCTGTGCGCACCGGAGATCTCTACTTTTTTGACTACATAAAACATGAGTACAACTCCTATTCTGGTAGCATTTTTTATTGGGTTCGGCAAAAAGAAAATAACAAAAGCGGTGATTCTTTGTTGCTATTTGGGGTTTATCAAAGCGGGATCAGTAACATTATGGGCCGCAAAGGCTCTTTGCCTGTCCAGACAAGTGGCGCATTGCCCGCAGGGCCTATCGCCCCCCTCATAGCAGCTCCAGGTATATTGATAAGGAGCCGCCAGCTGCAGACCTATTTTTACCACCTGCGCCTTGTTCATAGCCACAAGGGGGGTTATAAGATGGACTTTATTATAAGTGCCCAGCTCGATAGCTTTGCCCATGGTTTGGGTGAATTCTTCTGTGCAATCAGCATAAGCACTGCCTGCGGCATCATCGGCATGAGCGCCCAAAAAGAGATCGGTTTCTCCCTCGCGATTCAGAGACATGGCTATGGCTGCCGCAGCGGAGAGGAATAAACCGTTTCTGAAAGGCACATAAGTTTTCACTATGCCTGTTTTATCTTCTTGTAGCTGTTGTCCATAGCTTTGCTGTGGGATAGCTTGGTCGCTTTTGCTCAATAGAGGAGAATTGTCATAAGCCATGATATGAGAAAGATCCAATTCATGATGGGCGATACCGTAATGAGCAGCGATTTTTTTTGCGCACTCCAACTCTTTTTGGTGCTTTTGACCGTAATATATAGATAAGGTAGAGACCTGGTTACATCCGTATTGCTCTATGGCCAGTGCCAGGCAAGTGGTAGAATCCAGTCCGCCGCTATTTAATACCAAGGCCCTTTTCATCAATGCTTCCTCCCTGATCGTTTGCTGGATAGTGTTTTTGGCAATTATATCACAAAAAGAAGTTATTTTTAATAGTAATAGGAAAATATCTTTATTTCAGTTCTCACTTATTCATCTTTATCCATAAATTTTCATCTTAATAAAAAAAATATTTATGACGTTGTATAAAGTAGTTTCCCTGATAATTTCTTAAAACATTTTAAGAGAATTTTTTGTTGTTTATTAAAAATTATAAGTTTTCCAGAATTATTATTTTATGGTATAATTGATCAGAAAGGAGGCCTATCCCATGAAAAAATTTATCATCCTGGCAACTTGCTTTATTGCTGTGTTTTTACTTTTCGGTTGTACGGTTGACGATGATTCTATTATAGGCAGTCTTAATGATTATTTTCCTATCCAAGAAAATGTCAGATATGTTTATGAAGGAGAAGGAAACGAATATGCCTCATATAGTGTCTGGAATGATTATACTGATAAATACCGACTTCAACAACGTATCGAAACGGGTGGTACGGTAATGGCACAGGTCATATATATTTCTGATCACAAGATCTCCAAAATTTTGTCCAGAGAAGAGATCTATCATAGGGAAAACCTTTTGGCGGAAACCAACCAGGAGGAGCTGCTATTGATAGGTCCTTTAAAAGTAGGAACTTCCTGGACATTGAGCGATGGCAGGGTTAGGACTATCACGGGCATTGCTGCTGATGTCAGTACCCCCTCCGGTGATTATAAGGCTTTGGAAATAACTACCAAAGGTCCGGAGGACAAAACCCTTGAGTATTATGCCAAAGATATTGGACTAGTAAAATCCGTATTTATATCAGGAGATACTCAAATCAGTTCCACACTGAGCAAAATAGAAAAAGATACGGAACTTTTGCAACAGATCAATTTTTATTATCCCAATATCGAAGATGGAAAATTCTATTTCATAGCAAAAAATATCAGCTTCCATACTAATGATGATACGAAAACGATCCTGGCAGAAGCTTATAAGGATCTGCCCGCCGGCGATAATCTGGGTCAGGTGTTTACTTCCAAAACCGTTATCAACAGCTTGACTCGCAATCAAGAAGGCATCGTGCGTATCGATTTGAACAAAGCTTTTATTAAAGATATGAATGCGGGCGCACTCTATGAGCAGATGATCCTGCAAAGCATAGCTAACACCTTCGGCCAATATTATAATGTCGAAAAAGTAATTTTGACCATCGATGGCCAGCCTTACCAATCCGGACACATTTCCATGCAGGAGGGCCAATACCTCACGGTGGATTGTACCAATCTTATGCAGATCGAATAAATATCAATATCCGAAGTAGGTAAAAAAGAGGGTCAACCCCTCTTTTTTTATTTCCCGTGAAAAGTTATTGACATATGACCAAAACCATGTATAATAATAATTGAAAAGGGCATATGTCAATTATAGAGGGAGGTGCAAATAATTCATGCCCAGACCTAAAAAATGGCGTAAGGTTTGTTGTATGCCGCAAAGAGACCGCTATGGCCCTTTAGGTATGCCCGCCGATCAAGAGGATCATGTGACTATGACTATCGATGAATATGAGACCATCCGTCTGATTGATTTGGAAGGTTTTATGCAGGAAGAGTGCGCGCGCAAGATGGCTATTGCCCGCACCACCGTGCAGCGTATTTACAATGATGCCAGAAAGAAGCTCGCCGATTCTCTGGTCAACGGAAAAGTGCTGCGTATAGAAGGCGGTGATTATGAGCTTTGTGACGGCCGGGAGCGCCTATGCAATTGTGGCGGCTGTAAAAAACACCGCTCGCCACATTAAGGCAAAACCACCAAGAGCCTGCTCATATGCATATATACTTAGGCAATAATTAATAAACAATTTAGATAAAAAAAATGACAGTTAATCTACAGAAAAAGGGGCTATAACAATGAGCAAAGATGCAGCAACAAGCAATGCGGCTTGTCTTTGGGCAAAGCCATCTGCCAGAGGTGGCTGCCAGATACGGTATAGAGGACCCGGCTACATTGCCCATAGAGCCAAAATCGCCACGGCTTGTGATAATGGCATGATCGAGTTATTCAACGGCAGCCGGCTGGACAGTTTTGTTGCTTTACTGGAAAAAGTCGGTCATTAAAAATAGTGATAAGGGATATACAATATCAAGTAACAATTATAAAAAAATACAAGGAGGAAAAAATGAAAATAGCTGTAGCAAGTCAAGGAAAGATGGTTTCAGATCATTTCGGTCATTGTCAAAACGTTAATATATTTGAGATAGAAGATAAAAAGATCGTCACTAGCCGATCTATCGATAATCCTCCCCAACAGCATGGATATATTTTCATCATACTACAAGATCAGGGAGCAGAGGTGGTAATAACCGGCAGTATGGGGCAAAGGGCTCAACAAAAATGTCAGAGCTTAGGTCTGGAGGTTATCACAGGTGCTACTGGCAGTGCCGCTGATGTCGTGGAAAGCTATCTGCGGGGAGAGCTAAAATCTTCACAAATTCTTTGCGGGGGGCATGAACATCAGCACGGCCATGGCCATGACAGCCAGTGCAGGTGTTAGGGTATCACAAAAGCCGCCCAATAGGGATTTTTACCAAGCCTGCTATTGTCCTTCCTTCAATATATTTTAAACAAAGTAGACCCGTCAACATTATTGTGGTGGCGGGTCTACTTTGTTCTCTGTTTAGATAACTTTAGGCTAAGAAAAAAGCTTATGATGATGATATTTTGTGGTATAATATATTAAATAGTAAATATTTGGTTGTTTTTCAGAAAGGAGTCGCCCAGTGATTAATGCAATAGTTGTTTATAAATCAAAATATGGCAGCAGCGAAAAATATGCTCGATGGATCGCCGAAAGACTTGATTGCAAGCTAGTAGAGGGATCACAAGCGAGAATTGAGGATCTCTTGTCTTATGATACCATCATTTTTGGCGCCGGTTTATATGCCTGCAGTATTAATGGCATTGGCCTCATCACCAAGAATTTTTCCCAGCTTCGGGACAAGCAGCTGCTAGTTTATACAGTCGGGCTGGCCGATCCAGAAAAAGATGCTCAGTACCGGGTAGTAGGGCAGAAAAATTTTACTTCCGAGATGCTAGAAAGGATAAAGCTCTTTCATTTTCGCGGTGCTATCAACTACAAAGAGCTAAGTTTTATACACAGAATCATGATGGCGATGATGAAAAATATTGTAAGAAAAAAGAAAAATTTAGGCCAAGATGATATAACTTTTCTGGAAACTTATGGTAAGGAAATAGATTTTGTTGATCAGGCTTATATAGAACCCTTACTTTCTTATCTGGCGGAGCAAAACCGCTAACCGGTATTTAGGGGAGAGTTTTTTGGTATATGCTTTTAGGCTGCACCATCCTCTAATGGTGAGCAGGATTTGCTATGCTTTTATACAGACAGCGGCCAGGCTGATTATTTCCGCCGCTAGCAGTTGTTGAACAAGCATTTGTGTAATTCAATGTATATAATACGGACTGCTTATTTTGCTGTATTTTTGCATTTGCTGCTTTTATTAATAAGCAGATAAGAGGGCGAGAAGGGAAAGCGCATGAAAAAGTTATTTTTTTTTTGAAACCGATGTGGGTCGCATTGGTATAGCAGAAAACGGTACAGCTATTACGGATCTTTTTTTCTCCGGGGAAGATATTACTCCCAAGCTGCTGTTACGGCAAGAATCTCTGGCAAAAGAGGCGCTTTTACAAGAGACACCCCTTTTACTTGCAGCGGCTCGTCAGCTTAATGACTATTTAAAAGGCCGTCGCCGAGCTTTTGATTTGCCGTTGGCGCCTTGCGGCACGGCATTTCAGCGGGCTGTCTGGCAAGCACTGTTGGACATACCTTTCGGCCAAACATGCAGTTATGGCCAAATCGCCGCTGCTGTGGGATCTCTTAAAGCTGCGCGTGCGGTAGGTCTGGCTAATAACAAAAACCCTATTGCTATCATCATACCTTGTCATCGAGTCATCGGCGCCGATGGCCGTTTGGTAGGCTATGCAGGTGGCCTACACATTAAAGAAAAACTCTTGACGCTGGAAGGCTGCCGTCTAAGCCTCTAGCTATTGCAGAGGGAGTTCAGCTTCATAAAAAGAGGAGGCATAGCTTCAATGTTCAAAATTGGTTGTCATATTTCTTCTGCCCGAGGATTTTTGTCCATGGGGAAAGCTGCTTTACAAGTCAAGGCCAATACCTGGCAGTATTTCAGCCGTAACCCCCGCGGAGGCAGCATCAAGCCTCTGGATGAAAATGACCTGGCGGCTTTGAGAGGTCTGATGCTGGAACAGGGGCTTTCTCCTTTGGTGGCTCATGCTCCTTATACACTCAATGCCTGCTCTAATCGGGCGCATTTACGTGCTTTTGCCCGTCGGGTAATGGAAGAGGATCTGGAACGCCTAGAATATTTGCCGGGCAATTTCTATAACTTTCATCCGGGCAGTCATGTCGGGCAAGGCCTTAATCAGGGTATTGAATATATTGCTGAGCTTCTCAATGCTATTTTACGCCCCGACCAATCGACTATCGTATTATTGGAGACCATGGCCGGCAAAGGCAGCGAAATAGGCGGTGATTTTTATGAATTGGCAGCGATCCTGGAACAAGTGGAACTGCAGGATAAAATGGGCGTTTGCCTCGATACTTGTCATGTTTATGATGCCGGTTATGACATAGTCAACGATCTGGACGGTGTTTTAGAGCAATTCGACAGTATTATCGGCCTGGACAAGCTTTATCTCATCCATTTGAATGACAGCAAAAATGCGCCGGCCAGCCGCAAAGACCGCCATGAGCTGATTGGTCAGGGCAGCATTGGTCTGGAGGCTTTTAAGCGCATCATTAATCACCCTCTGCTCAACAAATTGCCCTTTGTATTGGAAACCCCCCATGATCTGGCTGGTTATGCCCAAGAGATCGCCTTGTTGCGCAGTCTGTATGAATCATAAAAATAACTTTAGCCTGTTGTTATTGATTCGGCAGTAGGCAGAGGACAAGAATATTTTTCTTTTCTGCAGGATAATCCTATTTTATATAGAATACAATCATTTGGGCTATTTAGCGAACACCATACTGATAATGTTTCATATAAATTACAAAGGGAATATTAAGGAGGAAATTCAATGAAGTCTCAAGTCAAACCAGGTGAAAACAGCCAGTTAACTCTCGAGGTCGAGATTTCTTTGGCAGAGATGGAGCCAGAACTTAAAGCGGCAGGCAGAAGAATAGCCCGTCAAATCAATATCCCGGGCTTTCGCAAAGGCAAAGCACCTTATGCCGTTTTAGAAAGTTTTGTGGGCGCTGAGTCTATATTACAAGAAGCTGCAGAAAATCTTGTTGCTGATGCTTATGAAAAAGCTCTTAAGGAAAATGATATAGAATCTATGGCTCACCCCCAAATCAATATCGTACAAATCGAAAAAAATAAACCTCTCATCTTTGAAGCCTTAGTTACCACTAGACCGGAAGTAAAATTGGGACAATACAAAGAGATTCCTCTAAAAAGACTCCTTTATCAGGTGGAAGATGAAGATGTGGATGAAGAGATGGAAAAGATCCGCGAACGCCTTTCCCGTATCGTTGATGCACCTGCCGAAGCCAAAATCGAAAAAGGCGATACCGCTAATATAGATTTCAAAGGTTTTGTAGATGGTACAGCATTTCAAGGTGGCGAAGCCGAAAACTACGCCCTGGTAGTTGGCTCCGGTTCTTTCATTCCGGGATTTGAGGATCAATTGCTTGGTATGTCCGTAGGCGAAAGGAAGGATATCGAAGTTACTTTCCCTGAGGATTATCCGCAAGAAAAGCTGGCCGGGAAACCCGCCGTCTTTAAGGTTACATTAAATTCGATCAAAAGAAAGCAGTTACCTGAGATAAATGAAGAGCTGGTCAAAGAAGTCAGCGAAGAGGCCGAGACCGTAGAGCAGTTGCGTGAAGAGGTCAAAAAGAAATTGCTCCAGGATTATGAAATAAAGGCCGAAGACAACTGTCTTTCCGAAGGCATCCAAGCTGCCGTCAATAATGCCCAAGTTGACATTCCGAGCATTATGATAGAAGAGCGTTTGGAATTAATGCTGCAAGAATTGAGTAATAAATTCGCATCTCAGGGTGTTGATCTGGATAAATATCTCGAATATGCCAAAATGACCAGAGAACAATTAAAAGTCGAATATAGACCGCAAGCCGAAAATGAGATCAAATTACAATTAGTTTTGGAAGCGATCGCCAAAGCCGAAAATCTGGAAGTTACTGAAGAGGATATCGAAAAACAATTGACCTTGATCGCGCAAAAATCATGGCAACCTGTCGAATCCGTTAAAGCTACCCTGGAAGCTCAAGACGGGATGAAAGATCTCAAGGCCAATATCTTATGTAATAAAGCAGGCAAAGTAATTTATGAAAATGCCAATATTTCCCAAGAGATCGTTACCAAAGCTCAATTAGAAGCCATGGCTGCCGAAACTATAGCCGCCGAGGCTGCCAAGGCTCAAGAAGATACTGATCAAATAGATGCGCAAAAAGAGCAGGCTAAAGAAGATAAACCGCAAACCGCCGACAAAACAACCGACAAAGCTGAAGCTGCAGAAGGCGAAGTGACAGAAGCAGCAGCAGATAAACCAAAAAAAACGGCTGCTAAAAAGCCTGCCAAAAAAGCAACAGCCACAGCGGCTGAGGCCACAGAAAAAAAAGCAGTAGCAGATAAACCCAAAAAAACAGCTGCCAAAAAAACCGCAGCTAAAAAAACCACGAAAAAAGAACCCGCTCAAACAGAGGAAGAATAAGCAGGGAAAAATAATCTCTCCGACTAGCTGATAAGTTATACTGACAAGGTATATTTTGCCCCTGAATCGGGTATAAATTGTATAGCATATGGAGGTGTATTTTATGAGTATTTTGGTGCCGATGGTTATTGAGCAGACCAACAGAGGAGAAAGGTCTTACGATATCTATTCCCGCTTATTGAAAGACAGAGTGATCTTTTTGGGGAGCGCCATTGATGATAATGTAGCTAATCTAGTTATTGCCCAAATGTTATTTTTAGAGGCCGAAGATCCCGACAAAGATATCAGACTTTACATCAATAGCCCCGGCGGTTCAGTAACGGCCGGTATGGCAATCTACGACACCATGCAATATATTTGCTGCGATGTATCAACTATTTGTTTAGGTATGGCTGCCAGTATGGGAGCATTCTTGTTGGCTGCCGGTCAAATCGGTAAAAGATTCGCTTTGCCCAACAGCGAGATCATGATACATCAACCGATGGGCGGGGCCAAAGGGCAGGCTTCTGATATTGCTATCCACGCAAAAAGGATCTTGCATACCAAAGAAGAAATCAACAGGATACTGGCTGAACGCACAGGCCAGCCTTTGGAAAAGATCGCTTTGGATACTGATCGTGATTTCTTTATGAGTGCTCAAGAAGCCAAACAATACGGACTGATTGACGAGGTGGTAACCCATCGAGCCAAAAAAGACAAGAAGTAACCCTTTGGGAAGTGCTATTAAATTAAGGAGACAATATGGCTAAAAAAGAAGAAAAATTACTCACGAAATGTTCTTTTTGCGGCAAATCCCAAAATCAAGTTAAAAAACTCATAGCAGGCCCGGGAGCATACATTTGTAATGAATGTATCGAGCTTTGCAATGAAATCCTCAGAGAAGATGAGCAATTTTTGGCAGACGAAGAAGAGACTTGGGATATTCCCAAACCACAAGAGATCAAAGATACACTGGATCAATATGTGATTGGCCAGGAAGCTGCCAAAAAATCGCTTGCCGTAGCTGTATACAATCACTACAAAAGGATTTCTGATGCTAATTTTGATGAAGATGATGTGGAATTGCAAAAAAGCAATATTATCATGCTCGGCCCCACCGGCTCCGGCAAAACACTGTTGGCCCAAACTTTGGCCAAAGTCATCAATGTGCCTTTCGCCGTGGCCGATGCCACTTCTTTGACAGAGGCAGGATATGTGGGCGAGGATGTGGAAAATATTCTCTTGAAGCTCATCCAGGCCGCTGATTATGATATCGAAAAAGCCGAAAAAGGCATTGTCTATATTGATGAGATCGATAAGATCGCCAGAAAGTCGGAAAATCCCTCTATCACCCGCGATGTTTCGGGCGAGGGCGTGCAGCAGACCTTATTAAAAATATTGGAAGGCACGGTGGCCAGCGTACCTCCGCAAGGCGGACGCAAACACCCGCATCAGGAATTTATCCAGCTGGATACTTCCAATATCCTTTTCATCTGCGGAGGTGCTTTCGGCGGTATCGAGACTATCATCCAAAACCGCTTGGGTAAAAATACCATGGGCTTTGGCTCGGAGATACGTAGCAAAAAAGATTTGCAAAAAAATGATATCTTGACCAAAGTGCTGCCAGAGGATTTGCTGAAATTCGGCTTGATTCCGGAATTCGTCGGACGTTTACCCATCATCGTCACTTTGTCCGCTTTGGATGAAGATGCCTTGGTCAGAGTGCTCACAGAGCCCAAAAATGCTCTGACCAAACAATACCAAAAATTGCTAGAAATAGATGGGGTAGACTTAGAATTCCAAGAAGGAGCCCTGCGTACCATAGCAGTTGAGGCCATAAGACGCAATACGGGCGCCCGCGGCTTGAGGTCCATTCTGGAAGATTTGATGATGAATGTGATGTTCGATATCCCTTCCAGAAAAGATGTCTATAAATGCATCGTCACCGAAAAAGCAGCTGCACATAAAGAGAGTCCGCTTTTGTTGGTCTCAGAGCAATACGAGTCCCCTGATCAAGAGGAACCGGAACATCAGGAAGATGTGACAGCCTAGCAGAACGATCATTGAATAATAAAGCGCGTCCCAAAACATCGGAAAAATTGTTTCAGATGTGCGGAGCGCTTTTTTATATTTTTCTTATATTTACAAGGTCTATCACATATTTTCTGGAATAGATGTATGAAAATTTTAAGTGCCCAAAGTACTTAGTACAGATGAATGAATAATATGTAGGTAAAAGTAGCAAGATTTATTTATTGACTTGCTTTTCATGGCACGTCTTTTATGTTAAAATATTTACATTACACAAGATAACCGGGGGGAAAAATGGAAAACTGTCAAAATATCCAAAATAAACAGGACAAATCTACTCAATATCTGCCGGCATTGGATGTAGTTGATAAAAATATAACCTCTTTGCCTGTACTTCCTTTGCGAGGTATGCTGCTATTTCCTTCTACCGTAGTTAATTTTGATGTGGGCCGCGATCGTTCTATCGAATCCATCGAATCAGCTATGTCTGATGATGAGGCCCTGATTTTTTTGGCTATGCAAAAAGATGCCAAAATAGATAATCCGGAGCCGGAGGATATCTATGATATCGGCACTGTAGCCAAAATAAAACAATTGATCAAATTGCCGGGAGGCACTATACGCATAGTGACGGAAGGTTTGTACAGGGCCAAAGTTGTCCAATATACACAATCAGAACCATATATAGAAGCCGAAGTATCCCGTCTCAAAGAGGAACTGTCCGTCAGCGAGCTGGAGGCGGAGGCTTTGATGCGTATTGTAACGGAAAGCTTCAAAGAATATGCCAAAGCTAACAAAGCCATTGTTACAGAGTTGCTTTTTAATATTTCCAATATGCGTGAACCGGGTGTTTTTTGTGATACGGTTTGTTCATATCTGACTCTGAATTCCGAAGATAAGCAAGAATTGTTGGCCGAGACTTATATTGACAAACGCATGGAAATGCTCATTAATTTTATCGACAGAGAGATAGAGATTATCGAGCTGGAGAAAAAGATTTCCCAAAAAGTACATCAGCAGGTGGAAAAAAGCCAAAAAGAATATTATCTGCGTGAGCAGCTAAAAGCCATACATGATGAATTGGGTGATAAAGAAGACCGCTTGGAAGAGGCGGAAGAACTGCGCCAAAAAGCCCAAAGCCTGGAGCTACCGCCGGAAATTCTCAAAAGAGTAAAAAAAGAGATCGACCGCCTGGAAAGAATCCCTCCTATGGTAGCCGAGGCTGTAGTAGTGCGCAATTATATTGACTGGCTCCTGGATCTGCCCTGGAATAAATACACTGAAGATAATCTGGATATCAAAGCCGCCGAAAAGATCTTGAACGAAGATCATTACGGCTTGGAAAAAGTCAAAGATCGCATACTGGAATATATCGCTGCCTGCCAGCTCAAGAAAGGGCTCAAAGGCCCCATCCTATGCTTTGTCGGTCCTCCGGGTGTGGGCAAGACCTCTTTGGCGCGCTCTATTGCCAGAGCCTTGGGCCGCAATTTTGTTCGCATGTCTTTGGGTGGCGTGCGTGATGAGGCGGAAATACGCGGTCATCGCCGCACTTATATCGGTGCTTTGCCGGGTAAGATCATCCAGAACCTTAAGCAATCCGGCAGTGCCAATCCGCTGTTCCTATTAGATGAGATCGACAAACTGAGCAGTGATTTCAAAGGTGATCCGGCCAGTGCACTTTTAGAAGCCTTGGACCCGGAGCAAAATAATACCTTCAGCGATCATTATATAGAAGCGCCCTTTGACCTTTCCAAAGTCATGTTCATTACCACGGCCAATGTACAGTATAGTATACCCAGACCGCTGTTAGACAGGATGGAGATTATCAATCTTTCCAGCTATACTGAAGAAGAAAAGCTGCAGATCGCCATCCGTCATCTCGTGCCCAAACAGCTGCAAGAGCATGGCATTGAGGCAAACCAATTGCAAATATCAGATAATGCCCTGCGTATCATCACCCGCCGCTATACCAGGGAAGCCGGTGTCCGCTCCTTGGAGCGTTTGATTGCCAAAATTTGCCGACGTGTAGGAAGGAAAATTGTATCGGGAGAAAAAGCTCCTTTTAAAATTAGCGAAAAAAATATCGAAAAATATTTGGGTATCGCTAAATATCATTATGGTAAAAAAAGGCTCAATCCGCAAATCGGTGTAGCTACAGGATTAGCCTGGACTGAAATGGGCGGCGATCTTTTGCAGATCGAAGTACAGTCTTTGCCCGGCAAAGGAAAAATGACTGTCACCGGCCAATTAGGCGATGTGATGAAGGAAAGCATGCAGGCCGGATTGACTTATATACTTTCTATTGCTGATAAATTGGGCATTAAGAACGATCTGGATGAAACCACTAACCTGCATATCCATGTGCCGGAAGGTGCTATACCCAAAGACGGCCCCTCAGCAGGTATCACCATGGCGGCTGCTATGGCCTCAGAGCTGACCAAAAGGGCTATCCGAGAGGATATAGCCATGACGGGGGAAATAACCTTGAGAGGTCGCGTATTGCCTGTAGGGGGTATCAAGGAAAAAGTACTGGCAGCTTATCGCGGCGATATCAAAGAAGTTATTATGCCGTCTGAAAACAAAAAAGATTTAGAAGAACTGGCACCCAGTATCAAAAGAAAGCTGGTGTTCCACTTCGTTAATAATATGTCTGAAGTTTTGGAGCTAGCGCTCTTGCCCCAAGAAAAAGAGGCAGTTCAATAAAATATCATTGACCGGCGACAAAGGGTATGCTAATATACCCTTTGTTTTTTTATACAAGTTAGTAATTGTTTATACATTAATAAAATGATATAATGATAAAGATATCAAGGCCCAAAGGGAGTAAGCATGAAAATAAAAAAAGCCGAATTAGTTGTCTCAGCAGTCAAAAAAAGTCAATATCCGCCGCAAAATCGGCCCGAGATAGTATTTCTGGGCCGCTCCAATGTGGGAAAATCCTCTTTAATCAACACGCTGGTTAACCGCCGTAATCTGGCCCGGACCTCCGGACAGCCAGGAAAAACCCGCTTGTTGAATTTTTATCATATCGAGGCGGAGACCTCATCAGGCCAACATGATTGGTATCTGGTTGATTTGCCCGGTTATGGCTATGCCAAAGTTGCCAAAAGCCAGAGGGAAAAGTGGCTGACCATGATAGAGGAATTCTTGCTTTCCCGCATGGGAGAAAAATATTGCTGGCAGATCGTGGATATACGGCACAAGCCCTCCGAGCAGGACAAAATTATGTATAATGTGCTGAAGAATGCTGGCTACCGCTTGCTCTTGATTGCCAGTAAAGCTGATAAGATCAGCCGTGGTCAAAGAGAAAAGCATTTGCGAGAGATTGTGACGGAGTTAGGCGCCACCAGGGACGATATCATTGCTTTTTCCGCCGTCACCAGAGAAGGTAAAGAAGAGCTCTTGGCGCTGGCCGAAAGCTTTGTTAACAGTCAAAATGCCATAGGTCCTTATTAGCCCCATGAGTGCTAGTTTTTTCTTAATTGAGGTAAAGGCCTCCTCACACGGCGCTTTTTTTTAATAAGAGGCAGCAAGGTAGCACTAATCAGACAGGCGATAATGATAATCGCTCCTACTATCTGTTGATTACTGAAACTTTCTCCCAGAAGCAGGTAGCCAAAATAAGCACCGAAAATTGCTTCGCTGGTAGCAATAAGCGCTGTTTTTTCGGCCGAAATGACCCTTTGCGCTCTGACCTGCAACAAAAAAGCCAAGGCCGTGGAAAATATGCCGCAATATAATAAGGATATCCAGACAGAATTTGTGATGACAGTGGGGAAGGGCTCTGTAAATACGGCCGCCAGCCCGCAAAAGATGGTGGTGACTAGTATTTGTCCAAAGGTCAAAAGTAAGGCTCTGTGCAAGCCGCTGTAATGTCCGACAGCCAAAAATTGCCAGGCATAGGCCACGGCGGAAATGAGTACCAATAGGTCGCCTATAGCCATAGAAAAATTGCTGTTGACGGAAAAAACCATCAGTCCCACTACGGTAAGGCAGGCAATTAAAATCTGGCTTGTTTTAGGCTTTCTGCCGATAAAAATAGCCAAAAGCGGTACGAATATTACATAAAGACCGCTGATAAAAGCTGTATTGGACACCGCGGTTTTTTCCAGCCCAATGGTTTGCAGCGTGAATCCAAGCGCCAAGGGTAACCCTGTCCAAAAGGAGGCTACAAGGAGTTTTTTGTTGAAAAATCTCAGCCGCCTGTGGCAGGCAACAGCCATGATCAGGGCCGCCAGCGCAAAGCGCAAAAATATGAAATAAAGCGGCGATATATCTTGCATGGCCACCTTCATGAAGACAAAAGCGCTGCCCCAAACAGCGCTGGTGAATACCAGCCAATAGCCCGCCCATAATTGTTGCCGCAAGGATTATCACCTCATTGATCTAAAAGTTGATAAAAAGAACAGAGAATAAAATAACCAAAAAATGTAAATAAAAAGTTATAGAGAACTTGCCATAAAAACTCTAAAAAAAATCAAAAATATAAGACAAAGGAGTTTTGCCTATGCATTATGGCATTTTGGATATTGGTAGTAACAGTGTAACGCTGGTCATATATAAAAAAAAGAAAAATAAGCTGGCAGCTATATTCAACGAAAAAAGGGATATTGTGCTAATCGATCACCTAAAAGACGGTGCCCTGTCCCAAGAGGGCTGCCATCAGCTTTTGGATACATTGGACCAATTCAATAATATCGCCAAAGTTTTCCGCGTAGATAAATTTCTGCCCTTTGCCACAACTGTTTTGAGTTGCGCTGCAAACTGTGAGGATGTCCTGCTCCAAATCCATCAGGAGCTGGGTTTGAATATCGAAATCATCAACGGCAAGGATGAGGCCTATTATGACTATGTGGGTGTGGAAGCCAGCGGCTTTGTCAGCGGTAAAAGTGGCTATATACTGGACATAGACAGCTGCAGCTCTATCATAGTCAACTTTCAAAGAGGCGATTTTCAGGAATCAGTCAACCTGCCTTTCGGCAGCCTTTCTTTGACCAGGCAATTCTTTCAGCAGGAGCTGCCGAGCCAACAGAAATTGCAGGATATTCTGCTATTTGTCAAGCAGCAAATAGAAGAATCCCATATCGAGATACAAGGCAAGAAAACTCTTCTGATCGGTGTAGGTAGCTCAGCGCGTATGCTGTCCAGAATTGACAGAAACCAAAAATGTCTCAAAGATCTCTCTCATGCCTATGAACTAAGCTTCAAGGAGGTAGAAAATATCTACAACCTTGTCCTGGATAATCCTATGCAGGCACAGGATAGTTTTTTCAAGGTTTGTATCAATCGTACCCCGACCATATTGCCGGGTATTGTGGCTTTTTATCAAATGAGTAATTTTCTCAAGGCCGATAAGATAATCATCAGTCGCTTCGGTGTCCGGGAAGGCTACCTGATCACGAAATTATTACGGACAGGAGACGGCGAGAAATGTATGATGATGCCGCCCGATACTGTTTTATAAAATTTTCTCACAGTATTTTACCGGCGGGGAGATGATTCTATTATTAACCAAAAGCATACAGAATATGAAAATACCTCCCTTGTTAATGTTCTGAATGGCTAAACCAGAGTCAGTTGCAAAAGTGAAAATATAAAAGGACAAACAGGCTAAAACAAATCAAGAATAATCCTCCAGGAGCATAAATAGGCTATAAAAAGAGCATAAAAAAGGCAGGGTTTCTCATGGCTGTTTTGCATGGATTAAAAGCGTCTTTTTTAGTTTTTCTCCTGGGTGGGTTATTTCTCTTTATTGCAGCTTCTATAGCAACCGAGCCCTTCGTAGCCGATATTTTTTATCGGGTTTGGATGATATTGATAGTCTTTATCGGTGGTGCGCTGGCCGGATTCAAAAGCAAAAAAAAGCCTATCGAATCGGGCTTTATCACGGGCCTTGTTTTGCTGGCTATTGCTCTTTTTACCATGATCTGGTTTGTGCCCATAATTTTGAGCCCGCAGATGATCTTCAAGACCGTCGGGGGCACTTTGTTTTTTTCTTTGCTAGGTGCTTTTTGGGGATTGAATCTGGCCAAAGCCAAAAAAGCCGCCGAGGAGAATAATCAGTAATAGAGCTTTTTTAGCAGGAAAATAGTAGAAAAAGTAGAACTATTAACTTTTGGCGGGCTTTTTGTTTTGCTTGCTGCAGCAGTTGGACAAAGCGAGTTCCGCTTGCTTTATGTGAAAGTTGGGAACAAGCTTAAAGAGGGGGAAATGTCTTGGATAAAGATAGACTAAACAAAAAACTTTCCACTACCTATGAGCCAAAAAAAGTGGAAGATAAGTGGTATAAAAAATGGGAAGAAGGCGGTTTTTTCAGTGGTGACAACAATGCCCAAGGAGAACCCTTTTGCATCGTGATGCCGCCACCCAATGTAACGGGCCAACTGCATATGGGACATGCCTTGGATAACACCATGCAGGATATTTTGACCCGCTGGCGGCGTATGCAGGGCCGCAGGACATTATGGCTGCCCGGCACCGACCATGCCGGAATTGCCACGCAGGCCAAAGTAGAAGAGAGCCTGGCCCAGGAAGGTATCAGTAAATATGATCTGGGGCGGGAAGCCTTTGTGGAAAAAGTTTGGCAGTGGAAGCATCTTTATCATGAAAGGATCACTCGTCAGTTGCGGCTTTTGGGTTCCTCCTGCGATTGGCAGCGGGAACGCTTTACGCTGGACGAGGGCTGTTCACGGGCCGTGAGGGAAGTCTTTGTTAGATTATACGAGAAGGGCCTGATCTATAGGGGAAGTTATATAGTAAATTGGTGCAGCAAATGCCAAACCACCATCTCTGATATTGAGGTAGAGCATAACGACAGGGCCGGTCATCTATGGCATTTGCGCTATCCCTTCGCCGATGGCAGCGGCTATGTGGTGGTAGCCACCACTCGCCCCGAGACTTTATTGGGTGATACAGCGGTGGCTGTTCATCCCGATGATGAGCGCTACCGGGGTTTGGTGGGCAAAAAACTGCTCTTGCCTGTCATGAACAGAGAGATACCGTTGGTAGCCGATGATTATGTCGATCCCTCATTCGGCACGGGAGCAGTAAAAATAACCCCTGCACATGATCCTAATGACTTTGAGATTGGTATGCGTCATCAACTGCCTCAGATTACTGTCATCGGCAAAGATGGCAAAATGACCTCCGAAGCGGGCAAATATGCCGGCATGGACAGCATGGAATGCCGGGAAAAATTGGTAGCGGAATTCAAAGAGCTAGGGCTATTAGAGGATATTAGTGATCTGGAACACGCTGTAGGCGAATGTTACCGCTGTAGCACAGTGGTAGAACCTTTGGTTTCCCCGCAATGGTTTGTTAAGATGGCTCCCTTGGCCCGGCCGGCTATCGAGGCTGTCAAAAGCGGCCAAATCCGCTTTGTGCCCGACCGTTTCGCCAAGATCTATTTGGGCTGGATGGAAAATATCCGTGACTGGTGCATTTCCCGCCAGCTCTGGTGGGGACATCGTATCCCCGTTTGGTATTGTCAGGATTGTGGTCAGGTTATCTGCCAAAAAAGCGATCCCGATGTCTGCCCTGTTTGCGGCGGAGGCCGCCTGGAGCAGGATCCCGATGTTCTGGATACCTGGTTTTCCTCAGCCTTGTGGCCTTTTTCCACTTTGGGCTGGCCGGAGAATACCGAAGATCTTAAAGCCTTTTATCCCACCGATGTTTTAGTTACAGGGCGCGATATCATCTTCTTTTGGGTGGCACGCATGATCTTTTGCGGTCTGGAATTTATGGAGCAAAAGCCCTTCGGTGATGTTTTTATCCACGGATTAGTGCTGGATGCTCAGGGTCGCAAGATGTCCAAATCCCTGGGGAACGGTATTGATCCCCTGGAAATAATCGATAAATACGGTGCCGATGCTCTGCGCTTTATGCTTGTAACAGGCAACACGCCCGGCAATGACCTGCGTTTTCAAGAGGAGAGACTGGAGGCGGCACGCAATTTTGCCAACAAGATCTGGAATGCCTGCCGTTTTGCCTTAATGAACCTAGAGGATTATGAAGAAAATGCCTATCCCTTGAAATTGACTTTGGCCGATCAATGGATTTTGGATAGATTAAGAGTGACTGCTCAAGCCGTCAACCAAAATTTGGAAAAATATGAATTGGGCGAGGCTGCCAGGGAGATCTATGATTTCACCTGGGACGAATTCTGCGACTGGTATGTAGAAACAGCCAAAGCCCGTCTTTATAAAGGTACCGCTGAAGAGCGCCATACAGCACAGCATATTTTGGTTCTAGTCCTCAGAGAGACTTTACAGTTGCTGCATCCCTTCATGCCTTTTATTACAGAGGAATTATGGCAGCATTTGCCTCATACAGGCCCCAGCATCATGCTGTCTGCTTATCCACAGGCCCAAGCCTTGGAGAGCTATCCTCAAGCCACACGAAAAATGCAGCTTTTGATGGAGATAATCCGTGCTGTGCGCAATATTCGTGCCGAGATGAATGTGCCGCCCGGCAAAAAAGCCGATCTTAGCCTCTTTGCCGACAAAGATACTCTGGCCGTCATCGCAGAAGGTGCCGATTATATCAAGGTTTTATCACAAGTAGATGAGATAACCACTGCTGCCAAAGGCAGCGAACCGCCTCCGCAAGCGGCTTCTGCCCATACGGCAGGCGTGGAGATTTTTGTACCGCTGAAGGGCCTCATCGATCTGGAAAAAGAAGCTGCCCGCCTGAAAAAAGAGATCGCCAGCATGGAGCAGGAATTAAAACGTCTGGCAGGCAAGCTCAGCAATCAGGGCTTTTTGTCCAAAGCACCATCGGAAGTGGTGGAGAAAGAGCGTAGCAAGCAGGTGGAATATGAAGAAAAGCACAGGGCTCTGCAAGAAAGATTATCTTTGTTCCAAGCTTGAGGATAAAGATTGATGGCCTTTAGCCTACGCAGCTTCAAGTCAGTTACCAGGATATAATATCGATCATAATATGATTTTTACTAAGAATAAGAAACGGCTGAGGATAAAAACAAATCATCATGAACTATCAAGAAAGTATGCACTTATTGCAAGAGTTGACAAAATTTGGTATCAATCAGGGCCTCACCAGAGTAGAGGAGCTGTTGCGGCGTTTGGGCAATCCGCATAAATCGGGGCTGAAATTTGCCCATATAGCAGGCACTAACGGCAAAGGTTCCGTTTCAGCTATGCTAGCCTCTATCTTCAGTGAGGCAGGTTATAAGACGGGCTTTTTTTCCTCGCCGCATCTACACAGCTATCGTGAGCGTTACCGTATCGATGGACGTATGATAGATGAGGAGGAGGTAGCCGCTCTTTTGACCGAGATCTCCACCCATATCAGCGAGATGGTGGCCCAGGGTTTTGAAAGCCCTACCGAATTCGAGGTCAGCACAGCCTTGGCTTTGCTATGTTTTGCCCGCCGCAAGGTCGATTGGGCTGTCATTGAGACGGGGCTGGGCGGTAGTATCGATTCTACTAATGTCATCGACTCTCAGCTGGCCGTTATCACTAATGTAGGTATTGATCACCGCAATTATCTCGGCGATACTATAGCAGAGATCGCTGCTGTCAAGGCAGGTATTATCAAGGAAGGCTCTGTTGTAGTCACAGGGGCCGAAGGTGAGGCTCTGCGTATCATTGAAGAAAAGGCCTGCCTGATGAATGCCCCCATTTCGGTGCTGCCCAGAGATTTTTGTTATTATGCGCAAAATTATTCCTTGCGTCCCGATAATCTGGGACAGACATTTACAGTTATTACGCAGCAGGCTGTTTATAAGGATCTTTTTTTACCTTTGTTGGGCCAATATCAGCTGGCCAATGCTGCTTTAGCAGTACTAGCGGCGGAAAAAATGGGCCTGGGCCAAGCTGCCATCGCCAGAGGTCTAGCCAATACTGATTGGCCGGGCCGTCTGGAGATCTTGAGCCAAAAGCCGCTCGTCGTTATGGACGGCGCGCATAACAGTCATGGTATGGCTGCGCTGGCTGCTTGCCTGCAACAATACTGGCCCGAGAAAAAGATCGTGGCTGTCATGGGTATGCTGGCCGATAAGGACCGCCGTGAGGCACTTGCACGTATCCTGCCACAACTGGCTCATCTCATCATCACCAAACCCCCCAGTCAAAGAGCGGGGGACTGGCAATATTTGGCGGATTTGGCACTTGAGTATGGCCTGCCGACTGAAAGGGAAGCCGATATCACTGTGGCTTGCGACAAAGCGCTACAAAAGCTCGATGATGACGGCTTGCTTTTGGTCTGCGGGTCGCTTTATCTGTTAGCCGATGCCAGAAAATGGTTGCTGGAAAGAAACGTCGATGCCAAAAAGAGGAGGGGTTAGCAGATGGTGATGGATAAAAAAATACAATCTGAGCTAACGGTGCTGGCCAGCGCCTCACCAAGACGCTTGCAGATTTTGCGATCTCTCGGCATATCACCGCGCGTATTCGTGCCGCAGGTGGAAGAAATTTCCACAGGCAAACCGGCGGAGATAGTAATAAAAAATGCCTTGTCCAAAGCGCAGGCAGCCGCAGCAAAATTTAATAAGCACCTAATCATTGCCGCCGATACCATAGTGGTCAAAGACGGTCAAGTGTTGGGTAAACCTCAAGATGAAGCACAAGCCGGCTCTATGCTAGCCTTTTTGTCGGGTGCGGCCCACGAGGTATACAGCTCTATTGCACTGATAGATACGGCAAAGGGCCGCCAGACGGCTGATTATGGTATGACCAAAGTCTTTTTCAGGACTTTATCAAGGGAGGATATAGCAGCTTATATCGCCACCCAAGAACCGCTGGACAAAGCGGGAGCCTATGGCATACAAGGGCTGGGCAGTATTTTTGTCGAGAGGATAGAAGGTGATCATGGTACAGTAGTGGGTCTTTCGCCCTTCTTGCTGGCTCAGTTGCTGGCTCGTTTGGACAAAAAGATTTTTTGAACGGGCCCGGCAACATCTGGTCGCAAAACTGAGTCCAAATAGTATGAAAATAAGACAGGAAATGCTAGGAAATAAGATAGCCGAACTTGTAACAAGAGCTATTTTGTCCTATAATTAATAGATAGCGTAAATTACAGCAGAAAAAGGAGATTCACATGTTATTCAATAAAGATATCGGCATAGATTTGGGGACAGCCAACACTTTAGTCCATGTCGAAGGCATGGGTATTGTTTTAAGAGAGCCATCGGTTGTCGCCGTAGATGTAGAGAGCGGGCAGGTTTTAGCTGTGGGTGAGGAAGCTAAACAGATGATAGGACGTACACCGGGTAATATCACTGCTATTCGTCCTATCAAAGACGGCGTGATCGCCGACTATGATTACACCCAAAGCATGCTTAAATATTTCATTCACAAAGCTGTAGGCTCAAAAGGCCTTTTCTCCAAGATTAGAGTAGTTATCTGTATTCCTTCGGGAGTTACCACGGTAGAGGAGCGGGCTGTTAAAGAAGCAGCTCTAGCAGCCGGAGCCACGGAAGCTCATTTGATAGCCGAGCCGATGGCAGCGGCTATCGGTTCTGGTTTAGATGTATATAATCCTACGGGCAATATGATCGTGGATATTGGCGGCGGTACCACAGAATCGGCCGTCATCTCATTAGGCGGAGTAGTTACGGTCAATTCTATCAGAATGGCCGGTGACGGCATGGATACGGCTATCATCAACCATATCCGCCGCGCCTATAATCTTTTGATCGGTGAGCGTACGGCAGAACAGATAAAAATTGGGATCGGCAATGCTTTTCTTGATGATAAATATTATGCCAAATCAATGGAAGTAAGAGGCCGGGATACTATCAGCGGTTTGCCCCGTACCGTCACTGTTACGGCCAGAGAGATCAATGTAGCTTTGACCGAGCCGGTATCTTCCATCGTAGATTGCATCAAAACTTGTTTGGAAAATACTCCTCCGGAGCTATCCGCGGATATTATGGACAAGGGTATCATGTTTGCGGGAGGCGGTTCTTTGCTCTATGGTTTGCAAAGGGTAGTAGCTTCAGAAACAGGTATCGCCGCACATCTGGCCGAGGACCCCCTTTCGGCCGTTGTTATCGGCACAGGAATGGCTATCAAGCATATCGACGCCGCCAAAGGCAAATCCCGCCGGAGAAGATAAACCAATACTAAAGCAGAAAGAGTGTTTTCTTTGAAGAGACTCAATAATAAAATCATCATCGTTATCGTCGCGGCAGCGGTGGTATTGATATTGTTTTTGGCTTCTTTCACAACCACGCAAAGAGAAAACATCTCAGGTGTGGAAAGCGCGGCCAGAGATGCCTCAGCTCCACTAAAAAGTGGGGTCACTTCCCTAATGGCCAAATTTTCCAATATACCGCGCTTTTTTGCCGATCTTGACGAGCTGACAAAAGAAAATGAAGAGCTGAAGGCGCAAATAGCTTCTCTGAAATCACAGGTCAATTCCTTGAATGAGGCCAAAACGGAAAATATCTATCTCAAAGAGATGCTTAATATCACAGAAGAGCTTTCTGACTGGACGCCAGTGGCGTCTACTGTGATCGCCCGCAGCAGCAAATCCTGGTACAGCACCATAACTATCAAAGGCGGTAAGAATCAGGGTTTTGAAAAGGATATGCCTGTCATCACACCTCAGGGGCTGGTAGGCAGGATTATTATGGTCAGCAACAACACCGCTGAGGTGCTATTGATCATTGATCAGGAATGTGCTACTTCCGCTATGGTGCAGCCCAGTCAGACTCCGGGAGTGGTAGAAGGCAACGCTCATAATTCCGATACCCTTTATATGATACATATACCGGCGGATGCCAAGATTAATAAAGACCAGTCTGTGATCACCTCTGGCTTAGGGGGCATTTTCCCGCGCGGCCTGAGAATCGGTTATATCACCGATGTTTATCCTGTGCAGGGCAATCTGATGCTGCAGGCTACCATTGAGCCATTTGTTGATTTTGACAGGATAACTAATGTACTGGTCCTCACGACACCACCAAAAGTCGATCCGGAAGAACTCATGCAAAATATGACGGAAAGCAACATCGATAGCGGGGTGTCAGGATCATGAGTATGCGCCAGATCACTGTAGTGATACTATTTTTTGTGGCCTTGGTTTTGAATGAGACCTTGATGCCTGCGATCGCTATTGGTGGAGTATCACCCAATCTTTTGATTTATTTTGTAGTTTTTACGGCCCTGTTCAGAAATCCGGCCGTTGCTGCTTTTACGGCAGCCGCCATCGGTTTGTGCGACGATCTTTTGATCGGAAGATATATCGGCCTGAGTATACTTTCTTATGCTTTTACAGGCTATTTTACGGCTTATTTTAGAAACCGCTTTTATCAGGAAAATCTTTTGATGCCCATTATCTTTGTTTTTGGTGGCAGTTTATTGGCAGGATCTCTTTATATGGTCTTTTCGCAATTGATGCCGCTGGCTTTACCTCCGGGCACTACTTTTGTCTTTAATGTGTTGCCCCAAGCGCTGTATGATGCTGCTCTGACTTGGGCTGTTTATATACCCATGCAATTTTTCTTGCAAAGAGATCAGGCCAGAAGGGAATACAGGCGTTATCATTATCGCAAGTATTATTGATACGGATAGTATAAGGATATTGTGATAGATCATGAAAATAAAAATACATAACAAAAAAAGCTTATACGTATTTTCTCTCATAGTGTTGGCACTCTTTGTCATTATGGTTTGCCGCTTGTTTGCTATGCAAGTCGTCAAGGCAGACGAATATACCACTCTTTCGGAAAAGAATACCATCAGGATCATCTCTATTCCGGCTAGCCGCGGAGATATTTTTGATCGTGAGATGGCGGAATTGGCCGTCAGCAAACCTGTTTTTGCCGTGGCTCTGGCCTCTTCGGAGATCAAAGACCGAGAAAAGCTTTCTCAAGATCTGGCAGCTGCCTTGAAAGATCCCGAGATCACTGCCGATAGTATAGAAAAAACCTTAAAAGAGCATTATCGCCGTTACGAACCTGTGGTGATCAAGCGTTATGCTTATGAGGAAGGGCTGACCATGATCAGCAAATTGGAAGAAATGCGCGATCTTTTGCCCGGTGTGGTCATTTTAGAGGAACCGATGCGTTATTATCCGCAGGGAGAGACGGCGGGACATCTTTTGGGTACAGTGGGTATGATCAGCTCGGATGAATTATCCGATCTCAGCGAATACGGCTATACTATCACCGATTGGATAGGTAAATCAGGTGTGGAAAAAACCATGGAACGTTTTACTGTGGCCGATAAAGAGATCGGCTTAAGAGGTAAAAACGGCATGAACCAGGTGGAGGTCAATGCCAACCACCGTACGGTAAGGACTCTTTCTACACAGGAGCCACAAGCAGGCAATTCTCTCGTTTTGACCTTGGATCTTGACCTGCAAAAGGTTATGGAGCAATCATTGGCCGATACGGTGATAGAACTGCAGAGGACTTATCCCAAATGCCGCGCGGCCGCGGCGGTCATGCTGGATGTAAAAACAGGCGGTATATTGGCTATGGCCAGCTATCCTACTATCAATCCCAATGATTTTTCGCAAGGTCTCACCTCCGCGCAAGCCAAATATTATTTCGATGAGGCTCTGCGTCCTACATTCAATAGGGTCATAGCGGGAGCTTATCCGCCTGGCTCTACCTTCAAAATAGCTACGGCGACGGCTATCCTGGATTCGGGCATCATAGACCCTTATGCCACCGTTACCTGCAATTCTTCCATGTGGAAGAAGCCTCGAGCCAAATGCCCCAAAGCCCATGGTACAGTCGATTTAGAAAAAGCTTTGGCCGTTTCCTGCAATGCCTATTTCCAAGAAATGGGTAAGCGCATAGGTATCGAACAACTGGCTGCCACCGCTCAAGGATTAGGATTTGGACAAACAACAGGTATCGAGTTGCCGGGAGAAGTAGCAGGCGTTTTGCCCAATCCCGCTTGGAAAGCCGAGCGCTTTTCTGGTAAAGAAGGGACTTGGAAAACCTACGATACATATTACATGTCTATGGGACAGGGTTATAATAATTATACGGTCCTGCAATTGGCTAACGCCGTAGCCACTATCGCCAATGGGGGTAACCGCATGCAGCTCCATCTCGTAGACCAGATTTTAGATAATCTAGGAACACAGCTTTATCAGTACCAACCCACAATTTTGAATACTATGGATATCAGCAGCGATAAATTGCAGATAGTACGTGATGCTATGCTGGCTGTTACACAACAAGGAGGTACTTCTTACGGCCTTTTTGCCGATTTTCCCATTCAGGTGGGGGCCAAAACGGGTACGGCACAAACCGGTCTGCCCGGTGATGACAAAGGCAAGGATTATCACGGCGTGTTTGTATCTTTTGCTCCTTTTGATGATCCCCAGGTTGCTTTTGCCTGCCTCATCGAGTACGGTTACCACGGAGGCTCTTCAGGCGGCGTAGTTTGCAAAGAAGTATATAAAGAATATTTCGGCCTGAACGAGCAGCCGGTTCCTGACGATCTGCCCGATGCCCCCGAATAAAAAATCAACCAAAAGATAAAGACAGGTGCATAATAATAGGAATGACGATGTTCAATAGCGGCAAACTGATAAAGAATATAGATTGGGTCTTCGTGGCCATGATCTTTGCCACTCTAGCCATCAACCTCATCATCTTAAGCAGCGCTTCAGCCAATGTTGTAGACGGAGATCCCTTCTACCATGTAAAAAAACAACTGCTTTGGATAGGTGTAGGAACGGTAGTATTTTTTATGGTGGCTTTGTTTAATTATGACAATTTCAAGAAGCTGGATATTTTTATCTATGGACTCACTATCCTGCTTTTGATTACAGTATTGTTTGCTCCCGAACAAAAAGGCGCCCACCGTTGGTTTGATTTGGGCTTTATGGATTTTCAGCCTTCGGAGCTGGCTAAAATTGCTATGATAGTGGTATTCGGCTGTTTTTTGGCCAAAAATCAGGGCCGTATGCATCAGCCGCGCAAGCTGATCGCGGGTGCTTTGTTGATGCTTTTCCCCATTTTTTTGATTATAGCAGAGCCTGATCTTGGTACTTCTTTGGTGTTTGTGGCCATTATTTTGTCAATGGCTTTAATAGGTGGTGTGCCTAAAAAAACGCTTTTAGTGATCGTGCTGATCATTGCCGTTATGGTGGTGATGATATTTGCGGTATTATATTTTTATACCGATGGCTACCAATTCAAGCTGGAAGAGTCACCGGCCTTTTTGCCTTTGAAACCATATCAATTGACGCGACTGATCATCTTTATCAATCCGTATATGGACCCGCTGGATACGGGCTATCATATGATACAGTCGGAAGTGGCAATCGGCTCGGGCGGTTTCTTGGGCAAAGGCTTTGGTAATGGCACGCAGGTGCAGGGCAATTTCCTGCCCGAACATCATACGGACTTTATTTTCTCTGTGGTAGGGGAAGAGTTCGGATTTTTAGGCGCTCTAGGAATACTTATGCTTTATTTGGTATTGCTTTTGCGGGCCATCAGTATAGCCAATAGAGCCAAGGATCTTTTAGGCTCTGTGATCGTAGGCGGCGTAGTGGGTATGTTCGCCTTTCAGATTTTTGTCAATGTCGGTATGACCATAGGAATTATGCCCGTTACAGGTGTTCCGTTGCCCCTTTTAAGCTACGGGGGCAGCAGTATGTTGATCAATATGGCAGCTTTGGGCCTGATTTTGAGCGTGGGTATGCGAAGTAATGTCAAGATGTTTTAAATGAAAGAGGTGCTTTATGACTTTTCTTGATGATTTAAAAAGCGGCAAAACGATAATATTCGATGGTGGTATGGGCAGCCTTTTGGCAGTCAAAGGCCTGTCTTTGACAGGTGCAGCCAATAATCTTGAGCATCCCGATCAGGTTCAGCAAGTGCACGAGGAATATATTGAGGCAGGGGCCGATTGTATTATCACCAATACCCTGACCTTGAACGAGATCTATATGAGCAAAAAAGGCGCCGCCCCCATAGATATTGATGCGGCAAATATTGCCGGTGCCCAGATTGCCAAAAAAGCCGCCGCTAAAGGCGCTTATGTCTTCGGTGATCTCGGCCCCACGGGAGAAATGCTGGCTCCTTTGGGAGCGGGCAAGGCCGATGATTTTTACAAAGCTTATGTGCGTCAGTCCCAAACTCTTTATGAGGCGGGAGTAGACGGTTTCATCATAGAAACGGTATTCGACCTCAACGAGGCTCTTTTAGCCTTAAAGGCCTGCAAAGAGGTGGCTGATCTGCCGGTGATAGTCTCTTTGACCTTCAGCACCGTCAAAAAAGGCGGCCGTACCGTTATGGGTAACAGCGCTGCCGATTGCGCGCAAAAAGCCTCTGAGGCGGGAGCCGATGTGGTAGGAGCCAATTGCGGAGATCTGACCCCTCTGGAAATGGCAGAGATCGTGGCCAATATGAAGCCCGCAGGATTACCTGTCATGGTGCAGCCCAATGCCGGCAAGCCAATTTTTGATGAGGGCAAAGCCCGTTACCATATGTCGCCAGAAGATTTTGCCTCCGGCATGAAAGCCTGTTTTGAGGCGGGAGCGCAAATATTTGGCGGCTGTTGCGGCACTACGCCGGAGCATATCAAAGCCCTTGCTGATATTCTCAGGGCTTGATAAAGATACCATTGCATAAAATAATATATTGATATTACGCGTTTTTATAAAGACATACAAATGGCCAAGAGCCATTTTTTGTCATATTACCCTGCGGTCAGGCATATTTATAATAAAAACTCTGTCCGTAGGTGATAAAATGGGAAGTTTAAATGATTATGAATATTGCAAACCAAGAAGCAGGTCCGAAAAAAACCGCTTCGGTGGTTTCGGAAAGCGTTTTTTGGCACAGTCAGTGGTGGCGGTAATCTTACTCTTAGTAGTAGTTAATTTCACTTCCTCCGAGACTATTTTGGGTGATTTTTCCCGCTATGTAGGCGGCGATGCTCTAGAGCTGGAGAGTAGCTGGATTAATTATGATGCTCTGCTTGCCGCGAGCACAAGCGATGATAGCACCATACCGGAATTTGTTGTGCCGGTTTCCGGTGTAGTGATCAAAAAATTTCAGCTGGAGGGTGAACCCAGCGGGCAATCCAGCGGCATTATTATTAACAGCGAAGCAGGTAATAGCGTAAAAGCTGTGGCAGATGGGACGATCCTTTCTACAGGCGGTGAGAAGGGAAATATGTGGATCACTATTTCCCACAGCGGAGGTTTTGTGAGTATCTATCAAGGCCTTGATCAAATTCAGGTGCAGCAAGGTCAAAAGGTCAAAAGTGCCGATGCTGTGGGCCTGATGGGTGAAACAAATCTAGCTTTTGCCCTGAAACAAAATGATATACCCGTTGATCCGCTGGTTTGGCTGTTCAATCAGGAAGCCAATCCAGCCAAAGAGAACGAAAACGCTATTAAATCAGAAGGCCAAAGCAATACTACCAATAACAAATCGAGTAAAGTAATCTAATAGAAGAAGGCCATATCAAAAAAAAGACGTTAGCGTCTTTTTTTTCTATATTTTTAAAAGGTTTTGGGCTTTAGTATGTTGAAATTTATATAAAGATAATGATATAACAATGAGGAAGTGGATTTTTTGGGCAGCGGACAAAATAATGTGCAAAAACCCATAGATATAGATCGTTATAATATACTTGCCAAGGTGCAAAAACCGGCACAGTATATCGGCAAAGAATATAACTCAGTCATCAAAGATTGGCACAAAACTGAAGTAAAAATGGCCTTTTTGTTTCCTGATACCTATGAGATAGGTATGTCTTATTTGGGACTGCGCGTATTGTA
This sequence comes from Bacillota bacterium, assembly GCA_050942825.1. Lineage (GTDB taxonomy): Bacteria > Bacillota > Dehalobacteriia > UBA4068 > UBA4068 > CAYRML01. Next base: position 41,578 of record JBMNOA010000007.1, read on the forward strand.
TGAAGCAGTCAACAGGGATGAGCGTTTCCTTTTGGAGCGTTCTTTTGCGCCGATGGCTGATATGGAAGCCTTGATGAGGGAGAGGAATATCCCTCTTTTTACTTGGGAAAGTCGTCATGCCGTAGCTGATTTCGATGTAGTTGGTTTTACACTGCAATATGAACTTAGCTATAGTAATGTCCTCAATATGCTGGATCTGGCGGGTATACCGCAGCTGGCAGTCGAGCGTCAGGACGGCCCCCTGGTGATAGCCGGTGGTCCCTGTGCCTTCAATCCCGAGCCTCTGGCCGATTTTATTGATATCTTCATTATCGGCGAAGGAGAAGAGGTCTTACTGGAATTGCTGACCCTAATAGCAGAATCCCGGCAAAAAGGGCTCACCAAAGCCGAGTTTATGCACCAAGCCTTGTCTATAAAAGGGCTTTATATGCCTAAATACTATGATGTTAGTTATCAGGATAACGGCAAAATAGCCTCTATAGTAGCCAAAAGTCCCGCCCCGCCAAAAGTTTGTAAGCGCTTTTTGTCCGATCTGGATCAGGCGCCCTTTCCTCGTGCGGCTATGCTGCCCCATACGCAGGTAGTACATGACCGAGCTATGCTGGAGCTGATGCGCGGCTGCACACGCGGCTGCCGCTTTTGTCAGGCCGGCATTATTTATCGCCCCCTGCGGGAAAAGAGCCTGGAGCTACTACTGGAGCAGGGAAAAGAGCAGCTGTTGTCTAGCGGTTATGAGGAAGTGGGCCTGGTATCCCTCTCTTCAGCCGATTATTCTTGTATCGACCGCCTGGTAGACGGTCTATTGCAGGAAAATTGCGTGCGCGGCGTAGGTGTGTCTCTGCCTTCTTTACGCGTAGACGCCTTTTCTGTCGATTTGGCCCGGCGGGTGCAACAAGTACGCAAGAGTGGTTTGACCTTCGCCCCTGAGGCAGGCAGCCAGCGGTTACGTGATATTATCAATAAAGGTGTGACAGAAGAAGATATCATTGCCGCTGTTTCCGCAGCTTTTGCCGCCGGATGGACCAATATCAAGCTGTATTTTATGATTGGTCTGCCGGAGGAGACAGAGGAGGATTTGGCTGCTATTGTCGACCTCTGTCAAAAAGTGCTGTCCACTGGACGCCGCCTCAAGCCCAAAGAAATCAAAAAGCCCATCAAAATCACCTTAGGAGTAGCTTCTTTTGTTCCTAAGGCACATACGCCTTTTCAATGGCAGGGGCAAAACAGCCCGGAATTATTACGACACAAGCAGGCTTGGCTGCGTGAAAAATTGCGGCCCCTGCGCCAAGTGCATCTCAACTGTCATGATATAGAGACCAGTGCTCTGGAGGCGGTATTTTCCCGCGGGGACAGGCGTTTGGGTCAAGTTTTACTGCAAGCTTGGCAAAACGGCTGTCGTTTCGATGGTTGGAGCGAGCATTTCCGCCCCGATATTTGGCAAAAGGCTTTTGATGCCTGCGGAGTGGACAGGACTTTTTATGCCAATACGGTTTATGAAAAAAATGATATTCTGCCTTGGTCGCATATCTCCTGCGGTGTGGAGCGAGACTGGTTGTGGCAGGAGTATCAAAAGGCCAAAGCAGGAGTCTTGACAGATGACTGCCGCCATGAGGTTTGTAGCGGTTGCGGCATTTGCCGCAATCTTTCGGGGCATAATATTTTTGCCACCTAATATAGAAAGCGCGCACACGGTGACGCTAAGATAAAGGAGCAACCATGTTCAGCAGATGGCGTGTACAATTGAAAATTTCAGGTAATATGTCTTATATCTCGCACTTGGACCTTTTGTCGGCCTTGCAAAGAGCTTTGAGAAGAGCAGGTCTGCCGATGCGTTATTCCGAGGGTTTCAATCCTCATATGTGTATATCTTTTGGGCCCGCTCATGCTGTAGGCGTGGCCGAAGATTGCCTCTATTGCGATATAGATTTTGCCAGCGAACCGCCCAATGCTTGGCAGGAGCTGTTGGGAGATTTTTCGCCTGCGGGCCTCTCTTTGGTACAAGCAAGGAAAATAAACGATAAGAGCAAATCACTCATGGCCAGTATCAATCTGGCTGTTTATGAGCTGATTTTTGAGCCACAAAAAGAGGCCCTTAAAGGGGCTTTGGCCGAGGGCGTGCAGAGGTTTTTGTCGGCCGACAGTTTTGTTATAGAAAGGGTTTCACCCAAAGGCAAAAAAATCATAGATATCCGTCCTTCTGTGACTAGTATAGAATTGATAGGGTCGTGGAGCTTGTGCGTAGCTATCCGATTGGGCGTTGCAGGCACTCCCAAACCACAAGAGCTGGCCCAAGCCATAGCACCTTCATTTTCGTTGCTGGTAGTGCGCCGTACAGGTTTATTTATTGAAGATGATCAAGGCAGGCATCTGCCATAAAAAATTTTAGGAGTTCATGTATGTATAGAGAAATATTGATTAAGGTGGATCCGGATGAGATATCCGTGGTGGTTTTAGAAAACCAGCATTTATCGGAGATATATATAGAACGCATTTCGGGTGGACGGTTGGTGGGCAATATCTATAAAGGCTATGTGGAAAATGTCCTACCTGGTATGCAAGCTGCTTTTGTGGATATCGGTATGGAAAAAAACAGTTTTTTGTATGTAGAAGATGCTGCTCCCAAGAAATTCAATGAATTCGGGGACGCGCAATCATCAGAAAAAACCAAAAAGTCCATCAGTCAATTACTTCATAAAGGTCAGGAGCTTGTAGTACAGATCTTCAAGGAACCAACAGGAACGAAAGGGGCCAGAGTAACTACTCATCCCACTTTTCCCGGCCGCTATCTGGTGCTTTTACCTACCAGCAATTATGTGGCTGTTTCTCGCCGCATTCGGGAAGAGGAGGAGCGAAAAAGGCTCAAAGAGCTGGTCAGTGCACTTTTACCCCAGGGCATGGGTGCCATTATTCGCACCGCCGCCAAGGATATGGGCGAGGAGCAGCTATTAGGCGATATCAAAATGCTCTCCAAACAATGGAAGCGTATCCAGGGCAAATCCCTAAAGGCCCCGGCACCCTCACTTTTATACAGCGATCTGGGTCTGGTGGAACGGGTTATCCGTGATACCGATGTCACTTCTGTAGAACGGATCTTGGTGGATAATAAAGATATATTCGAAAAAATGGTAGATATAGCCTCGGTCACTTCTCCCTCTTTGGTGCCGAAAATATTCTTGAGGCAGTCGGAGGATCTCTTCAAACTATATAATGTGCAAGACCAGATGGACCAGGCCTTGCGACGTAAAGTGTGGCTCAAAAGCGGTGGCTATATTATTATAGATCAAGTAGAAGCGCTGTCGGTCATAGATGTCAATACCGGCAAATATGTTGGGGAAGATGATCTGTCGCAGACCATTTTACGCACCAATCTAGAGGCTGCGGCCGAGATTGCGCGTCAGTTACGTCTGCGTAATTTGGGTGGTATCATCATAGTAGATTTTATCGATATGGATAACCATCAGGACAAAGCGCACTTACTCTCTGTGCTGGAAGAAGAAGTAAAAAAGGACCGCACCCGCGTAACGATTTTAGGTATGACACATCTGGGATTAGTGGAAATGACCAGGAAGAAGATCGGACAAGGCCTGTCCGCCTCCCTGGAAAAAGAGTGTCCCTTTTGCAATGGCAGAGGGCGTGTCCTGTCTGAAGAGACAGTGGCTCTGCGGCTGAAAAGAGAGATTGAGGCACTGGCCAAAGAGACAGAAGCTCCGGCCATCTTTATTGAAGCCAATACCAGCGTAGCCTCTTTTTTGATCGGTTCTATGTCCAAAACTCTGCATAAAATAGAGAGAAAGTATAAGAAAAAACTTATTATCAAAGGTAATTTCGCCCTGCACATGGAGGAAATTCTGGTCAGGCCGTGCTATGAAACAGACGAAGAAAGCTTTATTCAGTCTCCTTTAAAACCGGGCCAGCGTCTCAAGGTGAAGATCGAATCACAGCACAAGGATCGTCTCAATATCGGCTCGGCCAAGGTTAACGGTTTTCTTATCCATGTTGAGGATGCAGGAAGCAAAGTAGGCCAGGAAGTGGAGATCGAGATCACCAGAATTATGAAAACTCATGCCAAGGCTCAAGTCATAGAAGATAATTTAAAAATTTATAAATATTGATAATAAGCATTATTGGCTGGCCAATAATCATAAAAAGATTGACAGGGCTTGTGAAAATATGTTAAAATTCATCTGATGTGTTGCTATACCGCACCGAACTGGTCAAAAAAAGTGCCCAGGTGGCCACCTTTGTCGGGCGAGTCTATATAGTAGGGGAGGTGCAACCATGTACGCAATCATTGAATGTGGCGGCAAACAATACAAAGTAGCCGAAGGTGATACCTTAAATGTGGAGCTATTGTCTATGGAAGAAGGAGCGGCTTTGACCATTGATAAAGTTTTGGCCGTAATAAATGACGGCAAAACTACCATAGGCAGTCCTTTTGTAGAAGGTGCCAAAGTCGAATGCAAAATTCTGTCTCATGGCAAAGGCAAAAAAATTGACGTCTTCAGATATAAGCCTAAAAAGAATGTCCGTGTTAAAAAAGGTCATCGTCAGCCGTTTACAAAATTACAAATTGAAAAAATTACTGCGTAAAAAATATAAATTTTCGCTAAGAGGAGGTGGGATGTAATGGCTCACAAGAAGGCGGGCGGTAGTTCCAGAAATGGCCGCGACAGTCATGCTCAGCGATTGGGATTAAAAAGCCATGATGGTCAATTTATCTCAGCAGGCAGCATCATTGTCCGTCAAAGAGGTACCAAATTTCATCCTGGTAATAATGTCGGAATCGGCAAAGATGACACACTCTTTGCTACTATAGATGGTAAGGTCAAATTCGAAAGAAAAGATCGTAATAAAAAACAAGTCAGTGTTTATCCTTCACAAGCCATCTGATTAATTTGCTTACCAAGAGACTTTCTTAAGGGAAAGTCTCTTTTATCTATGTCTATTATCTTGTTTTTTGTGGTATAATATCGATATCTTTAGTGCCAAAAATGATCTAAAGCAGAGTCTTTTTATTTTATTTGACTTGTGCTTTTCTTTTATATAAAATTAGAATAATCATATTTTACCAGTTTGTTTGAAGAAAGAGAAAATAGAAATGTTTTATGATTATGCCAAAATATATGTCAAAGGCGGCGACGGCGGTAACGGTATCGTGGCTTTTCGCCGTGAAAAATATGTGCCGATGGGCGGCCCCGCCGGAGGAAACGGTGGCCGCGGCGGCAATATCATCTTTGTAGGAGATAAAAACCTCAAGACTTTAGTCGATTTCAGATACAAACGCCATTATAAAGCCGATCGAGGCGAAAATGGACTCAATAAAAGTAAGCATGGAGCCAATGCCAAGGATACCTATGTGCGTGTGCCGCTGGGCACGGTCTGCCGTGATGTTGATACCAACGAGCTGTTGGCTGATATCGTATTAGATGGTCAGCAAGTGGTCGTAGCCAAAGGCGGCCGCGGCGGCCGCGGCAATATTAGCTTTGCCTCGCAGCAGAATAAAGCACCACATATAGCGGAAAAAGGTGCTCCCGGCCAAGAACGCAATCTGGTGCTGGAGCTCAAGCTGTTGGCCGATATCGGCTTAGTAGGTCTGCCCAATGCCGGCAAATCCACCCTCATCAGCAAAGCCTCGGCAGCCAGGCCCAAGATAGCCTCATACCCTTTTACTACTTTGCAGCCCAATTTGGGCATGGTCGATCTGGGTGATGGTAATAGCTTCGTCATGGCTGATCTGCCTGGTCTGGTGGAGGGCGCCGCCCAAGGCGTCGGTTTGGGCCATCGCTTTTTGCGACATGTGGAAAGGACCAAAGTACTGATCCATGTCGTAGATATGTCAGGTATCACAGAGAGAGACCCCTATGAGGATTTCAAGCTCATCAATGAGGAATTACGTCTTTATCGGGAGGATCTGCTGCAAAGACCGCAGATCATCGCCGCTAACAAAATGGATATGCCGCAAGCACAAGAGCTTTTGGCCACCTTCGAGGCTGAATTACAAGCCGGCGGCACACCATATGAGATTTTTCCCCTTTCAGCCATCACAGGCGAAGGCTTAATGCCTCTTTTGCATCGTGCAGCCGAATTACTGGCTGCAGCACCCGAGCCGCCTCCGGAAGAAAACCAGCTGCGCCATACGATAGTGCGCCATCAAGAGCCTTGGCAGATAGAGGAGACAGAGCCTGGCGTATGGCGGGTGACAGGACAAGGGATAGAAAAATTGGTGGCTATGACCGATATGGAAAATGATGAAGCCGTAATGCGTATGCAGAAAATTTTCCATAAAATAGGCTTTGACAAGGCTTTGAAAGAAGCTGGTCTCATAGAGGGCGACCTGGTTGTTATAGGACAAAGTGAATTTGATTATGCCGAGTAGCCGAGGTTAGAAATATGCAAAGTGATAAGCAATTTTTTGAGGAAAATGCCGGTAACAGTAATAAAAAATTAAAGCTGGGATTGATGGGAGGAACCTTCGATCCAATTCATTACGGCCATTTGGTGGCCGCAGAAGCTGCCAGAGATAAATTTGAGCTCGATAAGGTAATTTTTATCCCTTCAGGCAATCCTCCGCATAAAAGAAAGCGTGTCGTTTCACTGGCCCAGCACAGAGTTATGATGACTGTATTAGCTACTATTACTAATCCTTTTTTTAGTGTTTCCCGTATAGAGGTAGACAGGCCGGGCTATTCTTATGCTTATGACACTGTGTGCCAGTTTTTGGAGCACTACCATAATAGTGATATATATTTTATCACAGGCGCTGATGCCATTTTGGAGATACTGAGTTGGAACTATATCGATGAGCTGCTGAAAAAGTGTTCATTTATTGCTGCCAACCGTCCGGGTTTCAATTTGAAGGAGACTAAGACTTTGCCTGCCCATGTTTTGAAAAAGGTTAGTTTTATGGAAGTTCCGGCTTTGGCCATTTCTTCAACAGATATTCGCCAACGGGTAGCGGGGGGCCAAACTATCACTTATCTTTTGCCGGAAGCGGTGGAGATGTATATAAAGAAGAACGGTCTCTATAAATAAGCAAAAAAGGAGTGCGGATATGCCTGATCAAAGCAATAACCAATGGGCAATTTATAAAGAAAGATTGGCCCGAGAGTTAAACGAAAGAAGATATGAGCATAGCTTGCGCGTGGCGGCTACTGCCAAGGAATTGGCCGAATTTTGGGGAGAGAACGCCCAAAAAGCAGAGCTGGCAGGTCTTTTGCATGATGTTGCCAGAGGACTTTCCGTAGAAGATTATTACAAAATAGCCCAGGAAGCAGGCATAGAAGTTACCGAAGCCGAAAAGATCAATCCTGTGGTCTTGCATGCTCCTATAGGCGCTTATCTTTTACAAAAAGAATGGGGTATTGAAGACGAGGAGATATTAGAAGCGGTAGCCGGACATACGGTAGCCGGTCCCTCGATGAGCAATTTCAGTAAAATCATTTTTTTGGCCGATATGATCGAGCCGGGCAGAAATTGGCCCGTGCTAAAAAAAATCCGCCGTTTGGCTTACCTGGATCTCAACGAGGCTATGCTGGTTAGTCTCAGCGCTGTATTTGATTGGCTGAGAAAAAGTGGCAGTAATATCCATCCCTTCGCCTATCGAGCGCATGAATATTTTCGCCAACAAGTAGAGGACAGAGATAATCAAAAGAGTACATAATATAGATAGTAGAAAGAATACATAAAGATATAATAATAAGGAGGTTTTGCATTTTGCAATTAATAGAAGAGTTGGATAATTTCATCAAATGGTCAAAAAAGAAAAAGGCGGTTGATATTGTCAGCATCAATTTACAGGGAATCACCTTGATCGGTGATTACTTTTTGCTGATGACGGCCAGTAATACCCGTCAAGGGCAGGCCATAGCCGATTATATAAAAGAACAATCCGAAATAAGAGGAAAAAATGTATTGCGTGTAGAGGGCTACGAAGATGCTCGCTGGATTTTATTAGATTTCGGTGATATCATCGTCCATATTTTTCAGGAAGAAGAGCGTAAATATTATAACCTGGAAAGATTGTGGGGAGATGCACCTATTGTAAATCATTAAGAAAAATTCCGGTTTTTCGACAGAAAACCAGGAAAATTTTTCTATAATCGCACTGTCGCTGCAGAGAAAAAGATCTTTGCATATTTATGCAATAAAATGTATGGTCTCTTGTGGAAAAGTTGTGGACAAAAATTAAAAAATTGTGCTTGACAAAACAAAGCACCACTTAAACACATAGATTGTTTGTCAATAAAAAATGTGGAAAAAAAAGCATAAAAAAAAAGTTAAAAAGATATTTTAGC
>JBMNOA010000042.1:0-11961 GCA_050942825.1 Bacillota bacterium
CGGTCACGATAGACGTACTCCGTATGCACCTCCGGCACGGTAATGTATTCGGTCGTGCGACATCCGACAGGCAACAGCAGCACCAGCAGCACCAGCATGAGCATCGGCCAGCGTCTTTCTAATCGCACTTTCATTTCTTTGCCTCCTCATCGTCAAATGTTACACCAATAGCATCCTCGGTTTTCTCACGCATCACTTTCTTGAGCATACGGAAAATTGGGTGATCGCAGATGACGGCCGCATTCTCAAGGAACGACCAGAATTCTACGCCACAACAAAAGGCGGTGAAGTAGTTGGCCAATTTCAGGCGGCCGTCGTTACCGAACGTCTGGTCGAGCAACTCTGCCAGCACAATGCCCACGAGTATGAGCACGAACTTGTATATCGTGCGCCACGCCTTGACGCTCTCGAAGGCAAACCGCCCGCCCTTGCGCTTGCTTACCACCCCCGACTTAATTACGCCGGTGACGAAATCCGTTACCTCGAATACGACAACGGCAATGAATAGCGGTAACAGGTTGTCGAACATAACGCCCACGAACCCAGCCACTATTCCTGCCAGCACCTTTGCCGGGTACAAATTCAGGTGCGACAACATACGACCTCACTCCCTTTTACTCGCCCTCACCCTCGTTCTCACTCTCTGCCTCTGCCTCTGCCTCTGCCTCGTTGCCACTTCCCAGCAGTGCCTTTGCCTCGGCCTTGCACGCCTCGACGAACTGGTTGTACTCGGCGAACTCATCCGGCTTGCTGTCACGCTGGCGGTGCAGTGCCAACTCGTCAGACAGTGAGTAGCGGGCGCGTATCATAGCATCCACCAACTCGCCGAATGTAGGCATACCGTCAAACCAACAGCCGAAGCCCTCGTAGCCCTGCTGCTCACCCTCTACGATATAAGGGTGCATACCCCAGCGGAAGTAGAAACGTCCACTGCCTCCGTTCTCAATGAGGGAAGTTCCCTCTGCTGCATTTACTTTAAATGGTTTCATACGAAAATGAATTTGAATTTGTTTTTGCCTATTTCCTTCTTTTTGATTGTGGCCCGGAAGGGTATCTCATTCTCGGCTGCTGCGAACTCCAACGCCGCACGCAGCTCCTTGCAAAGGACAGCCTGCCGCGCCGACGTTACAACGCCAGGAACGTTGCAACGTCGGGCTCAATACGTATTTCACCGTGGAAGGCCAGACGCGACCCGCAGGCATCGCCCGCGTAAGACGCATCACCGTGCGCGAGCGCGCACACGACACCGCCAACCGTATCCGCGTAGCTGTCGGATCGCCGCACCACACGATGAGTAGATGCACCGAGATACTGACCGTCACATAGTCCTTGTGCGGAGTCGCCACCCAGTGTCTTGCCGACCATATCCAGGTGTATGCCGAGGGTTACGGACTTGAGATAAGCCCAATCTTCCGTAGGTGTGGTGAATCCCTGAACGGTGCGGGTGTGTCCGTCACGCTCGGTGATAGTCCACTTACCGTCAACGGCATCCTTGTTTACCTCTACGTTATCAACCCATTCGGCCTTGTTACCCCACCAGTTCTCCAGACCCCAGAAGTTGATAGATCCGGTATTGCCGTCAAGGTTGGCGGCAGTGTCGTGCATACCCTTGCTGTCGGTCTGGCCGGTAGCCTTCTGGTAGCTGTCAGTACCCGAGCCGATGATTGCCTGGCAGTTGGTGTTGCCGTACTTGGCCCAGAACAGGAAGGCCATGATGCAGTGCTGCTCCCAGGTTACAAGGGTGTTGCCGTTACCACGTGCGCGGGCGTAGGTCTTGAAGTCTGTCTGTGACACGTTGCCGGTGGAATCCACGCCGGAACGTGAGTACAACTTACCGTCATTGACGTAACCCTCGTATGCACCGATTAACTGCTTGCCGTCATACTCCTGCCATGACGCGGACGCCTTAACCGGCGATAAATCAATTTGCCACTTGTCGGCGGAAAGTAACTGTACGCGGTAAAAAAAACGAGGAACGTGCACCATGACATCACCCTGTGAGCCGTCAAGCGGGGCTGTTGAACCGTCTCCGGCAAATACCGTTCCGTCACCGTCCGCCAACTGGCAAATAGTCATTTTGCCTTCGTCAGTTTTCTTTGCGAGGTAGCGGTGTGAGTTTTTTCGTATCCACTTGATGACATCGCCGTTGACATCGCCTGTAACGATTGTCGCAGGGTCGGTCTTGTTAAAGTCAAGATAAATGGTATCGGTCATGTTCTCTGCTGCAAGGATATTGAATTCGTCAACACCCTCGTTGATCTTGCTGACTATATCGTTCAGGTCAGCAGCGTTCAGGGTTTGACCCTGTGCGAATGTTTTGTCTAAATGTTCCATTGTTGTTTTATCCAATTTTCATGTTTGATCCAAGCGTGCTTATCCCGAGCGTGAACCATTCCAGCTGTGTCAGTGCGAGCAGCAGCAGGAACGTTGTCTCGGGATCTGTGTTGTAAAACGTAACGGGCATTGCGCTCTCGTATGCGTCCTCGGTGCTCGAGAGCATGAATGAGGCGAGCCAGCCCTCATCGGCGTTACCCGTGTAGTCAATCTCGGACATCTGCATACCGTTCTCGTAGCCGTACACCTCGTACTTCATCGTCATGTCGTGGCTGTCCTTATTACGGACTACGACCAGCACACGTGAGAACGGCAGGCGGTTCATATGACTTTTCACGGCCTGTGAACGGACGTGCGTGCGGCAGGTTATGCTATGCAGGAAAGAGTTGTTGAACGAACCTTTCTGCATCTGATAACTCGCATCATAGGCGTTACGGCGGCCTTGATAGCGGACGGCATAACAATCCTCTTTCAGCGTCAGTCCTGTCAGCACTCCGTCAACGACGGTGCGGCTCTCGATATCCCGCAGGTCGATAAGGATCAGATCTGGCTCAATGCCGGGGTTGAACTGCCCGCAGCGTGCCATATTCTGATTGTTAATTAATTTTGCACAGTTACTCATATCGTTAATCTCCTATTGCTATAAATTTCGGTCTACTGGCCGGAATGTGCTTGCAGTCGGCCGTCTGACTGACATAACGCCAGTACTTGACGGCATCGGCGAGATACTGACGGCCGATCTTCTCGCTGTCCTTGCTGACGGCGGCTATCGACTGCGCACTGGCAGCCACGCTGTCGTCTCCGTCTTTCACCACAACGCCGTAAGGGGTTACCTGCAACGGGTGTGTGCGGATGAAGCGGGCAAATACCAGATATGACTCGGCTGCAACCAATCCGGCGAAGCGGTGTCGATTACCGCATCCGTCAATCCACGTGCCACCGTTCAGCAGCATCTTCTCGGCGTCGGTCAGTTCGGTATGTTCATCCCTGTTAGCCAGGCGGTCATATTCTTCAACACCAAGTAACGGCACGATGTCCAGTTCCTCCGTCTCACGGATGAATATCTCCACGCGGCTCATCTGCGTATTCCGCGCAATCTCGCGGTACTTGCGTATGTCATCAACTGTGATAATCATTGCTGTACGCCTTGTAAGAGTTCCTCAATATCTTCATCATCCAGTCCGAAGACCTTTGCTAATACCACACGTTTGGCATTCTCGCTCTTGGACATATCAAAAAGTATCTCCAGCACCTTATCCGTGCGGTCACCCAATTTCTCGGCCAGCGTCTGTGTCACGTCATAGACCTTCGGCAGAATAGAGTAATCGTCATCGGGGTTGATGGTGTTGATACCTGCAAAATGCTGGAATACGTCACGCATCACGCGCTCCAGTGTCTGGCGTTCACTCTCGGTCTGGCTGTTGTAGTAGTCATGTGCCTCACGCATGGCCGTAGCCCCGAAGTTACTACCAACGTCCTTGGCACGTAATATCGGGGGCTGGCAGAACGCAGCACCGATACGGTCAGGTACTTTCTCGTCACTACGCCGAAACTTCTGGTCGGTGTTGTTCGACTCAAAAGGCTTAAATTCAGGCTCGATGTCACCTTCATCGAGGTTAAGATAAAGTATACGTCCGGCCTTCGTGTCACCTTGGAACTCGGACAACTGCTCCTTCGTTTCCTCGGCCTGCTTTTTGCCTTTCTCGCCGTTGTTATGGTCGATGAACATACCGGCAGGCAGGAAGTTGTTGCGTATGTTACGATATGCCACGTTGGACAGACCTTCTTCGGCTGACATATCCGTCAACGCGCTGTCATAGACAGGCAACGGATACGACTTCGGCCCTCGGCGTGAGTAATACAATATCTGTCCGTTCCACTGCTTCCACCCTCCGGCGGCTCTCACTTGCTCGGCTATCTCTTTCGGATCTGGGTCGAAAAAGTCGAACCACTCGATATCGGCCTTGCGGAATCGACGCAGTTGCGTGTAACGGCGACCCCAATCGGGATGCAGTGCCACGCGATTGAACTTATAGTCGGCATCGAGAGCCTCGAAGCGCAGCCACTCGAACGGGATGGCGTTGACGCTGGTAATCTCATACAGAGCATTCCAGTTCACGTGCAGCGCAAATCCTCCGAACATGGCGAAGTCACGTGCCACGTGTTCAAGCACGTCATCGGCTGTCTGTCCCTTCGGGTTGACTATGGCCTGAAAAAAGTCACGCTGGGAGAAACCGCGACCGAAAAGGAAACGGCCGAACTGCTCAACACACGCCCCACCCGTAATGCTTGCACCGACCACCTCCATGACTTTCTGCGGGTAGTCGTTACGTTCGCCGTAGCTCTGTATTCCGAGTAACCTGTCGTTACGTGATTGTAGCTGCTGTTCCGTTTTCAGTATTGCGACTTTCATACGTTCTTTTACTTTTTGCGTGGTCGACCTTTTGACTTGCCTGCGGCCTTCGCCTGCGCCTTTCTCTCCGTCTTGGGTCTATTATTCACCCCTGTCCCTTTGGTGCTGTCCTGCGGCATGCTGTCGCCTGTAGCAGGCTCTTTCGTTCCGGGTGCGGGGGCGGTCTCCTTCTCGGCATCGATGCCGGACTGAACGGCCAACTGCTCCCAGTTATTGGGATAGATGCTGAACCACTTGATGCAACTCGGGTTTACACGCAGGTGGTACAGTGCCAGTTCATCGGTCAGGTTACGCTGTGTAACGGTTTTTGCAGGGTCGCCATAAGGGTCAACGAGTACCACTCCGGCACGTAGGTCAAATTCTTTCTCTTGCATTGCTTTCAATTTTTCGAGGTTCGTTCTCATAATCAATATGTAGGCATCGAACCAGCAGTTGCTGCAAATCTTGTTCAGCTTCGCATGGAAGATGCTCTCGTAGAGGCGTTCCGTGTTATTGCGGAAGTCAGTATCAGTGGATATCAGTTCGCGCACTTCGGACGATCTGATACCCTGATACTGTTGCCTGTATTCGTCAATCGTCATCATGACGGGCGAGAAGTTTTACTCATCGGCCACAAGACCGTCAACCATTGTCTTGGTCGCGTCAAGCGTGTTGGTGAAGATGCTCTTGGGCACTTCGCTCTCACGTGCGTTGTCCTCGCTGGCGAGTGTGATAGCATAGGCGATGCCGTCGCCGTCAGTTGAGTTGTACTCAATGGCGCTGGCTGCCAGGCCGTTCTCTGTGCCGTAGGCCTCGTAGACGGTTGAGTCGCTCTCGCGATCTCGGTTGATAACGATTACCACGTAACGGCCGTGAGCAATCTTGTTGATGTCATCCTTCAAGGTCTGTGTGCGGTCGAACGCGCGCATGATGACCTGATGAGAGAATGAGTTTCCATAAGTGCCTTTGTTCATCTGTACACTGGCCTCAAAGGCCTTCTCGTGGCTGGTGAACTTGCAACCTTTGGTTGTGCCTGCCAGAGCGATGGCACTGATGACGCCGTTGCTCTCTGTTATGGTGGCTGCCTTCCAGTCATCGAAGTTAATCAATATTGCTTCGCCCAGTATGCCGGCAACGGCATTACGGCATGATGCCATAGCGAGGTTTCCTGTAATTTTACTGCAATCCATAGTTATACGTTTTTGATTGTTTGTTGTTTGTTCTTTGTTCTTATACAAGGCGGGGCGGCTGCGGCCGTCGCGACCATGACCGCCCCAAATGCCTTGCCTTTCCTTGTCTCTTATTCGGCGTAGATGAAGTGGTCGGGGTTGGCGATCTTAGCATCCAACTTATCCTTGAGCAAGATGTAATTCTTGCGTGAGGTCTTGTCGTACCAGATATCGAACTCTCCGAATTCACGCTCTCCGTTAGGAGTACCTACGGCAAGTACTGACTTGGTGGTCAGCAGTGCGCGATGCGGCTTGAAAAAGGTGTCACCGAGGTCGTTGTATGCCTGGATCATCTCGTCCCATATTGCCATAGGCACTACGGGGACGCCGAGGAATGACAGCACCTGTACACCCTCTACGAGGTTGACATATGTGCGGTCAATACCCTTACCGATGAGATACTGCTCGTATGCGTCGGCGATGGACTGGGTGACGAGGAACTTCGGGCGGTTCTCTACGTTGGTGTCAGCCTTCATCTGACGCAATTTGATAGGAGCCTTGTACCACATATCCGAGAGCAGTGTGTAGGCACGATCGGCTGTCATTTCACCCATCTGGTCAGCCTTGCTGGTCTTGCTGTTGGCAGCGATTGTCTGACCGCGATTGTTGTCCTCGGCAACCAAGCCACGGAGCTGCTTGAACAGACCGTCGATGATGTCGAAATACTCGGGATCAACGTCCTCGGTGATGTAACCACCGCCGTTGATGGTGACGGTATTCTCGGTGTCCTTTGAGTAGTAGGTCTTGCCCTCTTGTGCTACACCGGTAGCGGCCTCGCCGCTAAGGTAAACGATTGTGCCGTTTGACAGGGTGCACTTCTGTGCGCCCTGAGTACCCTTGGCAACACCCATATAGACTGTACCCTCAATCGGGGTAATCTTATTCTCGGTGTCCTTTGAGTAGTAGGTCTTGTCAGCCTCTGCGTTACCTGTTGCGGCCTCGCCGTTAAGGTAGATGATAGTGCCGTTGGCGAGGGCACACTTGACTGCACCAGTGGTGTTCTTGGTAACGGCCAGGTAGACTGTGCCCTCCAGTGCGCTGCCTGCGGTCTGCTCGGTGGCGGCTGCGGTGGGGACGGCAGTCAGTGTAGCGAGTGCTGCTACGTTCAGTGTCTCGAAGTCCACGTTGTCGGCGTTGGTGTCGGACATCCAGATAAGGCGGTATATGAACTTGTACACTGCACCTATCAAGACCTCGACAACGATAGCCATGTAGTCGGTGTCAGTCAGGTCGTCAACACGTGTGCCCTGGTTCATTGCATAGAGCACCATTGTGTTCTTAAGATCATCCGCGCACTCGTCGAGGAAAATTTCCCACTCTTTGGGTTGCCACAGCACCTTACGGGTGCTTACCCTCCAGTCCTGTGTCTGGGGGTCGCAACCCTGGCCTTTCTTTCCTACAAGGCCGCCGCCGGTGATGAAACCGACCTCCTTGTCATAGATGATGCCTCGATAGAATTGATGTATGGCTGATAGTTCGGGCAGTTTCTCAATGCCCTCATACACCAACTCGTTAATGTCACGGATCTGCTCGGCGGTAAATGCGAAATTCGCCAAGTTAAAGTTGATTGAATTACTCATAGTCGTGTGATTTTTTGATTGATTGTGATTACTTCTTTTTCTTCTTGTTCAGAGCCTCACGAACGGCGTTCTTGCGTTCCTCGCTGGACTGTTCATCCTGCCTTCCGTCTCCGGCGGGCTGTCCGTTCATACGGTTGCCCGGCTGGTAGTCACTGCCAAGCTGGCTCTTCAGATTAGTTATCTCGGCATCCCTTGCCGCGATTGTCTCGTTAGCGGTGTTCAACTCGCTCTGCAGGTTGTCACGCTCGGCAGTGAGATTAGTTACCTCATCGGCCTTTGCGTCACGCTCCTGTGTCAGTGTGTCACGCTCCTGTGTCAGTGTCTCCACCTGTGCCAGTGCGTTCTCTTTCTCACCCTCCAACTCCGCAATACGGGCGTTAAGGGCGTCAATCTCGTTGGCGGGAGCGGCCTGTGCGCCGTTCTGCTCGCCCTCTTTCTCTGCCTGCTCGCCCCTCTTCAAAAGGGCGTCCAGTGCTTCTTTCCAATTAAACATATTATTCTTCTTTTGATTGGTGTTATATTCGTTGATAGCGCCGATGAAACCGTGCTCGAGCATATACTTCGAGTCACGTACCTTCTCTTCGGCCATAGCAGCCGCAAGGTCATCTCGGTTATAGCCGGTACGGTCGGCATAGATGTCAATGATACGCTCCTGCAACTCACGCATTTCCTCGGCGTACTTCTCCACGGCTGTGGTCGTGCCACTGACGCCACCCTGTACTTCATGGATGAGGAATGATGCGTTGGGGTTTGCTGTGCGCTGGCTCTTTGGCGCGGCCAGCAACAGCACAATCGCCATCGAGTGACAGTCGCCCTCTACGTTACAATAGATATTACGGCCTGACGTGCGCAGGCAGTCGTAAAGTGCCAGTCCCTCCGAGACCAGACCGCCGTCACAGTGTATCTGCAACTTGATGTCCTTCTCGTCAGGATGTTCGTCTAGCAGGTTCTGTAGTGTCTCCAGCGTGAACGGGTGATCCATGCCGAACCATTCGTATATCCATGCGTTGCTCTCCTTATCGATTACCTCGTGTAGTTTGATTTCCAACATATAAGTATCTTTTTTTGTTTGATTTGTGTAAATATATGTATTATATTTCAATCTTGTTGGTAAAGTGTTATCCCATATCACTATACTTCGGATTTAAGCCGCCGGATGATCTTCCGCACGTTTTCGTCCGACATACAGAACTTCTCACCCGTCAGGTCGTAGGCATCCATCTTGCCTGTCTTTTTGCAGCACTCGCGGAAATACTCATACACACGTAACGCGCGCCTCCACTCCTGGGTGATAATTCCGGCACGAACAAAGTCGTTCATCTTTGCCGGCTCAATAGATCGTAATAGGTCATAGGTTGTCATAGGTCAGTATCGGTTAGGGGTTATTGTCTTGTGAGCTCATCCATGTGTACCACGTTATCCTGTGCATCGCGTAGTTCGGTCAGTGACAGCCACACCTGCAAGTTCTTAATCTCCTCACCTACACGCTGGGCGACCACCTCACCCAACCTGTCATAGTCAATCTCAACGGTAGTGCCACCGCCACCTGCTGCCGCGCGCTCGGCTTCTGCTCGACGTAGGGCATAACCGGTATCGGGTACACCCGCGTTCTTGCCGATATACGAAATGAGGTTAAGCAGTTCCGGGAACGCCTTTGCAGGACGGGCTGCTACGATTCGTTCCTCACCCTCGGTCTCAACCAGTACGCCCCCCTGCTCATGTCTTGCTCCCTCGATCTTACCTCCTCGACGTGCCTTGGGTAACGGTTCAGACAGGACGGCTCCCAGCTGCAACGCACCCATAGCACCTGCAACGGCAGTCAGCGCAACGGTGCTGACACCGAAGTCCATCTTCGGCACTTCCGCCCATATCTTCATTATCGCGGCTGCGGTGTTAAGTACGATCTGAAATGCGGCCAACTCCTTCTCACGTATCGCCTGCTTGCGCGTCTCCTCGGCTTTCTTCTGCGCGAGTTCGGAATCCATCTTCGCGATTTTCTCGTCATACTGACGCTGGCTGATAACACCCGCTTTCAGACGCTTGTCAAGAGCTGCCTTCTCCTTCTCGTTCTGCTGTTCTACCTCCTGAACGCGGGCGTTGCTGTTATTGGTCGCTATGGTACTGATGCTCGACAGCATCTCGTGTACGTTGTTGCCGTACTCCTGCAGGCGGTCAATCTTCTGCATCTGATGCGCACTCTCCAACGCGGCCAGTTGCTCCTCCAACTCGGCACGTCTGGCGGCATTGTCCTTATAGAGCGCGAGTTCGCGTTCAAGATACTGCCTGCGGATTTGGTACTGCTGCTCGGCATTCTGCCACGCCAGCCTGAGATCTGTCGCCAACTGGTCGGCACGCGCTTTCGCCTGCGCCTCCAACTCTTTCTGCTCGTTCTCGGTCTGCTGCTTTTGCAGTTTCTTGATTTCCTCTGTTTCCTTTTGCTTTAACCCTATCTTGTAGTACGATGCCTCCTCATACGTCATCTGCCCGGCTGCCACCATAGCATCCAGTTGGTCGTAGAGGCTCTTGTATTCATTCTCGACGGCACGTATCTGAGCCTTCACGTCAGT
This sequence comes from Bacillota bacterium, assembly GCA_050942825.1. Taxonomy (GTDB): domain Bacteria; phylum Bacillota; class Dehalobacteriia; order UBA4068; family UBA4068; genus CAYRML01. The sequence goes on from JBMNOA010000042.1 coordinate 10,103, forward strand.
ACCGGCAACGGCCGATACTATCTTCTTTGTGATTTCAGTGTAGTGGTCAACGGCCTTCTGCTCCTGCTCGGCATAGAATGTGTCACGCTCGATGTCAAGGGCATTCAGACTGTTGCGGTACTCTTCACCCGTGATCTGGTCGTATTGGAGTTGTATGCGCAGTCTCTCACGCTCATACGTCTGCTGGTTCTCGAAATTGCGCGCCTGCCAGTCCTGCTCATGCTGCCACCGTTGCTCGGCGTTCTGTTCTTCGGACAGTGCGGCATCGTTCTGATAGCGCTTCTGCTGGGCGAGCATCGCGGTATATATCTTCTGACTGCTCGCCAACTCTTTGAGTGCGACCTGTGATGCCTGCTTCTTCTCGGCATCAGTCAGCGTACTACCTCCGCCACCTCCTTCGTTCCCGCCTGTCGTAGTTGTGCCGCTTGCCTTCTCACGTGCTTTCTGTATCTGCTCGTAAGCCTGTTTTAACGCCTGATAGTTATTACGTATAGTATTTATCTCTATCTCGGCGTTAGCCTTTATCTGCTCAAGGCGTTTCTTCTCGCGCTTGTTATCGGTCGCCGCGAGTTGGTGGTTCATCGATTGGATAATACGACCTTGCTCGTTGGCGCGTGCCTGCATAGACTGGGTCTCGGTATCAAACATCACGTGCAGGGCGTGTGCCACGTCAATACCCTTTTCTTCGGCTACCTTCGCGATTTCTTCATACCCTGCTGCATAATTCTGTATCAAATCCTCAAAGTCGCGCCTTGCCTTTCCTTCGGGGTCAATCCTGTCGGTCACTATGTTTATATTGTCAGCCAATCCCCGGAAGAACTTGGACAGACGACCCTCACTATTCAGTACTGCCAACTCAAATCCCTCCCATGCCGATTGTAGCATCTTGATTGCACCTTCGGTGGTCTGTAATCGTTCCTCACGGATACCGATAGCATAGCCATCCACATCGGCGAGCTTCTTGTTCAGTTCATCAATGGCATCGGCGTTCTTCATCAGTGACGAGAACGCTGCGACACTGCGCTTGTCTGTCAGTTCAAGGGCTGCGGCAACGTCAATACCGCGCCCCTGCAACTCTTTCAGTCCTGCTACGAGGGTGGGTATATCTTTAACGGGCTGGCTAAGACTCTTGGCGAGGTCGCTGCTTGAATCGGCCAATTTGAGCAATATGTTACGTGTCGATGTAGCCGCCATGCTGGCATCCATACCCACGTTGGCAAGTGAGCCAAGAATAGCGACAACACTCTCCAGATCAAATCCCATAGCGTTTGCTACGGGTGCGACCTGTGACAGTGCGGTGCGGTACTTGTCAAATGATAGCGCACTCTCGTTCGCTCCTTTTACCAACACATCTACAACGTGTGCGGTATCTTCGGCATCCAGTCCGAACTGACGTAGCACCGAGCCGGTAAGGTCTGCGGACTCACCCAGACCGGCGTCGAGGTCAGTCGCAAGGGCAAGTACACTCTCGGACATCGCCCGTATCTGGTCGGCAGCGAATCCCAGCTTGGCGAGTGCAATCTGCAACTCGGTGACCTGGGAGGCGGTGTACTCTGTCGTACGTCCGAGTTCTTTGGCGTGATAGGTCATCGCCTCCATCTCGTCATTCGTCACGCCGAGAATCGTCTGGAGGTTCTTCTGCTGCTGGGCGAACTCAATATTTGTCTTGATTACATTGCCTACTGCCCTGATAAGACCTGTCACGGCAGCGACTACGGCGGCGATCCAGCCAACCATTGCCGTCCATCCGGCTTTTGCCTTCTGGAAAAATCCTTGCTGTGTAGCCTCCTGTCTTTCCTGCTCACGGTTAAGGTTCTCCAACTCTTGGGTTGTCTTCTGTACGGCACTGGCCTCGGCCT
>JBMNOA010000043.1:0-11920 GCA_050942825.1 Bacillota bacterium
AAATTCTTCTTTTTATTTTTGACCGATTAAATAACTTTAGAGCAGGAAATTATGGCTTTTTATAGAATAAGACTACCTATGGATTTTTCTGATTATTAAAAAAAATTACTGAAGGCGAGTAGAAACAATTATTGCCTAAAAATTTTTTAAGCTATAATACCTATTATTATCCAAGCCACTGTGGAGAAAAATCTATAATTATAATTAATTATTGATATTTTATTAATTTAAAATTATGCCATCAACCATCAATGTTTATGGTTTTATTATTTCTATTAATTCTTTTAGTTTCTGATAAATACAGCTATTTAACCGCTTTTTCATCTGAAACCATAGGCTGGTTTTCATATTCAGGGGTAACGTTGTTTCCATATAATTTATGATAGTAGGAGGTAAATCATGTTAAAAGATCATAGAGGATTTCCCTATATCCCTAATTCAGAACCATCTGTAAAAACTGCAATGCTTGAATTTATCGGCGCACAGAATGAAATGGATCTTTACGAGGAAATCCCTGAACATATTAGGTTTCGAGGCAAGCTCAATCTGCCTGAACCAATTCGTGATGAATATAATCTTAAAAGACACACAGAAAAAATATTATCCAAAAATCGCAACTGCTCTCAATATCTCAACTTCATCGGAGCCGGCTGCGCTCAACACTTTGTCCCTGCCGTATGTGATGAGATCATAGGTCGCGGAGAATTCCTCACCTCTTATGGCGCAGAGGGTTGGGCAGATCATGGCAAACATATGGCATTTTTCGAATTTCAAAGCCAATTGGCAGAATTATTGGATATGGATTTTATTACCGTGCCAGTTTATGACGGTGCCCAAGCCATTGGCACAGGGCTTTGTATGTCCAACCGCATCAATGGGCGCAAAAAAGTATTATTGCCGGCCAATATGGACCCACAAAATCTTGCTATAGTGACCAATTATCTGGCCTCCGTCAGACCTGAGAATGCTTTGCAAATAGAGCTTATCAATTATAACAATGAAACTGGGTTATTAGACATAGAAGACCTGCAAAATAAAATCGGCCCTGATGTGGCGGCTGTTTTGCTACAAAACCCCAATTATTTTGGGCTGGTGGAAGGCTCTGCCGATATAATCGGTCAAATAACCCGAGAAGTGGGAGCAGAATATCTGGTTTATACCGACCCAATTTCTTTGGGCGTTATGGAAGCGCCCGCTAACTATGGCGCGACTATCACCGTCGGTGATATTCATACATTGGGATTACATCTTTCCGGAGGGGCCGGAGTAGGAGGATTTGTCGCCACCTTTGATGATATGAAATATATGGAACAAACTAAAGATCTAGTCGATGGAATCACAGCCACCTCTGTAGAAGGCGAATATGGCTTTGGGATGGTTTTAATAGAAAGGACTCATTATGCCAGAAGAGAAAAAGGCAATGAATTCACCGGCACAGGAGTCAACCTTTGGGCTATCAATAGCGCTGTTTATATGGCCTTGATGGGGCCAAAAGGCTTTGAGGAAGTTGGCCAGACAATTATGCAAAACTCACAATATGCAGCAAAAAAATTAGCAGCTATACAGGGAGTAGAAATAAAATTTACCAACCCTTTCTTTAAAGAATTCGTAGTCAATTTTGACAAAACAGATAAAAAAGCGGCAGAAGTAATCGCTGATTTATTGCAGGAAGAAATTTTCGCCGGCAAAGATATATCTGGAGAATTTCCTCATTTAGGCCAAAACCTTTTGGTCTGTGTAACAGAAGTGCATGACAAAGCAGATATTGATAGATTTACCGCGGCTATAGCCAAAAGTATTGGCTCACAAGAGCAGAAAGGAGTCTCAAAATGAGTACAAGAGATTATAACAATCGACTAAGAAAATTCCATGAGGCGAAATGGGATGAAGAAATAATTTATGAATTGAGCACTCCGGGCCAAAGAGGCGTACTTCCTCCCCTAGCCGATCAAGATATTGAGCAAGAAGTCGGCGATGGTATTTCTTTTTTACCGCCTAACATGCGCCGTAAAAAGAGCCCTTATCTGCCAGAAGTAAGCCAACCCAGGGTCAACCGCCATTATTTACGACTATCACAAGAAACTCTAGGCGCAGATATTGTCCCAGATATCAGCCAAGGCACCTGTACTATGAAGTATAGTCCAAAGGTACAAGAGCATCTGGTAGCCCGCAATCCCAATATCACAGAAATACACCCGTTGCAGCCGACTTCCACCATGCAAGGACTATTGGAAATTTATTATAAAACGGAAGAATTCCTGAAAGAAATTTCCGGCTTGGATGCTTTCACTTTTCAACCGGGAGGCGGTGCCCATGCCTGCTTTGCCGGTGCTTGCGTAATACGCGCCTATCACAAAAAAAATGGCCAACGGCATCGTGATGAAATAATTACCACTATGTTTTCTCATCCTTGCGATGCTGGATGTCCCGCTACAGCAGGGTATAAAGTTATCACCCTAATGCCCGATGAAAACGGCTATCCTGATCTGGAGGCTATGAAAAGTGCCCTCTCGGAAAAAACCGCTGCTATTTTTATCACCAACCCCGAAGATACAGGTATCTTCAATCCCCGCATTAAAGAATATGTCGATGCCGCCCATCAGGTAGGGGCCCTTTGTTATTATGACCAGGCCAATGCTAACGGCATTATGGGCATAACCAGAGCCAAAGAGACCGGATTCGATTTGATACATTATAATGTCCACAAAACCTTCTCCTCGCCTCATGGAGGCATGGGTCCAGGTTGCGGAGCTTTAGGCGTAGCCCAATTTCTGCGCCCTTATCTTCCTACCCCCCTGGTAGAATATAACGGCAATGAATATTTCTTAAATTATGATTACCCAGATAGTATCGGCCCGGTGCGTTCTTTTATTGGCAATGCATCGATCGTGGTTAGGGCCTACATGTGGATCATGCAACATGGAGCGGAGGGCATTCGCGAGGCAGCAGTCTGCTCTGTTCTCAATAATCAATATCTTATGAAAAAAATATCTCAGATACCCGGTGTGGTTATACCTTATGCCGAAGGCAAGCGCCGTCTGGAACAAGTGCGTTATAGTTGGGAAAAATTAAAAGAAGATACGGGCTTTGGTACTATGGATGTATCCTTGCGTCTCATAGACTTTGGGCTGGAGCATTATTGGCAATCACATCACCCCTGGATTGTTCCTGAACCTTTCACCCTCGAACCCTGTGAATCTTTCACTAAGGATGATCTAGATGAATACGCTGCCGTGCTGGCACAAATATCCAAAGAATGCTATGAAGAACCTCATATAATAAAAACAGCCCCTCATAACGCGCCTATACACAGAACATTAGAATTTGACTTGAATGATTTTAAAAAAATTGCCGTCACGTGGCGCCAATTACAAAAAAAGAAACAAAATATATTTAAATAATATAGTTAGGTAGTACAAGCAAAGCATAGGTTCAACCTCTGTTTTCATAAATGTTTGTGAGGAATAGCTATGAAAAAACTAGGCCTGATAGTCAACCCCATAGCCGGTATGGGCGGACGGGTAGGTCTTAAAGGCAGTGATGGTCAACAGATATTAGAACAGGCCAAAGCTCTGGGGGCAAAACCTGAAGCTCCCCAGAGAACTATAGAAGCCTTAAAAATCATTACAACCGCCAACAGCGATATTCACCTTTTTACCTATCCGGGAGAAATGGGTGAAGATGAAGCCAAAGCTGTGGGATTAAATCCTTTTGTGTTAGGTAAGATCAAAAGTGGCCACACCTCTGCCCAAGACACTATTTCAGCTGCCCATGCGATGCTCGATAAAAATGTCGATTTGCTGGTTTTTGCCGGAGGTGATGGTACTGCACGTAATATCTGCGAAGCCATCGCCCAAAAAATACCCGTTATCGGTATACCAGCGGGGGTAAAAATACATTCGGCAGTTTATGCCATAAATCCAAAAAGCGCAGGCAAAGCCGCAGCCTATTATCTAAGCGGAAAAGCTATCAACATCAAAGAAGCGGAAGTAATGGATATTGATGAGGAAGCTTTTCGCCATGGACAAGTAAAAGCCAGGTTATACGGATATATGCGGGTACCGGAACTAAAAGCTTTCATGCAGAATGTAAAATCGGGCGGCTATTCGGAAAAAGAAGCCTTGCAAGGCATCGCCAGCGAAATAGTAGAAAATATGCAGCCGGACACCTTTTATATTATCGGTCCCGGCACAACAACTCGCTCCGTAATGGAACTATTAGATCTCGAGAATACTCTTCTCGGTATTGATGTGGTCAGGAATAAAAAATTAGTTGCCCGAGATGTAACGGAAAATCAGCTTTATGAGCTGATCAAAAACCAGAAGGCTAAAATCGTTGTTACAGCTATAGGCGGACAGGGTCATATTCTAGGCAGAGGCAATCAGCAATTGAGCCCCCGTATAATTCGCTGTATTGGCCGGCAAAATATCATAGTTATCGCCACCCAAAGCAAATTAATCAGCCTCCTGCCTCAACCACTTTTAGTTGATACCGGTGATGAAAAACTCGATCAAGAACTTAGCGGCTATATTAGAGTCACCACAGGATATGAACAATATTCTTTTTATAAACTAAGTAGCTAAAGCAAAATTTGTCCACAAACCGCTATTTTTGCCGCTTGCGGCGAAAAAAATCACGCAAAAGTACTACTGCTTTTTCCTCCAATACTCCAGATTCAACTTGTATCTGATGATTAAAGGGTTTAAAACGGACCAGATCAAGCAAACTGCCGGCAGCTCCGGTTTTAGGGTCAGCAGCACCGTATACCAGACGCCCTATACGAGCCTGAACCATTGCCCCGGCACACATAGCGCAGGGTTCTAACGTGACATAAATACAGCAATCCAAAAGCCGCCAGGAATTCAAAGCCCGACAAGCCTCTCTAATGGCAATTATCTCCGCATGCAGTGTAGCGTCCTTGCCGGATTCCTTCTGATTATAACCACGAGCTATCACTACTTCATCTTTAACAATTATAGCACCTACAGGCACTTCATCAAGAGCCGCAGCCTTAGCAGCCTCATCAAGTGCTTGCTGCATAAAAAATATATCTTTTTCCATATAATCACCTATTATCTGTTTTTATCAATTATAGCATAAAGCCTTAATTTATAAAAAATATACAGTAATGGTTAAATATTAATATCGATTAACAGCTTTGTATGGCCATCCGCCAACGCAGAACACCTTTTGTAGTATATCCTTAGTATAAAGATTATAAAAAAAGCCCACAAGTACAAGTCCTGTGGGCTATCTATATTTTTGCTATTTTCGAAAGGGATTACACTCCGCCTGTCACTTTTTTTTCAATATCACCAAGAGAGTTCCGTCAAAACCCCTGAAAGGAATATATTCGAAAAATATGACGTAAGTAGTCGTGCTGAGCTTACAGTACCCTTTTAAAAAATCAAGCTAATATAGCACAAAATACATTCGTTTCAAGCTATCTATCATACTAAAGTATAAGAGGCCTTTTGCGCGATAACGGGATATTTTATTTTTCTTATTATTGTATCAAAGAATACTCTGCTTTTGTTAGCAGAAAATATCGACGTACTAGCAATCTTGTAGGAGGAAAAAAGAGCAGAAAACCCTGTAAAATCAAGGTTTTCGGCTGTGCAGATGGCGCGCCTGGAGGAACTCGAATCCCCGACCTGCCGCTTAGGAGGCGGCCGCTCTATCCTGCTGAGCTACAGGCGCATATGAAGTTAGAATGCGTCCCCGCCGCAAAGTGAACACAGTGGGCTCTCTTAGGGGTGACTCAATCCCGCAAAGCTACGAGAACATCAAAGCTATTTTACTCTATTTCACCTCTTGTCGTCAACAAAAAACCATTCGATATAACAACTGATTAATAAATACTTCTATAATTATATTAATAGGCTTGTCTTTTTTATTTTCTTATAGTAAAATATTTAGGTAGTAATGGTAAAACTATAAATATTTTATAGATAAAAATATTACAGGGGGCGTTGAAATGTCTGAAAAAGGAACCTGGTTAGTAAAAAAAGGTCACGCGGAAATGCTCAAAGGCGGCGTCATCATGGATGTCACTACCCCCGAGCAAGCAAAAATTGCTGAAGAAGCCGGCGCTTGTGCCGTTATGGCTTTAGAAAGAGTTCCCGCCGATATCAGAGCAGCAGGCGGCGTTGCCAGAATGGCAGATCCTACTATTGTTACACGTATCATGGAATGTGTTACTATTCCCGTTATGGCCAAAGCACGTATCGGTCATTTTGTAGAAGCAAGGATTTTAGAATCTCTAGGTATTGACTATATCGACGAAAGTGAAGTATTAACTCCTGCAGATGACAAATATCATATCAACAAAAATGATTTTACAGTACCTTTCGTTTGCGGTTGCCGCAATTTAGGAGAAGCTTTGAGAAGAATTGGTGAAGGCGCTGCTATGGTTCGTACTAAAGGTGAACCAGGCACAGGCAATGTTGTTGAAGCTGTAACGCATATGCGCCAAGTTATGGACGAAATCCGCTGGTTACAAAATTTGCCGGAAGAAGAATTGATGACAGCTGCCAAAAACTTTGCCGCACCATATGAATTAGTTTTAGAAGTTCATAAAACCGGCAAACTGCCCGTAGTCAACTTTGCGGCAGGCGGCGTAGCAACACCTGCAGATGCAGCATTAATGATGCATTTGGGCGCAGATGGCGTATTTGTAGGTTCTGGTATCTTTAAATCCGGCGATCCGGAAAAAAGAGCTAAAGCCATAGTAAAAGCAGTAACTCATTACCAAGACTTCGCTATCTTGGCAGAAGTTTCTAAAGATTTGGGTGAAGCCATGGTCGGCATTGAAATATCTTCTATTCCAGACCCCCAAAGAATGCAAGAAAGAGGCTGGTAGACCCAAATAAATAACAGGGGATGGCACCAGCTATCCCCTGAATTTTTATTTTTTGATTCTATTTAAGAAAGAGGTTTTTGTAATGACAAAAGTTGGCATTTTGGCTTTACAAGGAGCATTTAGAGAACATGAACAAATGTTACAAAAGTTGGGTGTGGAAACAGCACAGATAAGACTTCCAAAACATTTAGAAAATATTGATGCCTTGGTTATTCCCGGAGGGGAAAGCACTACTATCGGCAAATTGATGGTTGCTTATGAATTAGGAGATCCGATTAAAGAAAAAGCCGCTATGGGCATGCCTGTTTTCGGCACTTGTGCAGGTATGATTATGTTGGCCAAAGAAATAGCCGGTCTCAAACAATACAGCTTGGATCTGATGGATATTTGTGTAGTAAGAAATGGTTTTGGAAGACAAGTAGACAGCTTTGAAGCAGAATTGGATCTGGCGGACCTTGAGAAACCATTCACCGGGGTATTTATCAGGGCTCCTTATGTATCCTCAGTAAAAGATAATGTCAGAATACTGGGTTCTATCGATGATAAAATTATCATGGTCCAACAGGGGAACCTCTTAGGAGCTGCTTTCCATCCGGAACTGACCCATGATACCAGAGTACACGAATATTTTCTTAACATGATAAAATAGAAGATACTATTTAGTATCTTCTATTTTTTGCTAATAAAAGCCATTATTAATGCAATTACCACTTTTCATTCAAGTAAAACATCTATATATATAAATAAACTTTAATAGTACCAATATTTATTTTTTTATGGTTGTTATTCTCTGTATATAATATTATAATAAAAATTAAACATTAATAATTGCTAATATTAATAGATTAAAAGGAGTTGTGCTACAATGTCGGAAAACCAATATTTTCTATTGCCTGGGCCTACTCAAATTCCTCCCAGCATATTAAGAGCGGGCGCACAGCCAATGATTAATCATCGCGGGCCGGAATTTAAACAAATTCTAACAAACGTCACAGAAAATACTAAAAAAATTTTTGAAACACAAAATGATCTTTTAGTTATCACCAGTTCAGGCACGGGAGGCTTAGAAGCCGCTGTAGCCAATTTCATAAATCGCGGGGATAAAATCATTGTGGCATCAATTGGTAATTTCGGCAACCGTTTTGCCGATATTGCTAAACAATACGGTGCTGATGTGGATTTGATAGAATTTCCCTGGGGCTCCCCCGTTAACCCACAAATAATTAAGGACCGTCTGGCAGCTGACAAAAATCAAGAGATCAAAGCCATCTTGATGCAACATAATGAAACATCCACCGGTGTTTATAATCCGGTCAAAGAAGTTTCTATAGTCCGCGGCAATCATCCAGCCTTGCTCATAGTTGATTCTGTCAGCGGTATGGCTACCGCTCCCCTAAAAACTGATGAGTGGGGTTTGGATGTTGTGATCGCCGGCTCGCAAAAAGCTTTTATGGCACCTCCCGGATTAGCTTTTATCTCGGTTAGTAAAAAAGCCTGGGAAGTACAAGCCAAAAATACTAATGTCAAATATTATTTTGATTTAGCAACCGCTAAAGAATATTATCATAAAGGACAAACCCCCTACACTCCAGCTATCTCCATCTTTTATTCCGTAGATGCAGCATTAAAAATGATGTTGGACAAAGGACTAGATAATATTATAGAAGACCATTTTTTCCATCGTGATATCATAAGAGCCGGCGTTAAAGCATTGGGTTTATCATGTGTAGCAGATGACAATTGTGCCTCCCCCGCTGTAACAGCTATTTATACTCCTGAGGGCATTACCTCTGAACAAATAGTAAAACCTCTCCTTGATAAATATCATACAGTAGTTGCCGGCGGTCAAGGCATATTTAAAGACAATACCTTCCGCATCGGTCATTTGGGATATGTAAATGATTTGGATCTTTTGTCTTGCTTGGCTGCTGTAGAAATGACCCTTTTAGAACTTGGCTATCAAATAGAACTTGGCAAAGGTGTGGCCGCCGGTCAAAAATTAATTATGCAAAAATACCAAGCAAGTAAGTAACAAGCTTTTAGTATAAATTATCCGCACAAAAAAATCTGTAGCAATACTTGCTACAGATTTTTGCCTACAGCATTATAATTTGCAGCTATCATCTCCAAAGCCCTTAGGCTTTTTTATTTGATAATATCACAACCCATATAGGGCATTAAAACCTCGGGCACTTTTACGGAACCGTTTGCTTGTTGATAGTTTTCTAAAATAGCTGCTACAGTACGGCCTACGGCTAAACCGGAACCATTTAAAGTATGCAAAAATTCCGGTTTTGATTTACTGTCGCGACGAAAACGGATATTAGCTCTCCTAGCCTGAAAATCCTCAAAATTGGAGCAAGAGGAAATTTCGCGATAGCAAGAGAAACTGGGCAACCACACCTCTAAATCATAAGTTTTAGCAGAGGAAAAACCCATATCACCGGTAGAAAGACAGACCACTTGATAAGGTAAACCCAATTTTTGCAATGCGTCTTCGGCATCATTAGTCAACTTTTCCAATTCATCATAGCTGTTTTCCGGATGAACGAATTTTATCAATTCTACTTTATTGAATTGATGCTGACGGATTAAACCTCTGGTATCCCTGCCAGCAGCCCCGGCTTCAGCTCTAAAACAAGCCGAATAAGCCGTATAATATATTGGCAATTGTTCGTTTTCTAAAATCTCATTACTGAACAGGTTGGTTACTGGAACCTCTGCAGTCGGAATCAGATAATAATCACTGCCTTCAATATGAAACATATCCTCTTTAAATTTAGGTAATTGTCCCGTACCCTGCATACTATCACTATTTACCATAAAGGGCGGAAAGATTTCCGTACAACCATGTTTTTGAGTATGCAGATCCAAAAAGAAATTTATCACAGCTCTTTCCAATTTGGCACCTAAGCCTTTATAGACCGTAAATCTGGCGCCGGAGATTTTGGCACCTCTGGCAAAATCCAGAATATCTAAATTTTCACCAATCTCCCAATGCGGTTTTGGAGTAAAATCAAACTCGCCTATTTGTCCCCATTGACGAATCAATTGATTGGCACTCTCATCAACCCCCACTGGTACACTCTGATGAGGGATGTTGGGAATATTAAGCAAATCATGTTGCAAATCGGCTTCTATTTGACGCAATTTATCATCCAATTCGGCAATCTCATCGCCTAATATACGCATTTCCTCTTTTATTGCAGCCACAGCACTTTGGTCGGCTCCTGCCTGCTTCATTTTGCCTATTTGTTTAGAATTGGCATTACGTTTGGCCTTCATTTCTTCTACTTTCATTAAAACCTGACGGCGCTGTTCTTCTAAATTCAAAAAAGAGCCCAGGGAAATTTTGCCTCCCCTTTTTTGCAAGGCTTCTTCCACTATTTGAGGATTAGCTCTGACAAATTTCACATCCAACATCACAATACCTCCTAAATGATAATGAGACAGTTATAATCATATGAATAATTATAATACAGTAGTATTAGCTATTCCAGCTTTTTTAATCAAAATGACAAAATTCAGTATAAATATAGTTTAAATGGGCAAATATTCTTTCTGAAGACAAAAAAGATTTTTAAATACAACTATCTAAAGTAACTTTAATATTGACATCACGCACTTCTTTTGGTATAGTATGTAGCAGACCTTATCAAACCCCGATAAATTAGGGAGGGGTGTCTGAGCGGTTTAAGGAGGCGGTCTTGAAAACCGTTGAGCCTGCAAGGGTTCCGTGGGTTCGAATCCCACCCCCTCCGCCACACCTAAAAATTCCATTGAAAAATTTTATGGAGAGATGGCCGAGTAGGTCGAAGGCGCTCGCCTGCTAAGCGAGTATACGGGCAAAAACTTGTATCGCGGGTTCGAATCCCGCTCTCTCCGCCAATAATCATATCTCAGATATGCGCCGGTAGCTCAGTTGGATAGAGCGCTTGACTACGAATCAAGAGGTCAGGGGTTCGAGCCCCTTCCGGCGTGCCAAGAGATATGATTATTTTATTTATTGCAAGGTTATTTTATTTTTATAGAGAATCAATAATATTGATTATATCAAAAAACCTACTAGAAAAAATCCTCAACCCTCCTTGGCATTTTACTTATATAGCTTTCAATGAAGCTCTTTGCCCGTTCTATCAAACAAAAATTAGAGGCTAATAGTAAATCATAGCCCCATCACAGTTTCATGCCCCAAGGGCCCTATCTGTTGCTCTAACATAATATGCTTGTATTAGCATATACCTCAGGGTATTATGTTAATTGCTTAAAGCGCAGCAGTTTAAGATGAATAGTTTATAAATGATACTCAGACTAGCCTTTATCAATAAATATATCTGCAAGGGAGTGTAAACATGCAAGCAACCGAAGTAAATTACGGACGCATATATCTACTGCGTCTGGAAGAAGGCGATCCTATGCCTTCTTGTATAGAAGATTTTGCTAAAGCCCATAATATCAAAAATGCCTTCGTTCATTTTATGGGAGGTTTATATAATGGCCATATAGTAGTCGGACCACATACCACCCAACCTGATCTGCCCCAGCCAGTGAAAATTCCTGTTCATGAGGCTCACGAATCTATTGCCTTTGGCGTATTGGCTTGTGATCAAAAGGATAACCCTATTTTACATATTCACGGCAGCTTAGGCCGCATGGGTCAAACTGTTAGTGGCTGCCTGCGCCCAGGCATTGATACTTGGTTGGTGGGCGAAGTAATAGTACAAGAAATTATCACAGACAAAGCACTTCGTATACCGGACGAGAAAAGCGGATTTACTTTATTGCGGATAAAAAAATAGAGCCTAAGGGCTCTTTTTTTATCTAAGATTTCCAAATACGCAAATCCATATACAAGGAGGCTCGCTGCTGGTATATTCTATACGATGTTTTTGATGGGCCGGTATTAATATATGTTGTCCGGCCCTCAAACAGATATTACTACCATCCGACAAAGAAAGCCTGGCGGAGCCCTGTACGAGTAAGACCCATTCATCTTCATCTTGATCATACCAAAACCCTGGCGGAGAAATTTGCCCGCACGAAATTATTCTCTCAATA
>JBMNOA010000011.1:0-43511 GCA_050942825.1 Bacillota bacterium
CCATAGGTGTATCTACTGAGCCAGGTAATATAGCATTTACCGCAATATTGTTTGGGGCATTTTCAAGAGCTAATGCCTTAGTAAAACCTAAAACAGCACCTTTGGAAGCGGCATAAGCAGTCATCCCTGGGTCGCAAACTAAAATACCTGAAACAGAGCTGAAATTAACGATCTTACCATATTTTGCAGCTATCATATAAGGGATGGCTGCTTTGCAAGAATTCCATATGCCTTTGAAATTAATATCTATTACTTTATCTCTTAACTCATCTTCCGTTTCAACAAAATCTTTCGAAACGCCTATGCCGGCAGCATTTACTAAAATATCGATCTTACCGTAATGTTCCACAACCTTTTTATAAGCTTCTTTTAAGCTTAAGGCATCTCTAACATCGGCTTTAAAAGCTAATGTTTCATACCCACTTTTTTTTCAAATCTTCAGCCGTCTTAAAAACTGTATCCGCAAAATCAACTAGGGCTAATTTTGCGCCATGTTTAGCTATTACTTTAGCACACCCATAACCCATTCCCATGGCACCACCTGTAATAATAGCAACCCTTCCATCTAATTTACCCATGTTCAAAACCTCCTTCAAAATAATAAATAGAACGATAATTTATTTCATTATAAAATAAAAAATTATTAAAAGCATAGGGCAAATAGGCACTACTAAAAAAAATAAATATTAGGGTATAAGCCTTGCTGAAGCTAATATTATAACGCATATCAAGGATTTCGTGGAAGCAGCCTAAAAGATGATCCAAAAATCCTTATCGGTTTTACCTAAGATAAAAAATTATAAGGTCCTTCAGGCATCTTTTATATAATGCAACTCATAAGTTCATTTATATCTATATCGTAGAAAAGGCTCTGCGCTTTTATATGCTCTAAAATATTTTTTACCTCATCTTCCTTATAGACGCAGCCAATTAATGATTGCGAAACAACTTCAACTTCGCCCCGGCAAAAAAAATCTCCGTATATTTTACATTGCTCAATATAACCGTTATGTATATTAAGATTAAATTGGATTTTGCCCCCTTTAAATCTATTGCTCTTAATAATATTGCAATCAGGAGAGGCGCCATAATTCCAATCCCACCGCCTGAATTTTATATAGGCCAGCTCATGTACTCTGCTTATATCTTTTGCTGTTAATGAGTAGGTGCCGGCAATATTTTTCTTAAGGTGATTGAGGATCAATTTTTTAAACTCTAAGCTATCAACTTGCTTATCCAGGAAATCACTTATATTTGCCACTCTTTCCCGAACAGACTTTATGCCCTTGGAAATTATCTTATCATCGGAAACCGTGATGGATTTTTCCATCTCAGAAATATCGGTATTAAAAAGTAGGGAGCCATGATGTAGGACACCGTTTTCATCACTGTATTGCGCATTGCCCGAGATTTTTTTGCCACTGATCAAAATGTCATTTCGATTATTAAAATAGGCATTTATGCCTAAAGCTGCTAAAGCATCAATAATAGGATCGGTATAGATTTTAAAATTAATCTCTCTATAGTTTTTGTTTCTTATAATAAAGCTGAATTGCCATCCATTCAAATCCGTATATATAGTGCCTCCTCCTGTAATCCGTCTGACCACATGGATCTTCTTCTTTTTAATATAATCCCGGTTTATTTCTTCTAAAGTATTCTGATATCTGCCGATCATTAAGGCAGGTTCCGTTCTCCAGAATAAAAAAACATCTTCACCTAGATCATATTCTTTTAACAAATAATATTCCAGTGCAAAGTTAAAAAAGGGGTCCAGGCAATTATTATCTACATAAATCATAGCAGCCCCTCCCTTTGATGACCCTGATTGCTTCCAACGCATTATAGGAACTTCTTACTAAGGGATCACTTGCTACATATCTTATGCCTTTTTGTGCGGCTATTTTTTTATATTGGGCAAACATCTGCGGGCTAAGATATCGCTTCACAGGAATATGGTTTACGGAAGGGCATAAATACTGACCGATTGTCAATATATCGCAGCCTATTTGCGCCAAGTCCTCAATGACCTTGATAACTTCTTTTTTGCTTTCCCCCAAGCCAATCATGATGCCCGTTTTCGTGATCATAGATGGCTCTTTCTCTTTGATATACTTTAGTATATTTAAAGATCTGTGATAATCAGCCTCCGGCCTAACCTCTGGATAAAGCGAGGGAACCGTTTCAATATTATGATTTATGACATCCGGCTGAGCGGCCATAATAATCTCTAAATTTTGTTTTTCCCCGCCCAGATCAGGGATAAGTACCTCTATTGTGGATTCCGGCAAGACTTTTTTAAGCGAGCAGATGGTCTTGGAAAAATGCATAGCTCCCCCATCCTCTAAATCATCCCGAGTCACTGAAGTAATGACAATATGCTTAAGATTAAGTTTTTGGGCGGCAAGGGCTATATTATCCGGTTCGGCAAGATCTAAGGGGCTGGCGGTTCCTTTTTGAACAGAGCAAAATCGACAGTTTCTGGTGCAAATATTCCCCATAATCATAAAAGTTGCCGTATTCTTTTTATAACATTCACCAATATTGGGACAATCAGCTTCTTTGCATACGGTATGGATGGATAATTGCCCGAGCAGTTGATTGATTTTCTCCACGGATTTGCTATCATATTTGTTTTTTAGCCACTCCGGTTTCTGCATATCCATATTTTGCTCCCCCGCTTATAAAAAACTGGTGGTTATCTTCGATCAACAAACAACAAATTTAACGGGCATGGATAGCTCTGCCAAAACTGGCGGACATAAATGCCTCAGGAATGCCCTCGCAAAATGTTGGATGCGGATGCACGGCTTTGATTACGACATCTGCTTTGGCCCCCGCAGCCATGGCTACGGCCAGCTCGCCGATAATATCAGTAGCATTTTGACAATATAGATGTGCGCCTAAAATCCTATCATCAGCAGACAAAACTATTTTCATCATACCCGAACTGTCCCCGGCAATTAAAGACTTGGCATTGGCCAGCATAGGAAATTTACCGATTCTGATATCTCCATATTTTTCACGAGCTTGGTCTTCTGTGAGGCCTATACTGGCCACCTCCGGCTCGATATAAATACAAGACGGGATCTGCTCATACTGCATCTTTTGTGCCTGGCCGCAAATATTAGCCACGGCGAACAAGCCCTCATGGGAAGCGGTATGGGCTAACATGACTTTGCCGTTGACATCGCCAACAGCATAGATATTATCGATATTGGTACGTAAGCTGTCATCAGTTTTAATGGCCTTCTCATCCATTTCCATACCGATAGCTTCTAAATTAAGCCCGGTAGCATTAGGCACACGACCAACGGCCATCAGCACTGCTGCCGCCTCTAAAAATTGTTCTTCGCCGTTTAAGCTGTAAATCACAGTGTTGCCTCTGATTTTTCGTACAGCAGAGCCATTGATGAACTTAACCCCATGACTTGTCATGTTACGTTTACATAAGTCGGAAATCTCCGCATCAACCATAGGCAATATTGTATCCATTAATTCCACTACCGTGACCCGGCTTCCCAATTTATGCAAAATGTAGGCAAATTCGATACCGATCACACCGCCGCCGATAATAATAACGGATGCAGGCACATGTTCCAAACTTAAGGCCTGCTTACTGGTCATTAAATTTTCGGCTTCGCTTATATCAATAAAAGGCGGCATGAAAACACTGGAGCCGGTAGCAATAATAAAATAGTCGGATGTGATATTCTTGTTGCTGCTTTCAATAGTATAGCGATCAAGAAAACGAGCATGACCTTGCTCAAAGGTTACACCGCCGGCGACTAAGAGCCCGCTGACACCAGCTACTAACCGACTGATCACGGCTTGCTTGCGTTCTTGTAATTTACTCATGCAAACCTGCAATCCATCGGCATCAAGGCCCGCAATAGCAAATTTCTCAGCCGACTTTATTTCAGAAAACAGGTTGACGGTTTTGATCAGAGTTTTTGTGGGGATACAACCAAAGTTGAGGCATGTTCCTCCGACAACGGCTTCTTCCACCAGGCAAACTTTCTTACCCAGCTGGGCGGCTTTGATAGCGGCTACATAGCCTCCGGGCCCGCCGCCGATTACTGTAATATCATAATCATGGCCATTTGCAGTTTTCGCATCTGTCATTACTTATGACCTCCTTAATTTTTACTCCATCCGGCACCTCCCGGCCAATATAATTGCCCCACAGACGGAGGGGAAATATGGATATAACCGCTCTCGTCTGTGGAACAATTGATGGTCCATTAATAAAGTTAATCCTTTTATTTATAAGGGTTCACCGGAGAGTTATAGCAGTTTATGTACCGATTTCAGGTGCTTTCGTTTTCACCGTTGTTGCTTTTTCCACGATGATACTGATTACAGCTCAAAATATCTTTCTTAATTAGCATCCCACTATTAATCTTAATTTTGGGATTGTAGTGATAAATTACCGGCATTATTTCATCAGTTCATCAACTGCAGCGATAACATCCTTAGCATGCGGCATAATATAAGCTTCCGTATAACCCGAACCCAAAGGAGAGTTGAGCGCGCCGAGAACCTTAACAGGCTTTTTAATAAGAGTAGCATCTTCTTCCATGATGACCTTAATTATTTCACCGGCGAAACTGCCCCTTTTGTGCGCCTCATGCACAATAACCAGCCTACCGGTCTTTCTGACAGATTCAATGATCTTTTTACTATCAAAGGGAATCAGTACGCGAGGGTCAATGATCTCCACAGAAATCCCCCGTTTTTGCAGCTCCTCCGCAGCTTGAATAGCAATAGGAATCATGCTTTGCAAGGCCACCACAGTTACATCGTCGCCTTCTTTAATGATTTTGGCGGCATTGGTCAGAGGTATGATATAGTAGTCTTCAGCGCTAAAATCAACATTTTCTCGCAAGCCCAGAGCAATCAGATCATAGAGAAAGACCACAGGATCATCATCCTGGATGGAGGCCCTCAGTAAACCATGGACATCGGAAGGATAGAAAGGCATAACCACCTTTAGCCCCGGCGTAAATGTGAACATCGATTCCATACACTGCGAATGATTACAACCGAAACCTACCCCATCATATACGCCGCCGCCGCCATTAGCCATGACAAAAGTAGACGGCACCTTGACCTGCCCCAGGGAGCAGAAACGAAAATCGGCGGCACCATTGATGATGGCGTCTGAAGCTATGGTGGAAAAGGATGAAAAGGCCAGCTCTACAATCGGACGAAACCCGGCCAGCGCCAGACCATTGCTAACATGGGTATAGCCTGATTCCGCAATCGGCATATCCAAGCAGCGATCCGGGAATTTTTGCGGACAACCCATATAGGTACTGAAGCAGCCGGCGGTTCCTAGGATGTCTTGACCCATGAGGATTACCCGAGGATCTCTTGCCATTTCCTTCTGAACGGCTTCCGAAAAAGCGGAATTTGTATTTATTTCTCTCATTACAGACTCCCCCCTGTCTCAGGTGTGGCATAGATATTATCCATATTGTAAACCTCTTCAAAAGTCGGCTTCTGGGATTTGGCTGCCATTTCATAGCATTTATTAAGCATTTCTGTGATTTCCTGCTCTTTTTTATCTATGTAGTCTTGGTCGATAAGCCCTTTTTCCAAGAGATAGGTCTCATATCGGTTGACACAGTCACCTTTCCCCTTCTGCGCTTGATCAAGAAGATCAAGGTCATGACGATAATCATTAGGATGTCCGATAAAGTGAGGCCCCCAGCGCAGGGTTTTGATTTCCACCACATTAGGCTCATTACCACGGGCCTTTTCTATAGCTGCGTCCAGAGCTTCCCTGATAGCAAGGATATCAGTGCCGTCTTCAACAATCTTATAAGGCAAACCGCAGGCGCCGGCTTTTTCAGCAATATTAGGATTGGCGGATTGACGCTTCAGCGGTACTGATAAAGCCCAACCATTATTTTCAATCACAAAAACGATGGGGACTTTATATAGAGCCGCAATATTCCATGCTTCATAAACAGTACCTTCGCTGCAACCGCCATCACCATGGAGAGAAATAATGACATCTTTTTTGCCCAGGAGCTTTCGGCCCCAGGCAAAACCCACATGCAGCGGAACAGCGCTCCCCAATGTTCCGGACATACCCAGAACACGTACGCCATCTTCGCTAAAGTCATTACAGTGGAAGTCAAAGGTTGTACCTTTACCAATGCCACCGCGGAATCCGAAAAGCTCTGTAATCAAAGGCTGGATGCCAAAGCGTTCATAAAGAATAATTTGGCCCCGATGAGTATAGCCTAACCAGTCGCTATCCTTGGCGGCAGTAACAATACCCACTCCGGTTGCCTCCTGACCGAGCGGGGTATGGAAAGAACTTCTGATGAGACCGCTATAAACAGCCTTTTCCATCATGCGGCAATAAATGCGGGCGGTCTTCAGCTTATCATACATTCTAATTAATTCAAGATCTGAATAATTATTCAAGTCTTCTCCTTCCTTTCATTATTCATTTATTTCTGCAATAGGATCCCCGCATAGGATAATATCGCCTTCTTCGGCAATCTTTCGAAAAATACCGCTGCAGGGAGCCGTTATAGTATTTACCAGTTTTTCCGTCTCAATATCAAGCAAAGGTTCGCCTTCAATAATTTTTTCATTGTCATTGTAATACCATTTAATGATCTTTCCATCTTGCATGGTCATACCAATACGAGGCATAATTACTATCATTTCATCCACCCCCTTTTTTAGTTATAAACAATCTTTAATATCGATGCGTTTTATTCCAACTTAAAAATAGGACTGCGGCTCCTGACAAATATCATAGATGGTTTCCATAAATCCGTTGATATCTCTGCCGTCAGTAATGCTATGATTCATATTGACAATAAACATACACATGGGACGGATAACTATCTGATCATCTTCTGTGACCACAACCTGTTTTTTAAGACCGCCAATACCGACGATGATACATTCGTCATTATTGATTATCGAAGTAAAGAACTCCGGTTTGGAATTACAGAAGTTGGTTATAGTAAAAGTGCCGCCCTTCATATCATCCAAGGTGAGGGTGTTGTTTTTCAGCTTATCCAGGTAAGCCCTAAACTCTTTATCAATTTCCAGAAGCGTCTTTTGGTCCGCGTCTTTGATAACAAGGACATATAAACCGCCGCCGATATCTATGCCTATACCACAATTGATGTGGTCGTAATAGATAATTTCATCTCTTTCCAGCCTCGCGTTAAGGCTGGGAAACTTTTTCAGCGCCGTGCTGATAATCTTAATCATAAATGCGGACATGGCGATCTTCTGACCCTGACTTATATACTCATCCCTCATTTTAAGGATCTCAGTCATATCGACTTTGATAAAGCCTCTGGCCTGAGGATAAGAAAGAATACTGTTCAACATGTGATCGCTGATATATTTGCGTGCGCCGCTTAATTTCACTCTCTTTTCGCCCATGGTCTCCTCCTTCTTAATGTTTTTTTTCAATCAATATGACTACCCTTGGCATGTTTAATGAAAACTTTAGTTGCTTACAAAACTGTATGTCTAAGATGGGCATGGTTACCAGGATAGTACTCATTAAATTCTTTTGTTAGAGCCAAGTTTTATTTGCTAACATGTGACTGATCCTCCCTATTATTTTTGGGCTATTTCTTTCTGTTTTATCTTAAAATTATCACCATCACTATATGGAGTCTAGGGTAAATTGGCACTGATCACTAGCCAGAAATAGCTATTACACCATTAATCTTCCGGTACAAAAAAATCCGGAGAGGTTTCTCATCGATCACGCATCTAGCCCTGATCTATAATTATTTTTGGATACAGACATTCTATTATCCTCGTGTATGATAACAGTGCCAACAACGTTTGTACTAACTTGAAAAATATTTATCGCAAGCCGGATATCAATAATAAACAGCTCTACGCGCAGGATAAAGAAACCGTCCATGCAAATAATTTCTTGCCGGGATAAATACCGCCGCTGTTGTAGCGGGTATTTTTATATATGCCCCCCTAGAGGGGCATAAGCCGTCCGACAGAACCCGACTACCGGACTATTGCGGGGTGCTAGACTCGCTCACTGACCAAGGACCAAGATATCCTTATGAAGTCCGCCAAGACCCAAACGCAGGTCCCCAAATGAAAAACAGCGCCTATAAAAATAAGCACGGTTTTTCATCATAAGAAAAAGTGGAGGTTGTGAATTACTTTCAAAACTATTTAGTGGGGATCGGGATATATCTTATAAAAATTGGGAGGTCCATCAAAATGGATTAACTCAATTATCGTACCTAAGTCCTTTTCAGTATCGAAATAAACTCCATAGCCATCTTTACCACCTATACCAAAGGCACTGGCTATTTCTTTATAGCCAAGCTTTTTCATTTCTTCTATTTGTTCCAAATCATATATAACGATACCTAAGTACTGCAGGCCGTCGCCCCTGGATTTAAGAAATTTCATATGCGGAGTTGCACCTGATACCGGCTGGATAAGTTCCAACATTAGCGGCCCTAACTGTGCGGTTGCAATCTTACATAAAAATTCACAAGGCTTACCGTAGCATTCATGTTTATCTAATCCAGTTCCAAGTTCAAAGAAGGACCAAGGTCCAATACCCAGCTCATTCCAGAAATATTCAACCGTTTTATCTACATCTCCAACCACAAAACCAATCTGATCAATTTTTGTGATATTAAATTTGCCTTTAAACTTTTCTTCCGGATCAGGATATACTTTATATATCTCAACTCCTGAACCATCGGTAGGATAACACCCTAATTCAAGTACACAACCAAGGCTTTTATCAGTATCGAAATAAGCCGCAAAGCCATCTTTCATATCCCCGATACCCGAAGCGCTGCAGATAACATTATAGCCAAGATTTTTCAGCTTTTCTGCTTCTTGGGGACTGTCTATCATGAAACCTAAGTGCTGCATACCTTCGCCTTTTGTTTTCAGAAAATCCATATGTGGCAAAGGACCCGAAACAGGCTGGATCAGTTCCAGGGATATAGGCCCAACTTGCGATTCAGCGATTTTCATCAAATTAGAACAAGGCTCACCATAGTATGTTGATTTTTCAACATTGGGTCCAAATTCTATAAAAGCCCACGGTCCGATACCAAACTTTTTCCAAAAATACTCAGCTGTTTTATCTACATCCTCAACTACAAACCCTACATGGTTAATTTCTTTTAAGTTTAGGCTACATTGCATTAGTAAATCTCCTTTCTTAAATAAAGAAAAGTTACAATATAAAAATTAGTAGGTGCCAAAACACCATGTGAATGGAGGTTTTTATAGCGGATTTTACCTTAATTATGAGAAAGATTAGGTAAGAGTTTTGCGGGTGATTGGAACTTTTTTAGTTCTTTCCTCACCCGCAAAGCGAGATATGTTTATTAATTATTTACGGCTTCAGCTGAGCTTGCAGAGGCTGCTTCTTGATACTCAGAAGCATTCTGCTGGGCAAATTGCGCATCCACTTTGGAAGCATATATGTCAATGGGTTTTCTGAAACCTTTTGTGCGGATGGCCAGATAGATAACTCCAACTGCTATCCAGGCGAATCCTAATTTCTGGGCCTCTACACCCAAGCTTAGCCATAAGTAAGCGCTGGTAAGGAAGCCGACAATGGGAAAGATAAGATGGGTGATAATTTTACCAACCCCGCGGACTTTCTTGACGAAGAAGAAATATCTGATCGCCGAAAGGTTGACCAGTACGAAGGTAAAGAGTGCGCCAAATGTGATCAGGGTAACAACAATATTTACGTCGGCCCAAATAAAAGCGGCGGTGATAGCAGTCAAGAGAATGACATTATATGTCGGCACATGGGTCTTGGGATTCTCATGACCAAAGAATTTTTGCGGCAGAGAGCCTTCACGGCCCATAGCAAACATTAGGCGGGTTGAAGCGGCCATCATATCCAGCGCAATGGCAAACATCCCTATTACCTGACAGACAAGCACTATTGTAAACAGTATTTGACCACCTGCAACCAAAATGGGATCAAAGATAGCCGCACTGGGATCGGTGTAGTTCATAAAGTCAGGCCATAGACATTGGCCCAGATAGGAAACCACCACATAGATCACGGTCATAACCAGACAAATAAGGATCAAAGCTCTGGGCAAGTTACTTTTTGGTTTTTCAGTATCTTCCGCAAGTGCCGTCAGGGCATCAAAGCCTAAAAAGCTAAAGCAGGCTATCGCCGCTCCTTGACCAATCGTTGACCAGCTAAAAGTTTCTGGATTATAGAAAGCCTTGGCGGTAAAAGTGACTCCCATATCCCCACTGGCTAAAACATTGATTGCCGCGATTATGAAAAAGACTACCATAGCCGCGGAGAAGATCGTCAAAGCATTATTGACTTTGCCACCCCCCCTAATGCTCCTGAGATTGATGAATAATACTGCCGTAAGACAAATAGCTCTGATGAGATAAAATATTAACTGCGGGGAATAAAGCATTAAAAAAGATACCAAAGAAGAGCATACACATTAAGGGGATCAAACAATAATCAAGAATGATCGCCCAGCCAGCGATAAATCCTACATAAGGATGAAGCCCCTTGGCGGCGAAAGTATAAGAAGCACCCGCGCGGGGAAATTCGGCGGCAAAAATACCATAAACATAAGCTACAAAGATCATCGGGACAAGTGCGATTAAATAAGCGATAGACATATGCCCGCCAGTTATTGGCTGTACAGTGCCATATACAGGTACAGGACCCCAGGGATTAACCAATGCTAGGCCAATCAGAAACAAAGTGACTAAACCGATTTTTTTTCTGATACTACCAGAAGCTTCTACAGGACCAAAGTTCATTTCTATTCCTCCTTTTTCATTCTAGTTTTATCAGTTAAAGCTACTCCCTAATGGATAGGTCAATTTATTACCTATCCTCTTAAAAAAATGTTTATACGATACATTCCAGTTAAGTTGTACGGTCTTTATGGAAGGTTGATATAGATTTATGCTTTTACAAGCTCGACGATGGCTTTATCCATCTTAGCTAAGGTAGTATCGATATCTTCCTTGGTATGAGCCAAAGTCATATACCAACGGAAAGCAGGCATCATGATCAAACCGTCTTGCTGCAAATTGTTACGAAGTTTGATCATAAATTCCATGTCAAAGCCTTCCAGTTCATCTAAAGTATAGACTGGTTTGCGTCCACCCTTGACCCCGAAAATTGTATTGAGCACACCAGGAGCCTCCGTAATACGGATATCGAGCTTATATTTTTCTGCTAATTTCAAGATACCGACGGTTAATAATTCCTGTAAATTGAGCATATTTTTATAACGGGCACAGTCATCGCGTTCCAGTATTTCTATGGTCGTGGCTATCGCTCGCATACCTAAATTCCAACCATTAAAGGTACCGGGAGCTATAACTTTTCTATCACAGAAACAGTAAGACATAATCTTCTTTTTACCGGCAACTAGAGCTGTCGGCAATCCACCGGAAATGGCTTTACCCATGGTGCAGATATCTGGAGTAACGCCAAAGAATTTCTGCGCGCCGCCTAAACCAAGGCGAAAATCGGTAATAATTTCATCGAAGCTCATCACGACATTGTACTTATCGCATAATTCACGGATCAATTCCAGGAAACCGGGTTTGGGATACATACCGAAAGTATTGCAGACCATAGGCTCAAAGTGAATAATGGCTATCTCATCATGATGTCTTTCAAAGGCAGTACGCAAGGCATCAAAATCATTCCAAGGTAGAACGATAAGATCTTCTCTGATATGGGGCGAGGTGCCCTTGCTATAATGATCATCAAATTCCGGATCGTCATATAAGACATATTCACCATCAGGGCCTAATTTAATCAGACCACCCAGGACATTATCGAACCAGCCATGATAATGCTCAACAAAGCGGACGATCTTGGTTTTACCGGTATAGGCGCGGGCGATACGGAAGGCTACCTGTACAGCCTCAGTACCCGTTGTAGCAAATTTAAACTGTTCACCGCAGGGAATATATTTGGCTAATTTTCTGGCAACGATGACATCATCCTCGCCAAAAAATACCCCAGAACTGAGGATAGTCGCATTGTTTTTAATATTTTCTGTCAGTGAAGCTACATATTCATCGTCACAGTTGCCGAGGAGAGTTGGGCCCAAGCCACTGGTAAACTCAATATATTCATTGCCATCGATATCCCACATATGACTACCCTTGGCATGGTCAATGAAAACTTTATGTTTAGTTGCTTCCAAAACTGTATGTCTTAGATTGGAATGGTTGCCAGGATAGTACTTATTAAATTCTTTTGTTAGAGCCATGCTTTTTTCATTTGCTATCATTGTCAAGCCTCCTTATTATTTAGTGCCTCTGAAAATATTTTGATTATTATCCTTCTATATTTTTAAATATACAATTTGGACATTGTTCAATCTAGGGTAAATCGGTGCAATTTTAAAGCTAAAAAATAGCGACTAACCAGTTGACAATAGAGATTAAGTATAATAAAATTTTGGTGAAATGAATAAACTGTTAAGTCAGAATATTCAATTTTAGGCTTCTATAATGGAGTATTAACAGATAATACAATACTTATATTTTTCCATCAAGAAGCTTTGAAGGTGATGAGAATGAAGAACACTTTGGATGTAAAAGACTCTATTATCCCGCCATTTCAACCGGATATTGAATGCAAGCCCTTTTATAAGAGCCATGTAGTAGAGCCTGATTCGCCGCTTAGCGGTATCATATCCGATTATTATCAATTTGCAACTGATAGGCGGGGAGATCCTTGCGCGCGGATTTTGCCGGACGCTTGTATCTATATGGTGTTCGAGCTAGATCCTTTAATAATGCGTCCTGTTTTGTTCACTTGCACCCAGTTTATAAAACAGATAAATTTATTGCCACACACCGAATATTTTTGCGCGCGATTTTATCCCGGTGCTGTCGGTAATTATTTTAATTGTCATATCGATGATATTCTCAATCAGCCTATGTACTTGGACGAAACTATGCATAAGCTTGAATATAAACAATTGCTGCATGAGCTACACATCTGCAATGACTTTGAGCAGCGCATCGCCGCAATCGCTAGGTTTATTGAGTTTAAACATGCGTTGGTCAAAGAATTTAAGAATATACTTATTTATTCCAGAAATCTGATAATTACATCTAGCGGTACAATTAACATGGGTATGCTATCCAAGGAAATAAATTATTCGCAGCGTTACCTGCGCCAATTATTCCAAAACTATATTGGCGTCTCCCCAAAAACTTTTTGTGAGATATTGAAATTCCAAAAATCATTTGCTATCACATGTTTTTTCAAAACCAAATATACTTTATGTGACATTGCCTTATTATGCGGTTATTATGACCATTCGCAAATGGATAGGGCCTACATACGCTTAGTGGATAAAAATCCCACTGAATTACATAACATTTTCACACTAAAATAGCATGAGGAGACCAGTCAAATAGGTATTGTGGAAAATCAACATTGAATTGTTATGTCTGGAAAGATTCCGCAGAAACCATGCAATCAACGGATTGAATGATTGCTTGCTACAAAGAAAAATATCTGGTATCTGGTAAGGATTGTATGACTATTCATTTAAAGCATCATCTAGTGGGTGTTATGGCTTCATTAAATATATAAATTAATATATAAATTAAGGTAATTGTTTTGATGATATTGTTAAAAACAAAACTGGCGCCACTATAAAAAAGGCGCCAGTTCACGTAATTTTATCTTTTTAAGTATCGAGTATCGGAATAAACTTCACATGCCAATAATACAAACTATTTCCTTATAGCCAAATAGCCAAGCCTTTCTATTCTTTCTATACCTTCGGAATCTTATATCATAAAACCTAGGTGCTGCATGCCTTTACCTTTTGTTTTCAGAAAATCCATCGGAAAGCCGGTGGCTTTGGCAATTGGATCCAATTCATCAACATTAAGAATAAAATCAGTTTTTGATACTTAAAAAAAGCACCAGTATCTTTTGAGAACCTTCGTAAGCATGATTTTCCCTGGGAGTATAGGTTTTTTTAATTGGGCTAAGACCGTATCTTAGCTCCGTTCAAATCAGAAGCGGTAATAAATATATCGTCTTCTTTGTCCAATAATAAAAAAGCATAGCCCTTATCACTTTGCTGGAGCATTGCTCCACGAAATGAGGCACACCTTTATATCCATATCTAAGGCCGATGTCCCACCGGAATTATTGAAGCTGATTGTTGAACATACTGCCAATACTAACACTTTCGGCATATATGGACATACTGTTGATGGTGAATTAGAACGAGCCGCAAAGTTAATTGATTCTATTTTTAACAGACTACTAAAAAAATAAAGTGTGGTAAAAAGTGTGGTAATTAAACAAAAAAAGACCTGTCTATCAAGCATGATAGCAGGTCTTTTATGCTGGTCGGGGTGAAAGGATTTGAACCTTCGGCCTCTGCGTCCCGAACGCAGCGCTCTACCAAGCTGAGCCACACCCCGTCTGCCCGCTTTATTCTACATTATTTTGCCTGCTTCTGTCAACAAAAAATATCTACTTATTATTGAATTTGTTTTTTATTAATGCTATCCTATTATTGCTTTTATGTAGCTGTTCGATTTCTTTTATATACGGAGGTTTTTATGCACATTGTTTTAGTTGAACCCGAGATACCAAATAATACAGGCAACATCTCCCGTACTTGTTCGATTACGGGATCAAGCCTGCATTTAATACGTCCATTAGGATTTTCCGTTGATGATAAACACCTTAAGCGGGCCGGACTTGATTATTGGCAATACCTGGATTTGCATTTTTATGACAGTATCGATGAGCTTTTTGCAACCTATCCTGAGGGGCGGTTTTTTTATGCTTCCACAAAAGCAAAGAATTATTATCATCAAGTTAAATACAAAAAAGATGATTTTCTGGTTTTTGGCAAAGAAACGGCAGGCCTGCCTGCTGAGCTATTGCAAAAAAACCAAGATTATGCCATTAGAATTCCTATGTCAAAAGATTTACGCTCCCTTAATTTAGCCAATTCTGTAGCCATCATACTTTATGAAGCTTTAAGACAAAATAATTTTATGGATCTTTTATAAAAATTTCTCATAAAAAAATTTTTTTTTGGCATAATACTCTTGACTGCAAAACCTAAAGAAAGGAGTATTTTTATGCCAAAAAAATTGAATAAGACCCGTTTTATTGCTATCATTATCATGCTCTTAGCTTGCTTATTTATTTTTGTAGCCTGTAATAACAGTCCTACACCAGATACAGTCAATGATACGGCAGACGAAATGGCTGAAGATATACGTGACGCCGGTGAGGATATCATGGACGGTACAGACAATAACCAAGAGCAAAAAGGATATGTTCTTTATTTTGCCAACAAAGACCGCAATGCCTTGGTAGCTGAAACACGTGGAAACGATACAGACAACGTAACTAAAAAGAACACTATTGATGCTAAAGCTCGGATGGTAGTATCTGAATTAATTGAGGGTCCCAAAAACGAAAACCTTTTACCTGTTTTACCCAGAACAACTATGATCAATGCGGTAACATTAGATGAAAACGGTGTTATGAATCTGGATCTGAGTAACACTTTTGCTGATGACTTCAATGATCTGGATATCGATGCAAATCTCACAGTAAATGCTATAGCAGCCACTTTAATGCAATATCCTGAGATAAAAAAAGTTCGTATAACCGTGGATAACAATCCACTCAAACTTGGCACAGATGAATATACTGAGGCTATCGTCTATGATAAAGATTTAATTTCTAAAAAATAACTTAATAAAGACAATAAAAAATGATGCATATGCATCGTTTTTTATTTGTCCTTATTTTTTTTATCTATCGTTCATCTACTTTATTGTACACAATAATCGCCTGTGAAACAAGCACTGCAAAGGCCGCATGTTGATTTTATAAGGGTAGATAAAAGCCCCTCTATACTAAGATAACTTAGACTATCTGCCCCTACCAAACGGCAAATCTCATCTGCGGAAAACTTAGATGCTATGAGTTGTGAGGTTGTGGCAATATCTATACCATAATAACAAGGAAATTTTACAGGGGGAGAGCTAATACGCAAATGAACTTCTTTAGCTCCAGCCTCCTTCAAAATATTAACAATGATGCGCGTAGTGGTTCCACGAACAATAGAATCGTCAACCATGACAATCCGCTTACCCTCTACTTCATTGGCTAAGGAAGAAAATTTTATCCTTACAGCAGCTTCACGTAATTCCTGAGTTGGTTGAATAAATGTTCTGCCTACGTAGCGATTACGTATCAGGCCGTGCCCAAACTGAATGCCTGACTGTCTAGCATAGCCCAAGGCTGCCGAAAGGGCCGAATCTGGAACACCGATAACCAAATCGGCCTCTACCGGATGCTCAATAGCTAAGCGTTTGCCAGCCTCTATCCTTGATTGATGAATGCTGGTATTGCCCATATAGCTATCCGGACGAGCAAAATATACAAATTCAAAAACACAAAGAGAGGAGTTATTTTCTTTTGTTGTTGCGTAAGAATGGATTCCTTTTTCATCTATAACAATTATTTCACCAGGTTTTACCTCCCTCAGTAATTTGCCTCCTAAAACCGGAAAAGCACAACTTTCTGAAGAAACCATATAGGAATTTTTTACTATGCCTATGCATAAGGGCCTGATACCGCAGGGGTCTCTAAAAGCTATAAGCTTTCCCTGCATCAAAAGAACAACGGCATAAGACCCTTTGATAATCCTCATGGTTTTAGTTATAGCTTCTTGGATATTCTCGCTGTTGACAAGGTTTTTGCAAATAATTTTTAAAAACAATTCGGTGTCGCTACCGGTTATAAAGACAGATCCTTCGGCACCCATTTGTTGGCGCAAAACTCCGGCATTAATTAAATTACCGTTATGCGCCAAGGCCATACTGCCGTCTCTGTAATCAACTATTATAGGCTGGGCATTCTCCTGCGTACTGGCTCCTGTCGTAGAATAACGCACATGACCTATGCCTATTCTGCCTTTAAGCTTAGAGAGAATGTTGTTATTAAAAACATCATGGACAAGACCCGTATTTCTATAGCTATGAATGACTTGTCCATTGGCCACGGATATACCACAGCTTTCTTGTCCTCGATGCTGCAGGGCATAAAGTGAAAGATAAATCATTCTCGATACATCTAAGGAATCGTTATTATCATAGATACCGAAAATACCGCATTTATCCCTTAATTGGTCCATTTTTTATCCTTTCTGACAAACAATAATTAAAAATTATTACATTGTCAAAGGAATTTTATTCTCCTTGGGCCAGAAAATTATCAAAAGAAGGTAAATCGGCCAAAGAATTTAACCCTAAAAATCTTAAAAACTCATTCGTGGTACCATATAATATTGGTTTACCCAAAGTATCTTTTCTTCCCACTTCATGAATCAAATTTTTCTCTAATAGTTTATTGATCATGGAATCCACACATACCTGACGGATATCTTCTATTTCTTGACGCGTTATCGGCTGGCGATAGGCAATTATAGCCAAGGTTTCCATAGCGGCTTTGGACATTTGTTGTATTTTCGGCTGACAAAACCTTTCAATAAAAACTGTATATTTATCCGAAGTAAAAAACTGCCAGCCGCCTGCAATAGGCCGCAGAACAAAACCCTTATCCGAATATTCATAAATCAATTCGTTGATCGATTCCAGTATTTGCTCCTTATTATACTTTTGTTCGGAGATCGAGCATATATCAAATATTTTTTCCAGGGTTAATGGTTCAGCAGCAACAAAGAGCAGGGCTTCCACAATCTTTTTTAATTCCAGATGTTTGTTGTCTTTCATTAAATTGTACCTCTATTCTATATATAACCCCTACTCTGTTTTTCTATTCTTATATCTATTAAGATGAGATATCTTCTTTGATATTATTACTTTCATAAAGATAAATATCATCAAAAAAATTATTTTGCACAGCTAAAAGAACACCTTTTCTCAATAACTCCAATAAAGCAAGAAAAGTAATCACCATTTCATTTTTACTTTTACAAGCAGTAAAAAGTGTGCTGAATAAAAAACCCTTTTTATGAGATTTGGCTAACTTGATAATCGTATTAATTTTACTTTCGACGGTTATTTGCCTATGAGGTATCTCAATAATAATATCTGTTTTTTCCAATCTTTGCATAACACGTTGGTAGGCTTTCCAAAGATCGTTTGCATCCTTACCATCCAGAGGATTTTGCTTGACAAAAAATTGCATATAAAGCTCCCTAGCCTCAGGACGAGGTAAATATTGAGCCTGACAATGCCTTAGCTCTTCAAAAAGTTGTGAAACCTCTTTGAAAGCCTTGTAATATAGAATATTATCGATCAATTGCTGTTTAGTCCATTCTATATCAGCTACCTCTTCCTCATCTTGCGTAATGGCAGGCAAGAGAGTTTTAGCTTTGATAGCTAAAAGAGTGCTGGCCATGAGCAAAAAACTGCTGGTAACCTCAAGATTTAAATTACTCATGATCTCTAGATGTTCGATATACTGTTTGGTGATTTTGGCTACTGGTATATCAAAGATATCTATTTGATCTTTTTCTATCAAATATAATAAAAGCTCGAAAGGCCCCTCGAACATATCAAGTCTCACTTGATAGCTCATATTTTCATCGCTTCTCTCACTAATTGCATAGTTTGCTCGGCCTCTTGCCGCGCAGCTTTGCCTCCTTCAAAAAGTATGTCATCTACTAATGAAGTATCTTTTTCCAGAGCAGCCCTTTTTTCCAATATCGGCGCTAAAAATGCATTCATTTTTTCTGTTAAACGATTTTTGCACTCTCCGCAACCTATTTCTCCTGCTTGGCAAGAGCTGCAAATATCTGGTCTTTCTGCTTCGTTATAGAATCCATGATAATTATATACCGTACAAATTTCCGGATTGCCGGGATCGTTTTTTTTGATCCTGGCAGGATCGGTGATCATCTGTCTGACTTTACTTTTCACTTCATCAGGTTGAGCAGAAATAGCGATATCGTTATGATAGCTTTTACTCATTTTACGATTATCTATGCCGGGCAATAATTTTACTTTGGCCAAAAGTACTTGTGGTTCTACCAAAACATCACATTTATACATATGATTAAAGCGTCTTACTAATTCCCTGGAAAATTCCAGATGTGGAACTTGGTCCTCTCCTACCGGCACATAACTGGCTCGATAGAGCAAAATATCTGCTGCCATCAAGAGCGGATAACCCAAAAACCCATACATGGCGATATCTTTGCCCGCTGCACCGAATTGTCGTATTTGATCTTTATAAGTGGGAACTCTCTCTAACCATGACACAGGTGTCATCATAGAAAAAAGCAAATGCAATTCCGCATGTTGTTTGACATCAGACTGGCGGAAGATAGTACATTTTTGTGGATCTAAACCCACAGAAAGCCAATCTATAGTTAATTCTCTACTATTGGCTCTAATATTTTCTGTATTGTCAAATGATGTGGTCAAGGCATGCCAGTCGGCAATAAAATAGGAGCAGTTGTATTCATCCTGCAATCTTGCCCAATTTTCTAATACACTCAAATGACCTAAATGTAGCTTTCCAGTCGGCCTCATGCCGCTAACAACTTTTAAATTTACTTGACCTTTCATCAAATTGCCTCCCCTTTTTATAGATGCCTTATTTATTAGGATAACCCTACAATAGCAAAACAAAAATTCATCAAACCATTAATCAACGGTAATATAAATTTTGCCAATAAGCCTGTGATAGCCAGGATAATTAATATGATAAACCCAAAACGGTCCAAAAAACTCAGATTATCGGACCATCGCGGAGGTAATAGTTCTAATAATACTTTGGATCCATCCAGTGGTGGAATAGGCAGTAAGTTGAAGACTACTAAAATTAAATTTATGAATGCCAATTGCATTAAAAACATTTGCACACCCTCATTGACAGGCAAATGTCCGTAATACATCAAAGAAATAAAAAAAGCACACAGCAACGCCAATATAAAATTCATGGAGACACCGGCTATGGAAACCAATATCATTTTGGCCCTTCTGTTGCCCTGGAAATAATAGGGATTTATGGGCACCGGCTTGGCCCAACCAAATTGGACAAAAATCAAAAGCAAGGTTCCAATGACATCCAAATGTTTCAAGGGGTTCAGGGTCAATCTCCCCTGCATTTTGGCAGTGGGATCTCCGAACTTATATGCTACCAAGGCATGTGCTGACTCATGAAAAGTCAGTGCTATAATCACTGACGGTAAAACAAATAATAATCTTTCCCAGCTAAGAATAGACATTTTATTCCATCTTTCTTTATATCATATTAATAATTATTATATTATAACAAACAATTAAAAAATGCTCAATATAGACCCTTATAATTTTTATCTAGCATAAAATTCTATGGATAGCCGATAGAAAAGAATTTTCTTGGATCTGGGATAAGAAATAATCTATACCAAAAACAGCCATAAGTAAGAACTTATGACTGTATGCCGCACGTTATCTTTATCTTCTTATTTATCTTGTCCATGCCTTTTCAGCCAAGCGGAAAAACGGACTTTTTCTACCGCCTGAGGGATGAGATCAACAGGGAGAACTCTAACTAAAATGCAACGCACAATAAAGATGATTGAGGTATAGACTGATGTCAAGCCCATTTTTAGCCCCAATTCCATACACCAAGCTGTCAAAGAGGGAGATTGACGGTCCAAAAGAGGCATCGGCGTATCTTTGCCTCCCGCTTTCCTAAAAAAAGGGGTATAAACAGCTGAAGGATAAACAGGTATTATTTTAACATTCTTAGGTTTTTCCATACGATAGGTCCTCACAAACCCGTCCAAAGCAAATTTTGTGGCGCTATAAAAAGCAAATCCGGGCAACACCATTTTGCCCAAAGCGGAAATTGTGATCATATAGATCAATGGTTCGCTGCGATCCTTTTCAGTCAGTTTTTGCAAGGTATAGATAGGCGAAAGCACATTTGTTTTGAATATCTGCTCGTTCTTTTCCCAGTCTGCTTCACCTATCTTACCATAGTAGGCAATTCCGGCATTAGCTACAAAAATATCTATACCGCCCAACATCTTTGTTGCTTTAGCCAGCATATCATCAACTTGCTGCGGATCTGAGACATCGCAGGCAATAGCCTTAATTCCGCGATCACCGAATTCATCGGTAATTCTCTGCGGGTCTCTGGATACACCGACCACTTGAGCCTCGGCGGCCACCAAGCGTTTTAATAGCTCCCAACCGATACCCGAAGATGCACCTGTAATAACAATCCTTTTGCCTTTTAGTTCCATAAAGCTCGCTCCCTTTTCCAATGCAGCTCCAGCTAGCCACTTCCAGGTTATCTAAGGCCTTTGATGATAATTATTATTGTGTATATTTATTATATTATACTATCGTTTCACTTTTATTTATAGAATCTTTTTCCAAATAAGCGTTAATTACTGTATCAAGAAATGATGATAAATCAAAAGAAACCATTAAGTAGCCATTAAGAACTGAATTTTTCTAGAAAAGGGTGACAAAATGAAAATTTTAGGCAAAAGAAAAACCCCTCACAAAATGCCTGTTATATAGCACAATTTATAAGGGGTTTTTATTGGAGCCACTGACCGGGATTGAACCGGTGACCTCATCCTTACCAAGGATGCGCTCTACCTACTGAGCTACAGCGGCATTCAATCATATCCAAAGTTTTAAAATTTAATGTCGGCTATCAAATACCAGCCTCTTGATTATAACTAATCATTATTTTATTGTCAACAGTATTAGTAAATTTTTTATCATAATAAATCGATTTATAGGGGATAAGCTTATTTGACAAAATGCAAGTAATATATTATTATTTAAACAAGGAAATAATTCAAACGCTGAATACTATATGTAACGGGAGAACCATTTTGTGGGGTGTATCCGATTATTAATATGATCGGAGGGGATCCCTTCAATCCCTAATCCGTCAGCTAATCCCGTAAGCGCTATGAAGGTATATGATGTTTATTATAATTCAATACTTACACATATTCCTACAAATATCTTTTTAGTGCTACTGTTTTTTAGTAGTGCTTTTTGTTCTCTAAGGAGGATTTTTATAGAGATATAATTATAAAGCTATGATAAATCTTAAAAGGAGGCGAAAATGTGAGAGTTGCATTATGTGGTTTAGGAAAAGCAGGAAAAGAAGTAGCTCATACCATTTTAGAAAATTATCCTGACATAGTTCTTACTGCCGTTTTTACCCGTCCGGGCAGTAATAAGATAGGCAAAGATCTTGGTAATTTACTGAATAGACCAAAATTGGGTTGCCCGATCAGAGGGATCGATGAGACTCCTGAGGTTTTTGAACGAAATGAAGTAGATGTGGTTATCGATTTTTCTAATCATGTCTCCTCACTGCAAATGATGATGTTCTGCCATAAATATCATGTCAGTATGGTAGCTTGTACTACAGGCTACGATAAAGAGGAATTGAAATTTATCAAAGAAATCACTCAGGAAAATGCCTTTGGCTTAGTTTTTGCAACTAATATCACATTGGGCGTCAATGTGCTAATGGATTTGGCCCGCAGCGCAGCTAAACAGCTTCCTCATTTTGATTATCAAGTAACGGAACGTCATCACCGTAACAAGACAGATCCGATTTCTGCTACATCTATTAATATCGCCAAGAGTATCAAAGAAGCTCTGCCTGAAAAATATAAAAAAGAAGTCCCCGTCAATGCCGTGCGGGCCGGCGGTTATACCGGCTATCATGAAGTGCTGATCGTAGGCGAGAATGAGCGTATCAGCATCATCCATGAATCTTTTTCCAGAAAGGCTTTTGCCGAAGGAGCTATACAAGCAGCTTATTTTATAAAATCCAGAAGAGGCCTTTATGATATGCTTGATGTGCTAAATAGGCCTAAATGATAATAAAAAAAGTTTGGATGAAAAGAACTATGACATAGCCTCAATTATATCCTCCCCCTGCTTCGCCGGCAATATTGTCAGACTTGGACAAAAAAGTTATTATAAAAAAAGCTGATGGAATAGAAGGCGCCGTCAGCTTTTTTTATATCTGCTTGGAGAAATATTCTTCCAGGGTAAGTCCTGATTCTTTTAATTCTTGGGCCAAAGCTGTTCCGACATATCTCAAATGCCACGGTTCATGGATTATCCCTGTAATATCTTGTTTGTTGTCGGGATAGCGGAAAATAAATCCGTACTTATGACCATTTTCCTCTATCCACTGGCCGGCCTCGCTTTGATGAAGATTTGCACTGACCAAAGAATCAACGGAAATATCGATCGACAGACCAGTTTGATGTTCGCTAGTTCCCGGTACAGCAACAGAGGAAGATGCTATATCAATTATTTCTTCAGGGCTTTTTTGCGGATATTCTTGTTTTAGTTGAGCAATTTTATTGTCATAAAGCTCCTTTTGCTTATCATAAGAACGATAACCGCTTTCCAGATTGATAGTTATTCCATCTTTTTCCATAGCAGACATCATGGAAATAAGGGCTGTTGCGGTTTCTTTTTCCAATACTATATCATCTGATACAGTAACTAAATTGCTGGGAGTAAAATCCTCAGGCAAAGGATATGTGATATTAGCCACAATACTATAATAACTATCACTATCTATTTTAACATCTTCTGTAAAATCATCATGAACGAAGAAAACCTGTAGTTCGTTAAACAGTTGATCGCTGAATATAGGTAGAATAAATTTGTAAGAAGCAAATACAATAATAACAATCAGGATAATAACCGGCAGCGGTCTAAGCCTTCTACGCCTTTTTCTTTGGCTTGTTTTATACTGTACGTTATATCTGTTATTTCTATTCAAACGATCAAGCCTCCCTCTTTCCCTCTTGATTATAATAAATTTGTCCGATTATTCCAGAAGTTATTGCCTTTTTCCTTTAGTTATTCCTTTAAGAGCAATAATCAGCAAAAAAGACTGCGCAGGCAGACTTTTCTATAAACTAATATTCTATTATAAGATAAAGCTTATTCAGGAATTATCTTGTTGTTTTCATCTACATGGATAATACGACGGTCTAAAGTATCCAGCTCTTTTTCATCGATCCAACAATATGTCAATATGATAACTAAATCCCCTGGGTGAAACAAGCGGGCAGCGGCACCATTAAGGCAGATTTGTCCGCTTGCGGCAGGACCGGGCATAGCATAAGTTTCTATTCTGGTACCATTATTGATATTTAATACTTGAACCTTTTCCATCTCATGGATATCAGCAGCAGCCATCAGTGCCTCATCAATGGTAATACTGCCAACATAATTAAGATTGGCCTCGGTTACTATAGCTCTATGTATTTTTGATTTCAGCATGTTTATATACATATGATTCCCCTAGCCTTTTTAATTTAGATGATATTATACTATAATAAAAACCAAATAGCAAATTGTTTATGATTAATTTCTCTCTTTTTGCACTATTTTATACTTTGAGGATTAAGAAAAATAATAGGCTCCCTATTTCTTAATTTTATTATAACTGTTATACTAAATATAATAAATACTAATATTGAGGTGTGGTAAGTGAGTAAAAATTTTGCTGTTATCGGCGATCCGATCAAGCATAGCCTTTCGCCCTTTATCCATAATACACTTTATGAAATTTATAATTTGGAGGCTACTTATCATACCCTTTTAATCCCTAAAGGCCGCTTGCAAAAAGATCTGCCCTTTTTGATCAAAAAATATAATCTGAGTGGTTTTAATGTCACCATGCCTCACAAAGAGGCCATTATCCCTCTTTTGACTGATATTTCAGCTGCCGCATCTTTGGCTAATTCAGTCAATACCGTAAACTGTGATAACCGCGGGCTCCACGCTCATTCCACCGATGCTCATGGCTTCATCCAGGCTCTTAAAGCTAACGGTAAAGATCCTCAAAATCTGGCAACGGTATTTTTGGGTTCGGGGGGAGCCGCTGCAGCTTTGGCTTTGCATTGGACTGTTATAGAAAAATCGCCTCTCACCATTATAGCACGTTCGATTGAAAAAGCCTCAGCCATCAATGAGGCTATCAGCAAACAAGGCGGGCAAAAAGCACTTATACTGCCATGGAATAAAGAAAATATCTGCCAGGCTCTTCAAAAAGCTTCTTTGTTAGTTAATACCACGCCTTTAGGTATGGCAGGTAATAAAGAAGATTTTACTGATCTAGAATTTTTAGCTAATTTACCTCATCATGCTCTGGTCTTTGATTTGATTTATGCGCCTCGACAAACAGCCTTGCTCCAAAAAGCCCGGGAATTGGGCTATGTTACGATCAATGGCTTGGATATGCTCATTTATCAGGCGATGGAGTCCTTTAGCATCATGACCGGCATAAAAACATCCGCCAAGGATAAAATCATCATAGAAAAAGCCCTTGCCGAGCAAGGACTTATTTAAAGCAATGAACAGTAAAAA
The DNA here is from genome assembly GCA_050942825.1 of Bacillota bacterium. Taxonomy (GTDB): domain Bacteria; phylum Bacillota; class Dehalobacteriia; order UBA4068; family UBA4068; genus CAYRML01. Next base: position 25,417 of record JBMNOA010000011.1, read on the forward strand.
CATCAGACGCCGCGTGATATTAATACAGCGATGAGCCTTTTAGCTCCTTCTTTAATATCGCCGTCATTAGTAAGCATGAGATGAGAGGCTCGTTTATAGAGATCATAACGATTCTTATACAGTTCTTGCAATTTTTCTTGAGGGTTGTCTTGTAACAGAGGGCGGTTATTGCTATTAATTGTCTTGGTTATAAGATCCAATGGCCGATTGATAAAAACGACTAAGCCGCTTTTTTTCATAATATCAATATTCTCTGGCCGCAAAACAATACCTCCGCCTGTAGAAACCAGCAAACCGTCCTTATGGGCGGTTTTTTTTAATTCCTCGCTCTCTATTTGCCGAAAGCCTGCTTCTCCTCTTTGAGCAAATATCTCCGTGATAGTAGTTTTCTCCCTTTTTTCTATAGCATGATCAAGATCCACATAAGCTAAGCCCAAAGATTTAGCTGCTATTTGTCCCAAAGTGCTTTTACCGCTGCCGGGCATACCGATCAAATAAATATTAGCCATGGGCTTTACCTGCCTTTTGGTACAGACCCAGCAAACGACAAGAGCGCACATAAGGCTCTAGTTGTTTAAGCATCAGCAGTGCTTCATGAAAAGAAAATTTGCCTACGATATCGGCAAAGAAGCGGTATTCAAAGTTTTTTCCCGGGATAGGACGCGATTCTATATGTGTCAAATTCCAGTCTTTTTGCGCCAAAATTTGTAAAACATGATACAAAGAGCCGGATTGATGCGCTAAAGTAAAAGTAAAGGTAAGCTTACTACCCTCCTTCATCTGCTCCGATTGATTGGTAATGATAAAAAAGCGTGTGCTGTTTTCCTGCTGGGCCTGGATATTTTCCGCTAGAATTTTCAGACCATAGGTGTGGGCGGCATGGGCGCTGGCAATGGCGGCTTTGTGTATATCAGCTCTTTCTTTAATATATTTGGCACTCAAAGCCGTATTGTGATAAGGCCTCTTTTCCCATTGAGGATACTTTTCCAAAAATGGTCTGCATTGCTCGAAACCCTGTTCATGAGAATAAATCTCCTTGATATCGGCAAGCTGTGCCTGAGGAAGGCCCAATATACAGTGATAAATTGGCAAAATTATTTCTCCCACGATCGAGACAGGATAATTGACCAGCATATCATAAACTCTGTTGATCGAACCAGTGGTGGAGTTTTCTGCCGGCAAAATGCCATAAGCGGCATCTTGTTTTAGCACCTCTGATAAAACTTGTGCAAAATCAGTACAGGAAATACTGGTGGCCTGCGGTCCGAAATAATTGTACAAAGCCTGATGACTGTAGGCGCCGGGAACCCCCTGATAGGCTATAGCTTGTTCCTTGTTTATAGCCGTAATCGGTGTTATGCTTTTTTCCTCAGTCGGCAAGTTCGGTGTCAGATAAGCTGCTTGCTCTTCTTTGCTGAGATCCATTAAGGTGTGAAAAAAGAGTTTGAGTTTTGTTGCCAAATTTTTTTCTCGTAGTAAATCAAGACGATTTTTTATAAGGATATCTTCTCGTTCATGATCATAAATGGAAAGTCCGGCCTTTTCTTTTATGAGGGCTATTTCTCGTGATAAAGCCATCCTCTTTTCAAAAAGGCGCACTAATTGCCGATCAATATTATCTATATCATTTCTGCACTGTTCCAGATCCCGCATGCTTTATCCCCTTTCTAATCCTATATCTAGTAAAGCCAATTGCACTGCTGCTTCTATTACCGCAATTACTCTGGGTACAATACAAGGATCATGGCGTCCAACTATACTGATTTCTGTTTCACATTTTTTATTAAGGTCAACTGTTTTTTGTTTTTTACCAATAGAGGGGGTAGGTTTGACAGCCACTCTTAGTAATAAGGGCATCCCGTTAGTGATACCACCATTGATACCGCCATTATGATTTGAGGTGGTGATGATATGGCCATCTTTTATAGCAAAAGGATCATTGGCCAGGCTGCCCGGCATTTTGCCGATAGCAAAGCCGGCACCGAATTCCACGCCTTTGATAGCGGGAATAGCAAATATCATACTTGCAATCACACTTTCTACTCCATAAAACATCGGGTCGCCCCAGCCCACCGGCAAATTACAGGCGGCACATTCAATAATACCACCCAAAGAGTCTTTTTGTGCTTTTGAGGCTAGAATTGCTGCCCTCATCTCATTTCCCCTTTCATCGTTTAAAACGGCAAAAGGCTTCTTTTTTAACTCTGTTAAAGCAGCGGCCTCGATGAGACAAGGATCAAAAAGGTCATCATTTATCTCTGCTATGGAAGCGATATGAGCGGCGACTACAATATTTCGTTGTTGCAGCCATTTATCCGCCAATACACCGGCAAAAACCAAAGGAGCAGTCAAACGGCCGGAAAAATGTCCGCCGCCCGCAGGATCGTTACAACCATCATAACGGATAGCACCTGTATAATCGGCATGACCGGGACGCAACAAGGAGCCGGTATCATAATCATGGCTTTTGGTATCTGTATTTTCGATCATAGCACAAAGAGGCGTGCCTGTGGTTTTTCCTTGATAGAGACCGGATAAGATCTTTACAGCATCTTTTTCTTTTCTGGGGGTGGAAAGCTGGTCTTGGCCCGGCGCGCGTCTGGCCATAGCCAGAGCAATCTCCTCTTCCTTTACTGCCAGACCGCAAGGTAATCCCGATATTGTGACTCCTACAGCCGGTCCGTGTGATTCTCCAAACAGTGCTATCTTTAAATGATTACCCCAAAATACGCTCATTGATCTTACCTCCTAAAGAAGAAAATTCCTGCCAAAAATGCGGTGCCGATTTGGCTACTGTTTTATATCCTGATAAAATTACCGGTTGACTGCAAATAGATGAAGCAATGGCCAAGGCCATAGCTATACGGTGATCGCCCCAGGCTGAAACATAACCTCCCCTTAAAACAGTTGTACCAATTATATCTAAACCATCGGGCCTCACTCTGATATTACCGCCTAAGGCCGTAATTCCCTCGCTAATCGCTGCCAGACGGTCACTTTCTTTAAGGCGCAGGCGTTCGGCATTGATAATCCTAGTCTCGCCTCTGATACCGCAAGCCGCTACTACCAAAATGGGTACTAAATCGGGGATTTGTGCGGCGTCGATAATGTTCGTACATGCTTGAGCGGCTGTTATCTTGATGCCTTGAGCGTAGCTTATCAGATGCCCTCCCATAGACTGTAAAATATCTAAGATCCTTCTGTCTCCTTGTTTGCTATCTCGATTCAGTCCCAGGCAACGGATATCGCTGCCTAAAAAACCTGCGGTCAAATAGAAGGCAGCGTGAGACCAGTCACCTTCTACTTCATAATTTGAAGAATGGTATTTTCCTGGTACAATATTTATTTTTTTTCTGCTGATATAATTGTTAATACCGAAGCTCCTTTGCGTATCATGCGTCAAATCCACATAGTCGGCTGACTGTAATTCTCCGGTTATTTGAATGACTGATGGTTCCTTTAATAGCGGCAAAGCTAAAAGCAGCCCGGAAATATATTGGCTGGAGATATGCCCTGGTATTTGGTAAATGCCGGCCGCTAGTCTGCCTTTAACCATTATTCCATCGGCTTTTTCCTCTATTATTGCCCCGCCTTTTACAAGGGCTTCTATAAATGGGCGCATAGGCCTATGAAAAAGACGTCCGCTCCCTGTAAAAAATGTCTCGATATCACAGGCCAGAGCAAGAGGCAAGAGAAAGCGTAATGTGGAGCCGGATTCCTTGCAATCAACTATGGCCTTTTTTTTCTTGGATAGTCCACCATACCCGCGGATTTCCAGCACTGAACCAAAGTCTGAAAAATTGGCCAAACCCATTTCGCGCAGCCCATCTTTAGTAGCTTGGATATCCAATGAGTCACCTACCCGGCATAATAAAGATTTCCCGTGCGCCAATGCTGCGCAGATCAGAACTCTGTGGGAAATAGATTTGGAAGGCTGGATAACTAACTGTCCTTCAAGTTTTGTAGGAAAAATTTCTAAACTCTTCATCCTTATCCTTTCACTTCTTGTACCAAGCTGTGCAAAAAAGATTCATCCACCTGTTTAATAACGGCTTGACCAATATGTTGTAAAAGCACCACAACACCTGCTCCTTTTTTATCCAGCCTGAATGCGGCTTGTAATTTATTGTTATCCAGCCTGGGCATAGTGACCGGCAAATCATAAGCTTGTAAAACGTCTTTGATACTCTTTGACGTACCCGGAGGTGCTAAGGCTATCTTTTCACTCAATGAGGCGGCTGCTGCCATGCCGATAGCAACAGCCTCACCATGAAGTATATTTTTATATGCCAATGTGCTTTCTATAGCATGAGCCAAAGTATGTCCAAAATTCAACTCTGCCCGTATCCCTTTGTCCCAAGGGTCTTTTTCCACATATGATTTTTTGATGGCAATGGAGCGAGCTACCAAAGTGCTAAGATCCTGAGCTGCCACCCCTTTTTCCAGTAATTCAAAAAGTAAGCTATCTTTGATACTGGCATACTTTATTATTTCAGCCATTCCTGCCGCCTTTTGTCTCTCATCCAGAGTATGCAAAAGTTCGGTGTCGACTATGACCAAACTGGGATCATAAAATGATCCTACGAGATTTTTGCCTTGTGGTAAATCAATGGCTACCTTGCCGCCTATTGAGCTATCCACTTGAGCTAGCAGGCTGGTGGGAACCTGAACAAAATTTACTCCCCGCATATAGGTAGCGGCAGCAAAGCCTGCCAAATCACCGATCACACCTCCTCCTAGAGCTACAACAAGGTCTGATCTGGCCAGACTTATGTCAGTCATTTCTTTGTATAAGTACAAAAGCATCTCTACCGATTTGCTGTCCTCCCCGGCGGGAATAACGACTGTTTTGACTTTAATATGGACTTTTTGCAGGGCGGCTGCCAGCTTATCAGCATACAAGCCGGCAACATTGGTATCGCTGACAATACAAGCCTGGCGGCCCCCATAGGCTGCAAAAAATTGGCCGGCTTCATCAATAAGGCCTTGGCCAATATAAATATTGTAGCCTCTGGTCCGAATAATTTCTGACATATGATTCTCCATTTAGTTTTCTTGTTTCTCCTATATCTCTTTGCCTACAATATGAGCGACTTGACGGCATTTCTCCATTAGCTGGTCAAAATCTGTCGGCAATAAAGATTGTGGTCCGTCGCAAAGCGCATTAGGCGGATCATGATGAACTTCTATAATCAGACCGTCTGCTCCTGCCACAATTGCGGCCAAAGATAATGGTTCAACCATATAACGACGTCCGCTGGCATGTGACGGGTCGGCCATGACCGGTAAATGTGAAAGCTTTTTCAAAGCCGGAATAGCGCTGATATCCATAGTATTTCTGGTATATTTTTCGAAGGTACGAATACCTCTTTCGCAAAGTATCACATGAGGATTGCCTTGGCTCATAATATATTCTGCCGACATCAATAATTCTTCAATAGTACTGGAAAGACCTCGTTTTAATAATACGGGTTTCCTGGTGCAGCCAACTTCTTTTAGTAGTTCGAAGTTTTGCATATTTCGGGCGCCTATTTGTATAACATCCACCACCATCTCGAACATTTCTACATGGCGAGGAGTCGTCAGCTCCGTTACTATGGGCAGGCCTGTCTCCAAACGTACTTGCTGCAATATTTCTATACCCTCCTTTTCCATACCCTGGAAGGAATAAGGTGAGGTACGGGGTTTATAGGCTCCACCTCGGATAGCAGATGCTCCGGCCGCTTTTACCGCGATGGCTGTTTCTCTCATTTGTTCCAGACTTTCCACAGAGCAAGGTCCGGCTATGATAAAAAGTTTTTGGCCGCCAATAACCTCATCACCAATATTTATAAAAGTGTCTTCAGGATGGAATTTTCTATTAGCTTTTTTATACGGCTCTTGTACGGGAATAATCCTTTCCACTCCGTCCATAAGCATTATTTGCTCTTTTTCAACCGTTTCTGTTCTTCCTAGTACTCCTAACACTGTGCAATCAACTCCATTATTAATTTGTACATTCATCTTTTTTCTTTCCAAAGCCGCGATAACTTCCTGTGTTTGTTCAGAAGTAGCCTTAGGATCCATAATAATGATCATAATTTCGCCTCCCTAAATATTGTGTGCAATAAAACAAAAAAAAACACGTGAGCCATTGGGACTCTCGTGCCTGGTGAGAATAATATAAAAAGAGTATCCGCAAATGGTCTTAAGACATGTCAAAATAGCCATAGTTTATAAAACTAAAGCTAAACAAAGTTCTAAAGTTTTGATTTGCGGTATATGGTAACATTAGTCTTTCCTCCATTGCAGAAATTATAGCACTGTTAAAATCAAAATGCAAGAAGTTTTTTACATAATTATCAATTTATCCTAGGCCAAAAAAACTGCCTATGCGATAAATAACAAAACTTACAAGCCAAGCCACCAGCAATTGATAAACTATGGCAAAACCGGCAAAATGCCAAGAGGCGCTTTCTCTTTTTAGGGCCCCGATAGTTGCCACACACGGCGTATAAAGCAACACAAACACCATAAAAGAATAAGCAGCCAAAGGTGTAAAGATAGTACTCAAAGTCTTAGCTGCAGCATCGACGTTGCCAGGCAAAGAGTAGAGAATATTAAGAGAAGAAACTACTGTCTCCTTAGACATAAAGCCTGTCACAAGAGATACCGCAGTCTGCCATTGGTCGAAGCCCAAAGGAGCAAAAAGAGGAGCAATCAATTTTCCCAACCATTGCAGGATACTACTCTCCTGCCCATCTAAAAGCCAACCATAGCCAAAACTGAAATGACTCAAAAACCAGATAATAACCGAAGCCAATAAGATCAAAGTGCCGGCTCTTGTAATAAACTCCCAGGTCCTCATCCACACGCGCCGCCCAATATCATGCCAAGCGGGTATGCGGTATTTGGGCATTTCCATCAGAAAAAAAGACTGTGAATGCTTTTTAAATAAGGGCCGCAATAATAAAACCGTCAGTAAAGCTGTGGTAACACCAAGAAAATATAGAGAAAAAATAATCAATCCTTGATAAGCGGAAAAAAAGGCTGCAGAAAAAAGTGCATATATGGGCAAGCGAGAGCTGCAGCTCATAAAAGGAATTGCCAGCATGGTCAGGAATCTTTCTTTGTCGTTATTTAAGATACGGCAGGAAAAAATTGCAGGTACACTGCAACCAAACCCTAAAATCATAGGAATAAAAGAAGTCCCGCCCAAGCCAAAACGGCTGAGCATCTTGTCGGTAAGAAAAGCGGCCCTGGACATATAACCGCTTTCTTCTAAAAATGCTAAAAAGAAAAACATGATAGCTAACTGAGGCAAAAAAACCAATATTCCGCCTACACCCGCAATAATACCGTCTACAACCAGACTATGTAACCAAAATGATACCTGCAAGGTTTGCAGCAAGGAAGAGATTCCCGCTGGCAGTGAAATTAAAAACAATTTAGAACATATTAACAAAATATTCTTGCCCGGTGGGCCAAAGGCTATAAAAAGAATACTGAATATCAGCAAAAAAAATATCGGTAAAGCAAAAAAACGGTTACAGACAATTCTGTCTATAGCTTCGGTAAGATTTTGGGGAGCATCTGATCTCTTTTTTAAAACATTTTGTACTATCTTTTCTAATATTTTATAACGCTCGGTGCTTACTATAGTTTCCCAATTATCACCATCAGCTTTGAGCTGTTGATGCAGGTAACCCCGCCAATGCCCTTCTAAAATCTGTTCGGCTATCCAACGGGTTTTAAGGCCGTGGGGCACTATATCATCGGGCAAAGAATTTGCAATTTCCTGTTGCTTTTCTCGTATTTCTTGAGAAAAGTTTCGCCAAAAAGCATCAGAATCGTAGGTAATTCTATCAGAGGCCATCTTTATGGCTAAATCCAACAAATGATTTAATTTTTTTCTTTTCTGGTCTTCGAGTTTAACACATGGTACACCCAGAGCTTGGGAAAGTGCAACCAGGTTTATCTCTAACCCTTGCTTTTCCACTTCATCATACATATTCAATACAACTAAAACCGGCAGACCCATTTCCAGCAACTGACTGGTCAGATATAGATTTCTCTCCAGATTGCCGGCATCCACCACATTAATGATGATATGGGGATTTTTACCGTTGCCTTTCATCAAATATTGGCAGGCGATCTCTTGCTCTTTTGAATGGGGAAAAAGCGAATAAATACCAGGTAAATCAGCTATATTAATTTTATAATCACCATAAATAAAACTGCCATTTTCCACGGCAACCGTTACACCCGGCCAATTACCTATTCCCTGCCTCAGACCGGTAAGTTCATTAAATATGGTGCTTTTGCCGCTATTAGGGTTCCCTACCAGAGACAAATTAAGTAGCATATGATCTCCTTAATCAAGCATAGCTCTAACATGGATCTTCTCCGCTTCAGACTTACGTAATGTCAAATCATATCCCCTTACTTCCAGCCACAGGGGATCACCCAGAGGAGCCTTGTTACGCATTATAACTTCCACGCCGATAGTAAGTCCCATATCTGTAAATTTGCGACGTATCTTAAGCGGTAATTCTATAGATGTGATAATGCCTTTTTGACCTATATGTAAATCGCTGAGATTCATTATTCCTCACCAAGTAACTTTATTTAAGGATTTGTGCCATTTTCTCCATGGCAATAAGGTATGACCTCGCACCCAAACCACTTATCTGTTCCAGCGCCACAGCTTTGATGACTGAATGGCGGCGAAATTCCTCTCTTTTATTGATATCCGAAAGATGCACTTCTATAGTGGGCAAACTAACAGAGGCAATAGCATCTGCTATAGCGTAGCTGTAATGGGTATAAGCCCCCGGATTAATGATAATACCATCTAATCTGCCATAGGCGCTGTGGATGATATCAATGATCACACCCTCATGATTACTTTGATGGATCTCCACTGTCAGGCCCAGAGAAGCTGCCTTAGATTCAATCATAGCATTAATCTCATCAAGGGTCAGATCACCGTAAATCGACCTTTCGCGAATACCCAGCATATTAAGATTTGGACCGTGAATCAAAAGTATCTTACTCATCAGTTGACTCCTTTAAAAATTTTTTAACAGGTAAAGGGACTTATACCCCACTATATTATTGACATGATAAATTCATAGGAATATACTAATAATTAGAATTTGCAAGGAGGGATAAAAATGGTTGCTCAAAGCATTTTGGATTTGATTGGCAATACACCAATCCTGGAACCAAGAAATTATATCAATGCACATAATCTTCAGGGTCATCTTTTACTCAAACTGGAATACTTTAATCCTGGCGGTAGTGTAAAAGACAGAGTAGGCATCGCTATGATAGAAGCGGCCGAAAAGGCTGGATTAATCAAAAAAGATACTGTGATTATCGAGCCTACCAGCGGTAATACAGGCATAGGTTTAGCTATGGCGGCCGCAGCCAAAGGATATATACTGATACTCACCATGCCGGAAACCATGAGTATGGAAAGGAGACAACTGTTGGCCGCTTTAGGCGCACAAATAGAATTGACTCCCGGGGCCGCCGGCATGCAAGGCTCTGTCGATAAAGCAAAACAATTAGCCCGGGAACTACCGTCGGCCTTTATCCCTCAACAATTCGAGAATCCCTCTAATCCTCAGATACATTATCAAACTACTGCCGAAGAGATTTGGCGTGATACCGGTGGGAAAATCGATATCCTGGTAGCTTGTGTAGGTACGGGCGGCACCATCACAGGTTGCGGCAGAAAGTTGCGTGAGTATAACCCTAATCTGCAAATTGTCGCTGTGGAACCGGCTGATTCTCCCCTTTTGTCCGGCGGCCAAGCCGGACCGCATAAAATTCAGGGTATCGGCGCCAATTTCATCCCTAAAATCACTGATACTTCCCTTTTTGATTCTATAGCTACTATTACTACAGAAGACGCATATCAAACCTGTCGAGAGCTGGCTAAAACAGAAGGCCTTTTGGTAGGCATATCTTCCGGTGCCACGACTTTTATAGCTATGCAACTGGCAGCTTTAGAAAAAAATAAGAATAAAAATATCCTGGCAATTTTGCCTGATGGCGGAGAACGTTATCTTTCTACCGATTTATTTTTTACCAATTGAATATAACTAATATCTTTTTAACCGCTTTGAAATTAAAGCGGTTTTATTGTTTATTCATGCCATGTTTGCCAAAAATTGCGGCGAAAATCACAAAAAGTCCCGTTTAGAATGGCTCGGCGAATCTCATCCATCAAATGTGTCAGATAATAAAGATTGTGAATAGTTGTCAAGCGGATACCCAATACTTCTCCGGCTTTGATCAAATGGCGTATATAAGCACGGCTAAAATTTCGGCAGGCATAACATGAACAACCCTCCTGTATTGGACGCTGATCTCTGGCATATTGCGCATTTCTGATAACCAAACGGCCCTCGGGAACCAATACCGTACCATTTCTGGCCATGCGCGTGGGCAAAACACAGTCGAACATGTCGATGCCTCTGGCTACCCCCTCGACCAAACAATCAGGGGAGCCCACTCCCATCAAATAACGAGGTTTATCTTTAGGTAAAGCCGGGGTTGTATAATCCAAAACTTCATACATCATGGGTTTGGGTTCCCCCACACTCAAGCCACCTATGGCTATACCGGGAAAATCCATGGCGCAAATATCGGCCGCACTCTCCAGACGCAGCTCCTTGATCATACCGCCTTGTACAATGCCAAAAAGAGCCTGGCGGGGATGATGAGCGTTTTTGCAACGCAAAGCCCAGCGAGCTGTACGTTCAGCAGCCAATCCTACTTCTCTGGGATCGGCGGGATAAGCGGAACATTCATCAAAAGCCATGGCAATATCAGCTCCCAAGGCCATTTCTATCTCCATCACTTTCTCCGGCGTAAAAAGATGTGCTGAGCCATCTATATGAGAACGGAAATTCACACCTTGGTCAGTGATTTTTCGCAGATTGGAGAGGCTGAATACTTGAAAGCCACCACTATCAGTCAAAATAGGCCTATGCCAATTCATGAAGCTGTGCAGACCGCCCATTTCGGCTATCAGATCATGTCCGGGACGCAAATACAGATGATAGGTGTTGCAAAGTATTATTTGTGCTCCTAATTCCTTTAATTCATGGGGAGAAACCGTTTTGACGCTGCCGCAAGTGCCGACAGGCATGAAAACAGGTGTGGTAACATCTCCTCTTGTAGTATGCAAAATACCGGCTCTGGCCATAGTATTTTTATCTTCTTTTTGCAATGTATAACTTACTGTCAAGACATTTTCTCCTTAATTTAAACTATAAGCATGGCATCCCCAAAGCTGAAAAAGCGGTATTTCTCTTTAATGGCTTCTTCATAGGCATGTAAGATATTTTCCCTTCCCGCCAAGGCCGAGACCAACATCAAAAGAGTGCTTTTTGGCAAATGGAAGTTAGTAATCATGCCGTCTACTATCTTGAATTGATAACCGGGATAGATATATTGCTGCGTCCAACCCTCTTGAGCCGCCAAGGGCTGATTAGGCTGAGCCACCGTCTCCAAAGTACGTACACTGGTGGTACCGACTGCGATCACACGTCCGCCAGCAGCTCTAGCGGCATTTATCTTAGCGGCATCTCTTTGAGACAAGCGGTAAAATTCCTTGTGCATAACATGATCTTCTACTTTTTTGACTTTTACGGGTCTGAAAGTACCCAAACCAACATGAAGCATGATCCTGGCAATAGTTATTCCTTGTTCTTCCAATCTTTCTAGTAAAGACAAGGTGAAATGTAACCCTGCTGTCGGCGCTGCGGCGCTGCCTTTTTCTCTGGCATAAACAGTTTGATAACGATCTTTGTCATCTAAAGATTTTTTGATATAGGGAGGCAAAGGCATTTGCCCTAATTGCTCCAAGATAGTAAAAAAATCCCCCTCATAAGCGAATTCTATAATCCTTGTCCCTTCTTCAGCTATATCTATTACCGTAGCCTGTAATTTATTCCCGGGAAAATAAAGCTTGGTACCCACGGGGGCCTTTCTTCCCGGGCGGATTAAAGCCTGCCAGGTCTTGAGCCCTTGTTGCGTAAGCAACAACAGTTCTATGACTGCTCCTGTAGATTTTTGTGCATAAAGCCGGGCCGGTAAAACTTTAGTATCATTAATAACCAAAACATCATGCGGCTTGAGTAGGCAGCCGATATTGAAAAAACGATCATGGGTAATACGACCGCTTTTCTTATCCAAAACTAAAAGCCGCGAGGAATCTCTTGGCTCTATTGGTTCTTGCGCAATCAATTCCTCGGGCAAAAAATAATCGAAATCACTAACATTTGTCATTAAAATAGATTCCTCCGGCTAGATATTATCTAGATAAAAATTACCATTATCATCGTTGTTCATATAATAGCGGACTAAAATATCTTGGTAATCATAACCGTTTTTGGCCATACCGATAGCGCCAGCTTGACTCATACCTACACCGTGCCCATATCCTTTGCCGTTCAAAACGATAGTATCACCTGTGGCCGTGGCAGAGGGAGTGCCGGGTGAAATTTGTCGTTTGCCTGTGGAACTGATAACAAAATAGCTGCCTCTGTTATCATTGGCCTGCCTGATAATTCCATCAGCCCCCATAGCCCTCAGGGTACTGGCATCGTTATTTTCTACTATTGTACCACCAGAACCCTTGATCCATACAGATCCTGTGCCACCGGAAGCTGTGGAAACATCAAAAAGTGTGCTGCGCAAACCACCCAATGCAGAACGAATACTATCTCTAGTGGCAGACACGGTAGCCTTAGTACCAACAATCTCTATCTTATAAACCCTGCCGGATGCTGTGGCAACACCTAAATCATTTGTTTTGTAAATACGTAATTCTTCAAAATCTCCAATATCCTTGCCGGAATATTTTTTAGCCAGTGAAACCATTTCTTCTGCCGTAATAGTTTTTTGCCAACTGTAAGATGAGCCTGTGGCATCCTCAGGAGAAGGCACTCCCATAAAGGGAATACTGGGAGTAGCGGAGCCCCAGATATTTTCTACATTCTCTGTATGGCCGCCCGAATTGGCATGGTAGAAACCCGCGACAACCGTTTTAACTTTTGTAACAGGATTCTTGTAATAGATAACTTCACCTTCTGTCTCATCAACTGCTGCTACAACATGATCCCCGCCTGTAACCAGCTCCGCACTGTATCCCCCGTATACCTGCGAAGTCGTGGTAGCTGTAACATCATAAGCGGAAGATGGTTTACGGTTGGCAAAAACATAAGAACGGCTGGCTACAGCTTGCGCCTTCATAGCTTCGAAAGGTGCGCTGTAACCAATCTCTTTGCCAATCACACCGTATAAATATTTTTCTATATCCAATACATTTACAGCCGTCAAAGAACTTGTCCCTTTGCTGATCAGCAGCGAGCCTCTGTATTTAACGGATTTAATAGTAAAGATTGCATCATCATCTTGGGCGCTTAAATTAATCGGGCCACCGAAAGAACCGAGATGTTCATCATTAATAGTAACATTGTAAGAATTCCCCATAGGAGTAATAGTGATTTTATCCCCATCCTGGCAATTTATGATGGGAAAATAGGTACTTTGATCAAGTAAAGTATATTGTCCGTTGAGCACGGAAAAGGTCAAGTTATTACTGTTGTTGGATAATAATACTCTGATATCGACCGCCCAGCAGATGGCGGAAAATGCTAAAATAAAAATGGCGCTAAGTATAAAAACAGCTAAAATTCTTTTTTTCATCATTTCACCTACTTTTTATAATAACGTTCTTTTTCGCTGTAGATACAAGCACAGTATTTTTGCATATATAGGCCCTGTTGGCGGGCTTTTTGTTGGCCTGCACGAAAAAGAGGCCGCCAATCCTGATAATAAAAGCCCACATCCTTGCCCTCGCCCTCAGCTTGTCCGATTTCTTTGATCAGGTCATGCTTTTGGTAAGGGCTGATTAATAGGGAGCTGGAAAAAGCATCACAAGAGGCCTTTTTAGCCTCCTCAGCCGCCGCGGAAAGACGCAGACGATAACAATATGCACAACGCTGACAAGGGCTGGCAGCTACATTTTTCAGCCATTCTTCCAAGCTGTAATCATCTTTTATTATATATGGCAAATCATATTTATTGACCAGCTCCAGCCAAGCATCTCTTCTGCAAAAATATTCTTTATAAGGATGAATATTGGGATTATAAAAAAAGGCTGTCACTTCATGGCCTGCCTGCAAAAGCTCCTCCAAGGGCGCCACGGAACAGGGACCACAGCATGAATGAAGTAATATTTTCATTTCCTGACCTCTTTATTCGGCTTGCTCATCTTTCATAAACAAGCTATCTTGCATAGTATGTAGGTTTTGCGGCGGCCTGATTCCAAAATAACGATAAGCTTCCACCGTAGCAATTCTGCCACGAGGTGTACGTTGCAAAAACCCCAATTGCATGAGATAAGGCTCACATACATCCTCTATAGTATCTACTGATTCGGAGATACTGGCCGCTATGGTATCCAGGCCTACAGGCCCGCCTGAAAATTTTTTTAGTATAGCCTCCATAACTTTTTGGTCGGTTTTATCCAGACCCAAGGGATCAACTTCTAGTAAGGCTAGCCCTTTTCTGGCAATTTCCCCGTCAATGGTACCGTTGCCTTTGACCTCAGCAAAATCCCTCAAACGGCGCAAAAGCCTGTTGGCAATCCTGGGAGTCCCTCTGGATCGCAGACAGATTTCCTTGGCGCCTTCTTCCGACATGGGTACCTGCAAGAGATTAGCGGCTCTTCGTACAATGAGCAAAAGCTCTTCTTCCGTATAATATTCCAAACGGCAGATCACACCGAAGCGATCACGCAGAGGAGCGGAAAGCATACCTGCTCTGGTGGTAGCCCCTATCATGGTAAAAGGTGGTAATTCCAGGCGTAAAGTGCGGGCGCTGGGGCCTTTGCCAATAATTATATCGATAGAGAAATCCTCCATAGCAGGATAGAGGACTTCCTCCACGGTACGGTTCAGACGATGGATCTCATCTATAAAAAGCACATCATTAGGCTCTAAACTAGTAATGATAGCAGCCAAATCTCCCGGTCTTTCAATAGCTGGACCGGAAGTAGTACGCATATTAACATCCATTTCATTGGCAATAATATTGGCCAAAGTTGTTTTACCTAAACCAGGAGGCCCGTATAAAAGCACATGATCCAAGGCCTCTCCTCTGGACTTAGCAGCCTTTATAAATACCTCGATATTATTTTTTATCTGTTCCTGTCCACTGTATTCAGCCAGAGAGGTGGGTCTGATGCCGGTCTCTGTATCTAAATCATCCCAGGACATTTCAGATGAAAGTACCCTTTCCTCATCCATGATAATCCTCCCCATTAAAGTTTAGCTGTTAAGCGCAACGCTTCTTTGATCAGATCATTCACTGTGGCTTCCTCACCTAATTTTTCTATCGCTTTGGCAGCCAGGGAACGGCTTTCTGTTATATTATAACCTAATTGTGATAAAGCAGCCAATAGATCGCTTGATTCTTGAGATACAAGTTGCGGCATTTCGGCAATATCATCATCCGCTGTGATATCCCATTTGGCGAATTTATCTTTCAGTTCCAAGACTAAACGCTGGGCTGTTTTTTTGCCTATTCCCGGCACGGAATAGAAAACGGTGGGATCGGCTTTATTGATGTTGCTGATTATACTGGTGGCAGAAAGTGTATTAAGTATCACCAGAGCTGTTTTAGGGCCAATACCGGAGACAGCAATCAAATACCGGAATATTTCTAGTTGCTCTTTTTGTGAGAAGCCAAACAAAAGCCATGATTCTTCTCTGATATGTAAGTGGGTATGGAGAAAAATCTCATCCCCTACGGAAAGTTGATGACCAAACTGAGCTAAAGGAGCCAAAACGGTTATTCCTATACCTGATTTCTCTATAACCAGACTATCTTCCTCGATATCGAATATTTTTCCCCGCAAAAAGGCAATCATATTATTCCTCCCTGACAATCATTTTACGGCTTTGATAATAATGCGAGTGACAAATCGCTATAGCCAAAGCATCGGCTGCATCATCGGAACGAGGCGGCTCTTTCATATTCAAAAAACGCCCTACCATATATTTTACCTGATGCTTCTCTGCCTGACCATAACCTACTATGGACTGTTTTACCTGCAGCGGTGTATACTCACCTACGGGTATCTGCCTTTGTGCTGCAGCCAAAACCAACACACCTCTGGCCTGTCCCACGGAAATAGCGGTAGTAGTGTTACTATTAAAAAACAATTGCTCTATCGCTAATTGATCGGGTTTATTTTCGTCCAATAAGCGGCACATAGCTGTATATATCATTTTCAGCCTTTTTGGCATAGGTGTATGAGCAGGGGTTCTGATACAGCCATAATCCAAAAGCTTATATTTATTACCGACAACTTTTATTAATCCATAACCGGTAGTTGCTGTACCGGGGTCAATTCCTAAAATAATCAAGGGCCAGTCCCCCAAATTCCATAACTTGACTATAACATTTTCGACATTGATATTCCATATCCTGCTAAAGATACTTGACTTGTTACCTATCAATGATTAAAATAGTATCTATCGGGCTGATGTAGCTCAGTTGGTAGAGCAATTGATTCGTAATCAATAGGCCGCAGGTTCAAATCCTGTCATCAGCACCAAACAAAAGACCTGTTAAAGGCTATGATTTTAGCCTTTGACGGGTCTTTTGTTTTTGTTTAAGCGCCTATTTTGTCCCGTTTTTGCCCCCTTGGGCGGGACACTCGGGGGACACACTAAATTAAACCCTACCACTTTGCTATCTTTAAAATACTCCCTTTGAGCATCTGTCAGTTTGTTGCCTTCGGAATCCACAGGGGAAATGGAAAATTTCTTATTTTTATTGATTTTTTCTTTAAATTTGCGTATACTATTAGTGAAGTCAGCACTCGCAAGACCGTCGGGGAATTGTACCCCGGGGCGATTGTGTAGTTGTTGACTTGGAAAGTCAGCACTCGCAAGGTTGTCGGGGAATTGTACCCCGGGGGTTTTGCGTAGTAGTTGACTTTTTTCGTTATTAAAATATAGTATACGATCCTCTTTATAAGCTCTGGCAATAAAATCATTTATGCCATAGGCACTTGTCATAATATTGGCATCTATTTCAATATCATTATAGTTGCCATATCCATTAGCTTTAACTGCCACTATAATAGGACGTTTTTTTTCGTCAATCACTTCTGTTAAAATAACCGCACTATCATCTTTTGTAGCGGAGGCCATTATCATTACAGGATCAGCTATTTCTTTCGGCAAAGCTTTCACTCTTTCAGCACCAAGATTATGATAATGATCATTCTCCCCATGATATTTGCCATCACTTTTTGCCGCTAAATATGTATGCTTTGCAGTAACCAGCATAGGTAGTTGTGAAAATCCAATATCGGTTAATACTTTCGGAGTTTTACCCATATAAAGATGTGTTTGCTCAAAATCACCTTCGCCAGAGAGAACCTTATCAACCTGCTCTTCAAATGGTTCAGACACTGAATAACTAACATTCTCAGTATCATTTTCAGAATTTTTGCGTACACTATTATTGACATCAGTATCATTTCGTGATACATTGGTGTCAAATGATAGCACTTCTGTTTCTAACCGTTTCTTTTCCGATTGGATAAGGGCGTGAGAAGTGCTATCAATTTTTTTTATCTTCAGGTCATGAATATAGAATCTATTCTGCCCATGTGGTGATCTTCTTATATCCATAGTAACATTATACTGAACACCATTAATTATTATTGGTGATTTTAAATAAGCATATCGAACTTTACTGTTTGAATCATGTTTATTGTATGCTTCGTTTGCTCTTACCTCACCATATTTTATTAGCTTTGCCAAATGAGGAATAGTCGCCAATTTTGCTAACTTATATTCTTGTGGTTTTTTTAAATAGTATTTATCATTACCAAATGTTTCACTTATACCATTTTTCCAAATTTCGATTTCCATTCCGGTATCGATATTTTTTATTGGTTTAGAAATCTGCTCGGTTGATAAATAAGTATCTTTGAGTTTTTCTACAACTTTATTTATTACATGACGCTTATCATTAATAGACGTTATATTAAAATCCTCTAAAATATTATCTGT
>JBMNOA010000087.1:0-4751 GCA_050942825.1 Bacillota bacterium
ATCCGGATTATATCCACCCAAAGTTATGCTACGTTTTGTTTCATTAAAATTTTGTAAGCTATTTTCTGAGAATTGGTTATTAACCTCTGATAAGGCTTTTTTATAAATCTTTTGAGCTTTAAGCAAATATTGTTTTTCTGTATTGCCTGTCAGTTTGGCCAAGGTTTCTTTGATCCAAGTCAGTATTCTTTGAGCCAAGGTTTGGTTTGTCTTAGCCAGCTCCTTGATCTCATTTTCATTGTTCAGCCATCTGGTTTCTACATGGCTAGCAACGATTTCCGCCATGACAGCATCATCATTTAATTCGATATTGTTTCTGGCATAAAGCTCTCTTTTTTCTGCCATGAGGCTATCAATATCGACATTACCATTTTTTAATTGTTCTACAACCAAAGACTTGATGTCATTATAGATATCTGTTTTCTCTAGGCTATGTGTTAATTCATGGCTGAATATTTGTGCCATTGGATTCCTGCTGCTGACGTTGATATATATGTCACCGCTGTCATTAAATCCGTTCATAATGCCGGCACTCGTTGCTGGATTATTAAATAAATAAACATTCTTACCAAGCTGTTTACCTAACCTTGTGGCTACTTCCATTTGTTCTTGACTTGCACCGGCTATAATGCCGGTTTTATCTGTTTCCGTCTTGGCTAATTCTAGGCTTCGCATAAGCGCAGACTTTTCTCCTGTAGGCAATTGCCTTATGTCGGAGCTTAGACTAAAGCTGACACCGCCATTTTTTACCATACGGGCAATAGAACTAGCCGAACTGTCCACCCCTGCGGCCTTAACAATAGCAGGATCAAGGATAGGTTTGCTAGTTTGTTTTTCTTGTCCTTTTGGCAATGCATCAGATATAGACTTGATTGTGGTAGCAGCGCCGCCTATAACACCACCTGAAATTGTGCCGGCCAAGAATGACAATAAGGGCTGCTTGACAAATAATTCTTTTCTGGTTTCTTTCTCGGCTTCTTCTCGACTCATACCTTGGGCCATCAAGTCTTTTATCATTAAGCTGTAATTGGACTTCTCGCCCATCACCAGATGATCACTGACGGTTTGTGCATAATCTGTAGCCAATTCTTCACTGCCTTCAATGCCGGCTTGTCTAAAGGTTTCTTTGAGTGCATTTTTCAATCCCTTGCCGCCCGATTTGGCAAGCCTATAGAGATTAGCGATAGGAATTCTTTCAAAGAAGGCTTCTGCTGCACCACCTATAATGCCGTTTCTTATTGCCTGTTCGGTTGTTGCGCCTCTTTTTAATGAGTCATAGGAGATGCCGCCTGCTGCTGAACTAGCCAAGATGGGAAGTGCTAACGGGCCTGCGGCAAACGCTGTTAAAAATTCTCCTATAGATAACCCTGTTTCTGCCAAAAATCTTTTCCAAGAAGGATCTATCTCTCTTAACAACCCTTCTCTGGCCGCTTCCTTGGTCCTAGTTGCGCTGTGGGTTGAACTGTAGGGATCATCGGGAACGTATTCCCCTGTCAGTTTGTTTTTCAAATCCTGAATACCAGTACCCAGCACACCTATACCGCTCATATAATTAGCACCAAGATCCATTACCACACCTAGGGCTTTGTTTTTGTTTGCCACATCGGCTTGGTATTCGCTAGTAACCGCAGCAGAACGGAAATTCAAAGCTCTGTCTAGGCTATCTAGATATTCTTGGGCTTTAGTTTTACTTGTAGCCAGATAGTAATTATGGATAGCTCGTTCTTCTGTTGTCATGAACTGGTATTTACCAATTTGATGGCCGGCTTTTTTATCAAAAGATTCTGCCATCTTAGAACCTAAGGTAGACTTCTCGGCAAAATCATCTTGGTTGACAATGCTTTCCAAAGAGACAATTTGTCTGGAAAGGTTTTTCTTATAGTTATCGTTCAAGAAATTTTTATATTGTTCTTCAAGCGTTTTCTTTTGGGCATTAAGACTATCAATTACATCCATGGTTTGTTGTATCTGCAGCGGAGAAGCACCGCTTCTTCTAAGCTGCATGATGTTGCCGTTTAAGGAAGTAATCTTATTGTCAATAGCTTTTATCTGGCTTTGTATCTTCTTGCCATCTTCTTCGCTAACATCGACATATGAGTATTTTTCACGTTTTAGAAAGTCTGTATCTTTGGCAACATATTTGGTAGCATCAAAAGGTTTGCTGGCATAAACACCGGCTTTTACATCTTCGGCATATTGTTCCGGAGTTTTTAGTCTGGTTTGTTTCTTGATGTATTCCTCATGCTGTTTCTTTAAAGGCTGCAATTCGGCATTGATTTGTTTGATCTGTTGATTATTTTTTTCTATCTCGGCCATAGTCGCTTGAAGTCGGCCGGTTTGTCCGAGCTTCATGTAATTACCTAACCCGATACTTAAAAACTGATTGGTTTTATCAAGCTCTTTTTTCTTAGTTTCTAGCTCTTCCACCCTGTTTTTAAGGTTTGCGCCCAGCTTTTTTGTTTGCAAATATTCTTTATTTTTACCCTCGGCAGATTTCCCCGACTTTTTGACCGCATCATCAACCAGCCTTTTTATTTCCGGAGAGACAAAAGCATTACTGCTCTTTGTCTGCATAGCTTTTTTTATATCTACCGGAGCATACTTAGGAGCAGGAGCTTGGCTTGTTGTAGTTTTTTTAACAAGTTTTTTTTGTGTATTTTGTTGGGCAGCCTTTTTCAGTTTGTCGTCCAGTATCTTACCGTAAAAGGGTAATTTTAGGGATTTTTAGGGAACACAGAGGGAACACTCAGGGAACATTAGTAAATCACTAGGAATTACTTATTTCTGCGACATCAAAAAAATAGGGTTTTAACATTCTGAAGCTTTATTACTTTAAAAATTTAACTAGATAGTGTTTTTTATTCTATAGAACTACGGAAATAATAAAAAGTTCTTTATGATTTAGTAAAAATAAATAAGAGTTCTCGGTACTTACCTTCCACATGGAATACCATGTCAGGTACTGCACCCAATGAAGGGTACACCGAAAACTCTTTATTTGACACCAATGTACCACAAAGTGATACTGATGTCAATAATAGTTTATGCTTACCATGATAGAATGATACAACTATATACGGAAATTAGATATTAGTCTAACATTATCATTTCTCCCTAAGCCAATTTATTGCTTTCTCTTCCCTTTCTCAACGCTATATCAACAGTCTGTTTTGTAATCTCTGGCGATTGATCTGATCGATGACGAAGTACAAATGATTACAGGATTTTTTTTACCAAAGGTTTTACACTAAAGCTTATTTTGCTCTACCCACATTGCGTAAGGTGAAAATAAAAAAGACTTTGCTAAGCAAAGTCTTTTTTTAATAAGCTAAATTATTTACCTGTATTGACCTGATCCCATTTGTTTCTAACATTTTCGGGAGTTGCTTGCCATAATTCTTCGGCCACAGGTGCCCAGCTATTGCAAGCACTAAGGCATTTATCGCATAATACATCTACCGGTTCTTCGTCCATCGGTTGGGAAGAATAAGCACCCGATCTTTTAACCATTTCACGCAATTTTTCCGTATTATCTAAAAGTGGGCAAGGACGTAATTGGTTTCTGTTGAAGGGTTGATTTTCACGGTATTCTTTGAAAAGCGGTGATTGCAAAGCTTCCAAAAGACTGACATCTTTAATGTTGCAGTTGGCATAATGAATGAATGCGCAAGGCTCAACATCGCCGTGAGCATTAATGTGTATATAGTTTCTGCCACCTGCAATACAACCGTTTACATACTCGCCATCATTCCAGAAGTCCAATATAAAGATAGGTTTTTTGCTGCGGACATCTCTGATATGATGATACATTTTTTTGCGTTGTTCAGCGGTAGCAATCAAGCTAACATCGGCGCCTTTACCGATAGGCATATAAGTGAAGTACCAGCCAAAGAGACAACCATATTCGATCATCAAATCGATCCACTCTTCATTAGCGATACTATCTACGTTTTTACTATGGTAACAAGCAGAATAGCCGAAAGGAACACCATATTTTTTAAGCAGTTTCATGGTTTCAACAACTTTTTTGTATACACCCTTGCCTCTGCGCATATCAGTTGCTGCCTCATCACCTTCAACACTGATAGCATAGAGGAAGTTACCTGCTTCTGCAACTTTTTTGACGTATTCTTCATCGATCAAAGTGCCATTAGTGAAGGATAAGAAGATGCAATCATCATGGACTTGAGCTAATTTAAGTATATCATCACGACGCATCAAAGGCTCACCGCCGGAATAAAGGAACATATAAATACCAAGTTCTTTGCCTTCTCTGATGATCCTGTCCAAGGTATCATAATCTAAAGCATCAGCTTTATTATATTCACCTGCCCAACAGCCAATACATTTAATGTTGCAAGCAGCTGTGGGATCCATCAAAATAGCCCACGGAATATTGCAACCGACTTCTTCTTGGTTAGCTTTTCTGCGCGGGATACCATCTAAACCAGCATTAATAAAGAAGTTAATTAAGAATTTTTTGCGTACTTCCGGATTTAATTGGGTAAAGTAACGCTCAATTAATTTGTATGGGCCGCATCCTGGATCATCAATCCATTTTTTGAAAGCATTGACTTGAGCTTTATGTGCATCTAATACAGCAAGACTTTCAGCCCATTTCACAAGTTTGGGAAGGTTTTTCATAGGGTCTTTTGTAATGTAACTCACACCAACCTTGATTGCGGCCTGAGTAATGAGTTTATTGGTTTTCATTTTCCGCACCTCTCATTAATTTTTAAACCGATATGTAT
>JBMNOA010000008.1:0-47592 GCA_050942825.1 Bacillota bacterium
AAAAATAACGACAAAGCGTTATTTTTTTTATTTTAGTTTTCCTATTTTTTCTATTTTATAAGTTACAAAGTAATTTCCTCTCCGGGAGCAAGGGGTATACACATACTTTGTGTTTGAGATTCTACTTGTTTTTTAAACAAATCGACATCCTGATAAATTTTTGGAAAGGTATTATAATGCATAGGGATAACAGTTTTTGCTTTTAGCCATGAAGCGGCTATCAGAGCATCTTGCGGCCCCATGGTATAAAAATCCCCTATAGGCAAAAGCGCTAAATCCAGTTTATGCAGAGCGATAACGGTTTTCATATCACCAAATAGAGCCGTATCTCCCGCATGATAAATACAAAAACCATCCAGCCAGATGATATAACCACAAGCCACTCCGCCATAAGCGGGCGCTTTTTCTCCGTAATAAGTAGAGCCGTGCCAAGCGGGAATCATCTTAACCTTCAGCTCGCCCATATCTACCGTTCCGCCTAGATTAAAAGCGATGATCTCAAGACTCTCTTCTTTTAGATGCTCAGCCAAATCGACCATCGCCAATATTGTAGCACTGCTTTTTTTAGCTATTTTTACGGCATCACCTAAATGGTCATTATGAGCGTGGGTGATAAGAATATAATCGGGTTCAAACTCCTGCCAGTTCTTTATTGCCAGGGGATTGCCTGTGATAAAAGGGTCTATGAGAATATTTTTACTACCAATAATATTAAAACAGGCATGTCCTGCAAAGACAACTTTCATAATGAACCTCCTTCATATCATTGGTAAAATTATATCATAAATAAAGCCGTCAGAAAAGCATCATCCACAAGAATAATCCAATCAAAGCCAAAGCAATAATAAAGGAAGGGAAAATCATCAAATATAATAATAATAACAAACAGACACCGAAAATAAGTAATTTAGATGATAAACAGCAGGCGGTCAATTCTCCGATTTTATCAATAAGATCGCGGAAAAAACGAACAAAATCGCACATTATATCACCCCCATAGACTTATGTAGTATTTTATGCCAACATGAATCCGGAGGTGAAAAAAACCGTTTTATAGTTTTATGCTTCTACCATCTTCCAGCATATAAAGCCAGCATTCTTTGACCATTTGTCCCATTATCTCAGCAAAGGCCCTACGATAATAAGCTATCTGCTGTCCATAGCACATTTTCAGCTCTTTTGCGGAGGCATTTTTGCCACCGCTTTTATAATCTATGATTACCCAGCCGTCAGCTTCACGAAAGACCAAATCTATGATACCTTGCAAGATTATGGCATCTTCAGTTGCTGCCCCTTTATGCAATTGATGAGCAGGCAAAGCATAGATAAAGGGCATTTCCCTTGCCGCCTCTGATGATGCCTTGAGTCTTTGTCCCAAGTCTCCGGCAAAAAACATACTAATATGGAGAGGATCGATCAGATCCAGCCACTCAGAAGGAATGATCTCATCGGCAACCAGATCCTGCAGTCTTTTTTTGATTGTATCAACATCATGAGAGCCTGACAAAGGTAGATGCTGCAAAAGCCAGTGATAAGCTATACCTTTTTTAATGGCTTGATTTTTATTTTCTTCAGCAGAAGCCTCTATGAGCAAACGGCTCTCTTGAATAATCTCTTGCGGGTTATAAGCCATTTTTTGCAACTGGGTAACAGTGATTTTAGCAGCATAATCACATATATCCGCAAAAGGATATCTATATGATAAAATCTGCTCTACACTATCGGCATATTCGCTGGGCGGCAAACTTTTGCCCTGAACGATATCTTCTAGGACTCCCCCCATTACGGGGTGATCATCCTTTGAGGTAAAAGAGGGTTTAACAACAGCTATTTGCCAGCTGTCATCAGCTGACAAATGAGAATATGGCTTCTCTTTGAGACCGCATAAATCACGCAAGGCCTGTCCATTTGGATGATTGAGCAACGCTCTGGCCAGCCAATCTATGGGCCTTTTATCTTTATGAATAACTGATACGGGCAAAAAACCGTCTTGCTCGACGCTCAAAGCCCATTTTTCTGCCGTACGACGAGGATCGGCCAAGGAAGCTGTCAGGATGAGCTTTTCTTTGGCTCTGGTCATCGCCACATAAAGAACACGAATTTCTTCGGCCATAGATTCCGAAAAAAGAGCATGACGGATGGCTTCATGCGCCAAAGTCGGATATTTGATGCGTTTTTGTCTTTGAACGATCTTTGGACCCAATCCATAATCCTTATGCCACAGCACATCACTGTTTTTTTCTTTGAGATAAAAACCTGTTCCTAAACCGGCTAAAAATACTATACGATATTCTAACCCTTTACTTTTATGGATGCTCATGATTTTTACGGCATCCTCATTTTCCGCCATCCTCTGATTCGAAGTCACCTGATCGGCTCGGGACTTGGCATCATCAATAAAACGCAGAAAATGCAATAAACCTTTAAACGAGCTATTTTCATATTCCTTGGCACTATCATAAAAGGCCTGTAAATTAGCTTGCCTTTGCTTTCCCTGCGGCAAGGCACCCGCTAAATGATAAAAACCGGTGTCATTATAGATCTGCCGGATCAATTGAGTGATGGCTATATGATGGCTTTGTTGGCGCCAGAAGGCCAACTGTGATATAAAACGACTAGCTTTCCGGCCGATTTCATCCAGAGTGCATGAGGACTCTTGATATCGCTGGGCAGCTTCTTGCAATGCTTGATACAAATTGCCGCTGCTATTTAAACGCAAAGCTAGCAATTGATCTAAATCAAGCCCTATGACAGGAGAACGTAAAACTGCGGCTAAGGGTATATCCTGCAAAGGATTATCTATGACCTGTAAAATCGAAATCAAAAGAGATACCTCAGATGTCTCCAAATAATTCTCACTACAAGAGGCCACAGTAGGTATGCCCATAGAAATTAATTTTTCGGCCAGTTCCACTTGCTTGTTTTTCAAAGAGCGCAAAAGTATTACAATATCTTTAAAAGCATACCCCTTATCATGCAGATCAAGTATCTTTGTGCCGATAAAGGCGGCTTCCTTTTGCCAGGCGCTGTTTTCTGCCATATCTTCCAGGGCATTTTCTAAACAAGATTCACTAAGATCATCTATCTGCCCCTTGTTATCCTGAGAACTGTTGTCTAATAGATAAAGCTCTAAGGGATAGCCGGTTTCTTCCTTATCGGAGCAAAGAAAGACTGATTCATCATAATCCAGCCCGGCCGATTCTTGGCTCATTAGGCGCCTAAAAATATAATTGACCCCTTTTAGTATTGTTTGCGAGCTGCGGAAATTTTCATTAAGATCTACTCTTTTACCCTCTAAACCTTGTCCATAAGCCACATATTTTTCGAGAAATAACTTTGGTTCTGCTAAACGAAAGCGGTAAATGCTCTGCTTGATGTCACCTACCACAAACATATTCTCGCCGCGCGATACCTGCTGGAGAATTCTTTCCTGAACGGCATTGATATCCTGATATTCATCAACCAGGACCTCTGTAAAGCGCTGGCGTAATTCCTCTTTCACACCATTGGAATCTTCCTCTAATAACTGCAAACAAAGATGCTCCATGTCACTGAAATCAATCAGGCCTTTTTTTCTTTTTTCCTCATCATAAACAGCAGCAAATTCATTGACCAGCTTGCTTAATCCGCACATCAACACACCCACGGATTGCAGGTCATGAAGCAAATCAGCATAAGACCGGCTGCACAATTCTCTCTTTAGAGACTGAATGATCTTTTTACCCTGATTACGTATTTTTTGAACAGCGCTTTTATGCTGCTTGTCCCCCTCTTTGGTGCGCGGCAAATCGTCAAAATCTGTCTCCGTCAAATGCGATAAAAAATTCTTCCAGCAAGAAATATCTTTAGCCAGCCGGCCCAGAGTATGTATTTCCGCCTGCAAAAGATCAGACCAGGAATCAAGAACCATATCAAGGCCAGCCGTTTGCCGGGCTCTTTCAAAATAGCCTTGCGCCAACAAAATCTCGCTTTGCAGATGTTTTAACAAAAAATCACTCCAAGGATAATCATCGATATCCTGACAAGCCGCAAAATGTCCGGCCATCTTATCCAGCCACGCTTGAGGGTGAGGCTGACTACGACTAAACTCATATAGTTCCAAAATCAAAGAGAATAGCTGTGCATCATCTTTTACGCCACCGTAGGAATCGACCAAAAGAGGTAATACAGAGTCTTCTTTTTGATAGTATTCTTCCATAAATCTTTCCAGAGTCTCTTGCAAAAGCAAAGTCTGCTCCAATTGTCCGGCCACCCTAAAAGAAGCATCCAAACCCAAAGGATAAAAATTGCGGTGGATCAAATCCAGGCAAAAAGAATGAAGCGTGGTAATATTGGCTTGCGCTAATAATGATAATTGGCGCAAAAGATGCTTGTTATGAGGATTTTGCCTGCACATTTCGGTTATTGCGGCACCAATTTTTCTTCTCATTTCTGAGGCCGCTGCATTAGTAAATGTCACCACCAAAATATTTTCCAAGCTTAAGGGATTTTTCTTATCCAAGATTTGTCTGATAATCCTCTCTACCAAAACAGCGGTCTTGCCGGAACCGGCACCGGCTGATACCAGCAGATTGCAGCCCTTTTCCTCTATAGCCCTTTGCTGCTCTTTGGTCCAGATAACTTTACTCATCATCAGATACCTCCTGCTGTAATTTCTTCCAGATCTCCTGCTCTTGATAAGGTAAGGGCGCGGCCTTTTTCTCGGCTAATTGATAATCAAAGCCGCAAAAAGCCCTGTAATCGCAATAAGAACACTGGGAGAAGTTACGGTGGCCCTCAGGGGAGGCCATAATCAAACCTTGCAGCATTGCCCCTGCAGTTTGTTGTAAGATATGCAACAAATGCTGTCGCAAAAGCTGCAACTGACTGGCTGTTATACCGGGGGAATTGCTTCTAAAAGTACCGTCTCCCTTTATGCCCACGGGGATCAGGGAGGAAAAACCATTAAAATCGCTATCCGCCAAACTGACAGCCTCTTGATCCTTGACCGTCAAGCCCTCCAGTCGCAACCCCAGCATATTTTCTTTGTCCGACCCTGGAATATCAGCCAAGGAGACGCTCTCTATATCGTCACGCACAATAGAGTAATAAATACCTGCTCCAGCAGCTTTAGTGCTTTCTATACCAAAAACAGAGCTATGGTCTAAGACCAGGTGTAAATATAGCAGCAACTGCAGTTTTAAGCCATGAAAAATTTCAGGTACGGTAACATTTTGGCGTCCTGTTTTATAATCTATGATCCTGAACCAGGTCTTTTCACTGCCAATAGCCATATCGATTCGGTCTATCTGACCGGAAATCTCCAATTGGCAGCCGTTATCCAAGGGTATTTTCAAGGGTGGCAACAGTCCGTCTCGACCAAATTTTATTTCCCAGGCAACCGGTCTGAAACTGCCTTTTTTCATATGCTCAGCTAACAAAAGCAAAGTTATCTTGATCGTATTTTTTATCCTTTGCGCCAAATAAACATAGCGGGCACTGGAGGCCAAAATATTGCCTAAAAAACGCGGCAAAAATTGCTGAATACTATCTTCTACCAATTGTTCAGCTTTTTGTTCATCGATATCATGCCAAGAGATCTTTTCCTCACTGATCCTTCTGACCAGATCTGCCAATACTTCATGAAAAAGCTGACCCCTATTCAATGGGTTCAGTTCATAAAAGGATCTTTTAGACAATTTCAAACCATAGTTAGCAAAATAGGCCAGCGGACAGGAACGGAATTTTTCCAATCTTGAAACGCTAGACCGCAAACGGGAGCCAAAAAGCCTTTTGATACTGGATTTATGTAATTTATGAGCTTGGGGAACAAAATGCAGGCCTTTGGTAATCAACTGCAATAAATCTTTAGTATTGGTTTGTAAAAGATAATAATTATAAACATCCCGCCAATAATCTTCTATAGACTGGCCGGAAACAGCCTGGGAAAACTCCCTGGCTAAATCAGCCAAAGTAACCATACCGCCCGTAATCAGACGCATTTCTTGTTCACGCCCGTACATCCTTTCACTCAACTGTGGATACAATTCCTTGAGCCGACTAATAATAAAAGATGGCTGTTGCTCTTGCCCAGAATCATCACTCAAACAATAGCTGATATACATCTTCTCTTTAGCCCTGGTCAAAGCAATATAAACCAGATAATTTTCCTGCAATTGCCTGGTGCCGGCGCTAGGAGCCAGCTCCAATCCGGCCAAAGCCAGATCTTCTCTATCCATGGCTGAAAAAATACCATCGGCCATGATCCGAGCGGGGAATTGTCCCTCATTAGCCCCGATAATAAAAGACACCTTGATATCAGGATTGCGACTGCGCTCTAAAGAGGCTACGAAAACCTCATCAAGACCGGGTGGCGGTAAAGCTATCTTTAAATCAGCCAAAGCAGCATCAAAAACACCGCAAATATCATGTGGCTCCCATAAATCATTACCCAAGAAGGCTGCGGCTTCTGCTAAAAGGGCATCAACCTTTTCCCACACTTGCCTATAACCGGAAGCTTGTTCATAATCTCCTTGTGCTATGGCCGCTTGTTGCCAGTGTTGTAATTTTTCCGGCACTTGCAGCTGAGTCAAAAAGACGGTTAGGGCCTCGACTACTTGCTTTACTGTCTGGCAAGCTTTGATAGACTGGCAAAGAGCAGCCAAAGCCTTCGTACCATCTCGGCGTAATTGATTCAAACGCAGCAAATGTTGTTCTTTGTACGCATTTTTTTCCTCATCGTCTTGACCAAAACTTTGAAAGTCTTGGGGATAATAAGACCAATACTTTTCCGCAGGCCAATGATAATGACGTATACCAGCCGCTAAACAATAATTTTCCAGTTCATCCGCATCATTCAGATCAAGAGGAGAAAGTGGATTTTTTAAATAGCGGAAAAGGGGCGTATAATGCCAACCCTTGGTGGCCACTTCAAGAGCAGATCTGATTAATTCTATCAGTGGATTATATAATAGCGGCTTTTTAGTATCCACAAAAAAGGGTATGCCTAAGCTGCCAAATACTGTTTCCAATATTTGTTCATAGCGTGCTATATCACGAGCAATTACGCTAATATCGCGGTAACGCAGGCCCTTTTCTCTTACCAAATATAATATCTCCCTACCGATGCCCATTATTTCTTCCGTTTGATTAAAAGCAGCTGCCACATCGATATTTTGCGGTTTTGGCTTCCATACCGGGCAACAGGTAATAGGGAAAAAAGACCTCTCTACAAAGGCCAGCTCCTGATTGTGGGCAAAGCGTCCCTTATCCATACCCAAACGCAAGGGCTCCTCCAGCTTTATCCCCGTCTCAATAGCTATATGCCGCAGTTTTTTCATAGTATGCCAGACTGGATAAAACAAATCAGTCTCATCAATCTCCTTATCCGCAATATGAGGATCGACGGTCAAAGCGATTTCCACTCTGGCAGCCCTTTTCATCAGAGCTGAAAGCACCTGTAATTCTTGAGGCGTAAAATCAGCAAATCCGTCCACAAGAAAATAACTGTCGGATAAAAAACCATGATTGTTAATTTGATCGGCCAAAAAATTGAGACCATCTTGAGGATCTTGATATTTTTGCCCGCACAGCTGCTGAAAATTTTCGTATATGACATACAGGTCAGCTAATTTATCAGCCAAAGCTGTATTTATCCACTCATCTTCTAGAGCCTTTTTTAGATCATCAAGAGAAATATCATACATCTTCAGTTCCGACAAAGTTTGTAAAACAGTTGCCGGAAAACCTATTTGCTTAGCAGATAACGAAAAAGCCTTCAACTCGGCCTGCCTCTGATATAATATCTTAGCGATAAGCATTTTTCTTCCCGTCTCAGAAAGCTGATCAGCCATCAAAGCAGGCTTTCGCTCTCTAGCACGGTAAATAAGCCTACTAAAGCTGGTTACCTCCTGCTGGCAAAATCCCGGACTGGAAAAACCGACCGCCAAGGCCCTCTCATAAATAAAAGTAGCCTGTTCAGGCACTAAAAGCAGCAAAGGCTTGCCAGTAAAATTCTTTTGTCCTTTGCTCATTGTTTCCAGACAATAATAAGTTTTGCCGCTACCGGCTCTACCCAAAATAAATCGGCAAACCATAACATTTCTCCTTACATAAAAGATATTTTATAGTTCTCTTTTTATTTTGCACTTTCCTTTAATCAGAGGATCAAATGCCTAAGAAAATAGACCTTGAATCAAGGTCTATAGCGGCATTTGGCGTAATTTTCTTTTTTCAAACAGCGTAATATATTTAAATCCGGCCTTTTTGATATATTCATAAGCCTCAGGGATACCCTGGCATAGGCTCTTTTCCAGATGAGCATCAGAACCGCAGGTAATAATTTCGCCGCCTAATTCCCGATAACGGCTTATAATGCTACTGACCGGGTGTGGCTCCTCTAGGCCGTATCGCCAAGCGCCTGTATTAACCTCAATGCCTTTGCCCATGCTGATCAAAGTCAAGAGCATGGCATCGATTTCTTCTTGATAATCCTGCCACAAAAGACTCCTATCATCATAAGTAGTATCCCGGCGCAATAGATCCAGATGACCCAAGACATCAAAACAGTTGACCTCTTCTACCAATTTACGCAAGCCGATGAAGTATTGATGCCAGCTTTCTTCTTTGCTTTTACCTTCACTAAATTCTCCCGTATGCAGTGTACAACCATCCATATAATGGGCCGAACCAATAATAAAATCCCACTCCAGGACTTGGCTGATCTTTTCAGCTTTGGCAGATGAAGCCATTTTCAGACCTAGTTCTATGCCTATACCTATCTTCAAATCAGGATAATTCTTTTTAGCTAACGCAATATCTTTGGCGTATTGGGCAAAATCCGGTTGCAGGTCCTCATTATATAAGCCGGTAAATTCCACATGTTCGGTAAAGGTTATGCCGGCCATATTTATAGCAGCAGCTTTTCTGCAGATCTTATCTATTGTTAGCCAGCCATCAAATGAATGTTGACTATGGATATGATAATCATAATATTTCATCAAATAGCTCCTGTATTATTAGTAATGATGTTTCTATATTCTTCCATAATGGCTAATCCGGCGCTGGTTCCGATAGCGTCGGCACCGGCTCTCAAAAGCGCTTCCATCGTTTCCAACAAAGTGATGCCACCGCAGGCTTCAACACCCATATCCTCGCCTACCACATGTCGCATGAGAGCGATATCGGCGATATTAGCTCCCGCTTTCACAAATCCTGTGGAAGACTTTACTATAACAGCTCCGGATTTTTTAGCCAAAAGACAGGCTTGTTTTTTTTCTTCATTATCCAAATAAGCATTTTCAATAATCACCTTTAGAGTGGCCTTGGGAGCTGCCTTAACCACCTCTTGTATTTCTCTTTGCACATATTCATAGTCATGGCTTTTGAATTTGGGTAAATTTATAACCATTTCTATAACCGTAGCACCATCCCTAAAAGCTTGGGCAGCTTCGGCGGCTTTTATGGCAGCCACATGACCTCCCAGAGGAAAACCCACTACAGTAGCTATTTTAACATCAGATCCGGCTAGTTTTTGAGCCACAATAGGCACATGGACCGGCAATATGCAAACAGAATTAAATCCCTGCTCCACAGCATCCTGACATAGCCTGTATATAGCTATTTCACTGGCCGTGGGGGATAAATTGGTATGATTGATAAAAGCTGCTTTAGCAGATATATTCATAATACACCTCGTAACAACTATTTTTTCATCAAGGGGCTTAAATCATCGCCATAAATAGTAATATTCAAAGGCTGTGCACTGGCTAAACCATATTGCTCGGCTAATTGCAGATACTCTATTTGCTGTGGGTCCAAACCCATTATAGCTGTTGCTATAGTATCTATAGCAACCATGTCCATGCCAACCAAAAGCATGTTTAGTCTTTTTTCACGACCGGAATCATTGATATTAATACCATCCAAAATGGTCAAGTCGGGAGTAATCAATGTGGACAAGTCAAAAAGCGCCCTATCCAAAAAACTACTTTTCAAGCGTGCCTTCTCATCATCGGGGACAAAACCCAATAAATTCCGGGTAGCCCCGCACAAAACACGGTTTTCTATAATTTTTAATTTAGGTAAATTGATTACAACATCGGCCAGTAAAACTTGTTTATAAACCTTTATATAATCTATTAATAAAGCGTTGGGAATATCGCGCAAACAAGTTGTTCCTTCTTTAAGATCACGCAGTTGGGCTCCGCTACGCTGACAAAAATAATCATAGCCATTAAGACAAAAATTATTGATGGTATCAAAGCCAATATCAGCTGATTCCCCCACTGTTACAGAAGCTGCCCCAGTTTCAAAAGCAAGATCAATCACTGCCTCGACCAACAAAGGATCAGTCACCAAACCTTCTTCGGCCAAAGCCGGTACAGAAACATCGGGCTTCAAAAAAACATGATCTCCTGCAGTGATAAATACACCAATACCTCCGAAAGGGGCCAGCATTTTTAATAATTCAGCCTTTATATCCCCTTTATCCACCTCTCCGGGCAGATGCCAAGCCGTTACAATACCCATAGCAAGCCTCCTTCTTTTATTATAAAAACTATTATATCACAAAATCACTGGAAAAACCTATCCTCATTGAGGATAGGTTTTTTAGATAGGTTTTTTAGATACCTTTTAGAATCAGTTATGACTAAAGCTCTTCTTTAATAGCTGATTGCGCGGCAGTTATCTATAATTGGCCAATCACCTACTTTACACATATATCAAGCTTACATTAGCATGATGTAGTTTCTATCATTTTTCTTGTGCTAATTGCCCATATTCTCCCTTGCCATCAGCGTCTGCGTAAAGAGGCTCTCACGCCAAACACTACCAAGCATATCATTAGCAAGATACCAATTAGAGCAGCGCCGGGCGCATCATCGGTTTCCCCAATGTAAATACCGGCAATTCCAATCAATAAACCGATAACAAAAAGGCAGATGGCTATGCATCACGCCTTGCGTCTTATTTTCTTCAAAAATTCCACCCCTTTATCGGATGTTGGCGGCAGCAGTGTCTTGACAGGAGATTTCATCTTTTCATAGACCGAGTGGCAATCCTCACATTCCTTCAGATGCTGTTCGACCTCCGTTGTCATTTCTTCGCTGGAGTAGTCGTCGACATAATTCGGTAATAGGTTTTTGACGATATAGAGTTGTCGGTGACCCAATTTCGGCCGCACTAACCTAGTAAGGTGTTACTGACAAAAACTGTATATCTGCTGGAATGGTAAATTACTATATTTTATTAATTGTAGCTTATGAAATTCGTGCAAAACATATTTCTCCGGGAAAAAAGAGTTTGGATTATCGTGGGCTGAAATAAACGCATTTTGGACAGCTATTCTTATACAGGATTAAGAGTATTATGCCGGGTTATTAGTAAAACAAGTAAGGGTATTATTTCTTTTACAAGAATTAATACCCTTACTTGTTTTTGAACTAAGTCTCTAATAACTGGGTACACAAGGCCTTAGAGCATTAGTCATCAACCTACCTTAAGTATTTCTTCAATTTATCTTGGGTTTTTAACCTGAGCCTGGGCGGCTGCTAAACGTGCTATGGGTACCCTAAAGGGGGAGCAACTGACATATTTCAAGCCTAACCTATGACAAAAATCAATCGAAGAAGGATCGCCGCCATGTTCGCCGCAAATACCTAATTTAAGTTCGGGGCGAGCTGCTTTACCTTTATCAACAGCAATAGACATTAATTGACCGATACCCTTTTGATCCAAACGGGCAAATGGGTCATATTCATAAATTTGTTTTTTGTAATAACTATCCAGGAAATTACCTGCATCATCGCGGGAAAAACCAAAGGCCATTTGCGTTAGGTCATTAGTACCAAAAGAGAAGAATTGTGCTGTTTTGGCAATCTCATCAGCTACTAAGCAAGCACGAGGGATTTCTATCATAGTACCTACTTGATATTCAAGCTCGATATCACTAGCGGCAATGATTGGGTCAGCAGTATTAACAACTATATCTCTGACATAGTTAAATTCCTTAGCGTCACCAACCAAGGGGATCATGATCTCCGGCACTATATTATAACCTTTACGTTTCTTGACATCTAAAGCGGCTTCAATAATAGCTCTTGTCTGCATAACCACAATTTCAGGATATGTAACCGATAAGCGACAGCCTCTATGCCCCATCATAGGATTGGCCTCTTGCAGCTCTTTGGTTCTTTGTTTTAAAGCTTTAAAAGTCACACCGATATTTTGGGCCAATTCAGCGATATCTTCATCATCATGCGGCAAAAATTCATGTAAGGGAGGATCCAATAAGCGGATATTTACGGGTCTTGATTGCATAGCTTCAAAGATACCGATAAAATCTTCTTTTTGCATTGGCAAGAGATGATTAAGAGCAACTATTCTTTCTTCCTCTGTTTTGGCTAAAATCATTTGGCGGACTCTGGGTATACGGTCTTCTTTAAAGAACATATGCTCGGTACGGCATAAGCCGATACCTTCGGCACCGAAAGCCACCGCATTAGCAGAATCAAGAGGAGTATCGGCATTGGTCCGAACTTGCAGACGACGGTATTTGTCGGCCAAACCCATAAAAAAGGCAAAATCACCGGAAATAGAAGGTTTGACGGTAGGAAGATCACCCGCATAAATTTTACCGGTAGACCCATCCAAAGATATGTAGTCGCCTTCATTGAAATCATGATCGCCAATAGTCAGTTTTTTATTTTCTTCGTCAATTTTAGCTTCACCACAACCGGCTACGCAGCAGGTCCCCATACCTCTGGCCACTACAGCAGCATGAGAGGTCATGCCTCCGCGGGATGTCAAGATACCTTCCGCAGCCACCATACCTTCAATATCTTCGGGGGAAGTTTCCAAGCGCACAAGGATAACTCGTTTTCCATCTTCTTTAGCTGCTTTGGCCTCTTCAGCAGTAAAATATATTTGTCCGGCAGCAGAACCGGGGCTGGCCGGCAAAGCCGCAGCTATTTCTTGTGCTTTGGACAAAGGCTCATTATCAAATGTGGGATGTAGCAATTGATCTAATTGTTTGGGATCAACCATTAAAAGGGCTTGCTTTTCATCGATCATACCTTCATTGAGCAAATCCACAGCAATTTTCAAAGCGGCGGCAGCAGTACGTTTACCATTCCTGGTTTGCAGAAAATAAAGTTTTTCCTCTTCAATGGTAAATTCCATATCTTGCATATCTTTATAATGTGTTTCTAGCTTGGTAGCTATTTCTATAAATTGCTTATATACTTGCGGCATATCTTGTTCTAAGGTAGAGATAGGCTTAGGAGTACGAATACCGGCCACCACATCTTCACCTTGAGCATTGATAAGATATTCGCCGAATATTTTCTTTTCGCCGGTAGCGGGATTTCTAGTGAAAGCTACGCCGGTACCGGATGTATTGCCCATATTACCAAAAACCATCATTTGAACGTTGACGGCAGTACCCCAATCGGCAGGGATATCATTCATTCGGCGATAGACAATGGCTCGCGGATTATTCCAGGACCGAAATACCGCTTCTACGGATTCCAATAATTGTTTTTGCGGATCATTAGGGAAATCCTCCCCTACCTCTGTTTTATAAAGGGCTTTAAATTTGGCGACCACTTCTTTTAAATCATCCGCTGTCAGCTCATTATCATAATGAATACCTTTTGCTTCTTTAATAGCATCGAGAACTCTTTCAAATTTTGCTTTTGAAACACCCATAACCACATCAGAAAACATTTGGATAAAACGGCGATAAGAATCATAGGCAAAACAATAGTTTTCCGTTCTTTTACCCAGACCCTCTACCGCTTCATCAGTCAAACCTAAATTCAAAATCGTATCCATCATGCCGGGCATAGAAGCTCTGGAACCGGAACGTACAGATACCAAGAGCGGATTTTGGCTGTCACCGAATTTTTTACCGGTGACTTTTTCTAATTGTGCCATCGAAGTTTTTATCTGCTCAATAAGTTCCTCAGAAATATTTTGGTTATTATAATAATAATTCATGCAGGCTTCTGTGGTAATAGTAAAACCCTGCGGTATCGGCATGCCCAAATTGGTCATTTCCGCAAGATTAGCTCCTTTCCCGCCCAAGAGATTTTTCATAGAGGCCGAGCCCTCTTTGAAAGAATAGATATACTTAGTACTCATTAATAGATCCTCCCCGCATCTTACAAGTGTTTAAATTATAGTTATTGATTTAATTTACTATTTGAGCCAAATCCCCTATATCTTTACTTAGAGTAACTATTTCATTTAAAAGAGCCAAACGATTATTGCGCAATTCAATTTCTGGAACCATAACCATTACATCATTAAAGAAACAGGCTATATCCTCATGTAATGTAGCAATAGCGGCTAAAGCTGCCGTATAATCTTTGTTTAGCATTATAGTATGCAATTTTTTGGCTACTTCTTGCAATTTATTATATAACTGGATTTCTGTTTTTTCTACTAATAATTTTTCCCTTACTGATAAGTCCAAAGGCAGAGCATCTTTGGCTGCGGCATTTTTCAAAAGATTATCCGCTCTGGTAAATCCGACTAAAAGCTCAGTAAAAGCCGGCTTATGTCGATATTGCTGTAAGGTAATAGCTCTTATATAAGCATCCGACAAATCATCATAACCGACGGCAGCAATGGCATTATTTACATCATAGCGAACACCTTGCTCTGTCAAAATATTTTCCAAACGTCCACCCAAAAAGCTCCTTACGGCAGCAATGACAGAATCTTTATCTATTATCAGCTGTAATTCGGTAGCCAGCAGATCATAGCTTTTGCCGATCAGATCGGCTAAGGAAATCGTCAACGGACTCTTTTGCTCAATTATTATTTGCACTATGCCATTGGCAGCACGGCGCAGGGCATAAGGATCCTGAGAACCAGTAGGTTGCAAATCGACAGCGAAAAATCCCACTAAACTATCTAATTTATCACAGATGGCACAAACCTTGCCGGTTATTGTTTGCGGCAAATCATCCCCTGCAAAACGCGGCAGATAATGCTCTTTGATGGCTTGTGCAACTTCGGCATCTTCTCCGGCATAATTAGCATAATATTCTCCCATTATGCCCTGAAGCTCCGGAAATTCATAAACTACATTAGAAAGCAAATCGCCCTTCATTAAATAGATAGTACGTTCTATTTTGCTAATTTGTTGATCTTGTAAAGCAATTTTTTCCGCCAAATAGGCGGCTAATTTGCTTACTCTTTGGACCTTTTGCAATAATGTGCCCAACTTTTCATGAAATACGATAGTAGACAATTTATCAATATTATTGTCTAAGGGCTTTTTAATATCTTCCAACCAAAAGAATTCCGCGTCTGCCAAACGGGCTTTCAAAACTTTTTCATTGCCGGCAGCTACTACTTCCAAATAATTATCATCACCGTTACGCACCGTAATAAAACGGGCCATCAGAGAACCATTGCCGTCGTATACAGGAAAATAGCGTTGATGCTCTCTCATAGGTGTAATGATAAGCTCTTCGGGTATGTGCAAATATTTTTCTTCAAAACGACCCATTAGAGCCGTGGGGTATTCCAATAAGAATACGATTTCTTCCAGTAGCTCGGGATCGGGTTTTACTTGACCTCCTTGAGCTATGGCTACCTTTTGTACTTGTTCCCAAACCATTTTTCGTCTTTTATCCTGGTCGACTATGACATAGTTATCTGCCAATTTTTGTAGATATTCGCCGGGATTATTTAACACAATATGGTCACTGCCAAAAACCCTATGACCGCTACTGATATTGGAGCTAGTCTGACCGCAGATATTCAAGGGAATTATCTCTTGTCCCAAAAGGGCTACTATCCAGCGGATGGGACGCGCAAAACGCATTTCTTCATAGCCCCAACGCATCGGTTTGGGGAAATAGATATTATGCACCAAATCACCCAAAAGTTGTGGCAAAACTTCCATCGCCGGCAAACCTTTTTTCTGTTTATTGGCAAAAACATAGGTATTGCCTGCTATTTCTTTTTTGATCAAATCATCTTCATTGACGCCTTGGCCTTTGCAAAAGCCCAATAAAGCCTTGGTAGGATCACCTTCATTATCATAAGCAATGGCTAAAGAAGGTCCCTTAACTTCTAGATTGGTATCAGGTTGCCTATCAGCCAATCCGGCTACAAAAAGCACCAAGCGTCTGGGGGTAGCCCATATTTTTATTTCATCATAAGTGAGCAAATTTTCTTTTAAAGTTATTTCAGCCAAAGATTGCATCTGCTTAATAGCAGGGGGTAAAAAGCGGGCAGGTATCTCTTCTACACCTAGTTCAAATAATAAATCTTTTTGTAGCATTATTTTTTATCCCCCTTTTGCTCCAATATTGATTTACGCAAAGTCGGATCTTTTAAGAGGGGATAACCCATTTCTTCCCGTTGTTTGACATAGCCGGCAGCGCAAAGACGGGCCAGATTACGCACTCTGGCAATATAGCTTTGCCTTTCAGTAACACTGATAACACCTCTGGCATCTAAAAGATTGAAGACATGCGAACATTTTAATGCATAATCATATGCCGGCTGGATCAAGCCCTTTGCAATAATTCGAATACTTTCGGCCTCATACATATCAAACAAGTTAAAAAGCATATCTGTATCAGCATCAGAAAAATTATAATGAGAATAATCGACTTCATTTTGATGATGGACATCACCATAAGTTATATCGCCAACCCATTTGATATCATAGACGCTGTCTACTTTTTGAATAAACATCGCTATACGCTCTATTCCATAGGTTATTTCTGCACAAACAGGCTTGCAATCTATACCACCGCATTGTTGAAAATAAGTAAATTGCGTGATTTCCATACCATCAAGCCAAACTTCCCAGCCCAATCCCCAGGCTCCCAAAGTCGGACTTTCCCAATTATCTTCTACAAAGCGTATATCATGCTCCCGGGGGTTGATACCAATGGCCTCTAAAGAGGCCAAATATAATTCCTGCACATCGAGAGGAGAAGGTTTCAGAATCACCTGATATTGATAATAATGCTGTAAACGATTAGGATTTTCTCCATAACGGCCATCGGCGGGACGGCGGGAAGGCTCTACATAAGCAACATTCCAGGGTTCCGGCCCTAATGCCCGCAAAAACGTCGCCGGATTCATAGTTCCCGCGCCTTTTTCTAAATCATAGGGCTGCAAAATTATACAATTATTATCACCCCAAAATTTGTTCAAAGCCAAAATCAGATCCTGAAAATTCACATTAGTTCCTCCTATACTAACGGCTTGATCCTTGGTAAAGGCAGAGATGCTAAACAAAATCTAATAGCATAATAAGCCTCTTGCACATCCGAGGCGCGGCAAAAGGCTTTTCTTTATATTAAACAAGTAAGTTATTATTACAAATTCATTACTTATAACAGATTAATTGTAACAAAGTAGTTATACAATGTCAAACAGTCAGAATTATCACAAATAATTAATTTTCCGACAATAATTGCGTCAAGACATTTCTAGCTCTAGCCATATATTCCAAATGATAATCCAGATAATTACTTAAAGCTTTTTCTAATTCTTTTTGACTGATGGGGCTGATTTTCAGATTGGGTATTTTTACCAAAGGGGACGATAATAAGCGGCGTATGACTTGTACGGTACCGGGGCTGATCAAACCTTCCTGACCAGTATGACAATTAGCGCAAACCAAACCGCCGCGAAATGGGGAAAGAAAAAAATAAGTTCCAAGCGCTCGGCGGCCACAAACCATACAATGATCGAGCTGAGGAGTTAAGCCCATATTCTCTAGCAAGCGCAATTCAAAAAAATGCCTAACCAGAGGCAAATCGTCATGCATCTCCAAAAGAGAAAAAGCAGCCAACAGCAGAGCAAAAATATCGATATTTGCTTTGTTATCCGGCATGCCTATATCAATCAATTCCGCTATATAGGAGGCATAAGCAATACGCTCCAAATCACTGCGCAAGGCCAGAAAAGGCTCTATCACCTGACCCTGGGTAATGATATCCAAACTGCCCCGACTTTTGGCAAAAGCCAATTGACAATGACAAAAGGGTTGCACAACCCCCCTTAGAGTACTCTTTTCTTTAAGAACCCCCTTAGCTAGA
Organism: Bacillota bacterium; assembly: GCA_050942825.1. Taxonomy (GTDB): domain Bacteria; phylum Bacillota; class Dehalobacteriia; order UBA4068; family UBA4068; genus CAYRML01. The sequence continues at coordinate 18,060 of JBMNOA010000008.1, forward strand.
GCTGTTCTTTTTCCTTTTTCTACGCTAAAAAAAGTGATCAGTTTATCATTTTCTTGAAAATTTCTGGTACGGATGATCAAGGCCTGCAACTCATAATTACGCTCATTCACTCCCTTACCCCCAATATCTACTCATCCAACAAATTCCAATTACGCAATAGACCCTCATTATTGCGCCAATCTTTTTTTGCTTTCACGCGCAGATCCAAATAAATAGAACAAGCAAATATTTTTTCTATTTCTTTTCTGGCTGCCTGGCCAATATCTTTGAGCATTTTGCCACCCTTACCAATGATAATGCCTTTTTGCGATTCGCGATCAACATATATATTAGCTTCTATATATAATCTGTCGCCGGGCCTATCTTCTATGGTCGATACTGTTACCGCTACCGCATAAGGGATCTCATCTCTTGTGGCATGCAATATTTGCTCTCTGATCAATTCAGCGATCAATTGCTGCTCAGATTGATCATAAACCATATCTGATGGATAATATTGTGGACCTTCAGGTAAATATTCCGTCAAAACAGCCACCAGGCGATTGACATTATCTCCACTCAAGGCGCAAACAGGCACGATTTCCGCAAAATCAAAGCGGTCTTTATACTGATCTATTAATACTAAAAGTTGCTCTTTGGTTAAAAGATCTATTTTGTTTATGACAAGAAAAACCCGCGCATCTTGCTCTTTCAGTTGATTTAAGATGTATTCCTCACCGGGACCGAATTGAGCAGTAGCATCTATCAGATAAAATATAATATCACAACCGGCCAAAGAATTCCTGGCACTTTCCATCATTTTTTGATCCAGCTTATACTTAGGTTTATGGATACCGGGCGTATCAATAAAAACGGCTTGTACCCCCGGTGCATTATATATACCTCTGATACTGTTTCTAGTCGTTTGCGGTTTATCAGACATAATAGCTACTTTTTTATCCAATATGGAGTTAAAAAGAGTAGATTTTCCTACATTAGGCCTGCCTATCAAGGTGACAAAGCCGGATTTAAATACCTGATCAGTCACTTTAATTTCCCCATTTTCATTAATTTATATAATTTCTATTCACTTTGCGTTTGTGTGGTATCTTCATAAGAAACTTTAACGGTTTGATCTACAACTTGTATAAAGGTTTTGCCGGAACTCATTTTCCACTCATTGCCTTCTTCATCCATAAAGATAGTACTATAGTCCAAGCCGGGCCTTTTCCAAAATCCTTTTTTTACTATTCCACCGGAAAACAGCAAAGCGTCTCCTTCTCCGGTCATATCGATAGACAAACGTCCGGCACTATCTAAAACCCGGGAGGTAACATATTGCACGATCACATTTTTAACTGCCAATTGTTCCCCACTATCGGCATCGACATGAGGTTTATTAGCTATTTCCCGCCAATAAACATCCTCTCTACTATCATACTTATAAGTGTTTTTGGCGGAGGAATAATTGATTTTAATCACATCGGCTGCAATATCACCCATCTGTGTTTGACTTTGTGATAAAAAGGGCCAAGCTGTGACAGTTTTTTCCTCATCCCAACCTTTAGCGGTGATATCCTGCCATAGGTTTTCACTGCTGGTATAAAGATTATGAGGAGCTCTTCTGCTTTTATCACGCCAAAAATAACTGCCGTGGGAGAATTCATTGATGTAGGGCCAATTGCCATTAGCCAAATATGACAAAGCATCCGGGCTGCCACCAACGTGGACATAGACACCTTGCCATTCTCTAGCAATATCAACCAGATATGGCCTGGCACTGCGAATAGGTCCGATTTTATCGCTTACACCATGATAAAACACTGCCAAAAAACGGCTAACGCCTCCTTCTGCGGGGATCTCATAAAGCAAATCGGCATCCATAAGCCCCGATTGAGGGCGGGCCTTGGGGGCATTATCAATAGTAACCACGACAGGTCTTATGGGCATCTCGGAGATTGCGGCATTATCGATCGGGCAATAAAGATAACGGTTTATTTCAATATCATGATTATCCTCGCTACTATGATCGTCACTTTGACAAGCGACTAAAAACATAGCCATGAAAACTGTTACTGCCAACATAATCAAGAAAGATCTTTTCATAAAAGCCTCCTTACTGACAAAAAGTGTATTTAAGCATTAATATAGGGCAGAAAAATAATAAAGGCAATTATGACCGCCAATACTGAAGCAAAAAGGACTGCGCCTGCCGCTACATTCTTGGCCACGGCAGCCAAATATTTATATTCTTCAGTTACCAAGTCTACTAAAGCCTCAATAGCAGTATTAGTCATCTCCAAGCCAATCACTAAGCCAATAATCAGCAAGAGCGATGTCCACTCCGAGGCCGTAATATTAAAAGCAAAACCCATAATAATAACGATCACCATCATTATAGTATGGATTTTCATATTTCTTTCCCTGCGAAAAGCATGTATTATACCTTTTACGGCATAATAAAAAGATAACGATAATTTATTCAAATCGATCACCTTAGTTGTCCTAGATCTGCCAAAATAGCAGTTTGCAAAGCTCTCATAGCCTGTTCATCTTGCTCTTTTATATGGTCATAACCCAGAAGATGCAGCAGGCCATGTACGAAGAGAAAAAGGACTTCCCTTTCCATACTGTGACCATATTTTTCGGATTGTTCCTGCGCCTTCTCCAAAGAAATGATGATATCGCCCAATAGCAAATACTGTCCTTCTTGAAAATCATTGTCCTGGATAAAAGCATTCACATCATCCTGCATAGGAAAAGAAAGTACATCTGTGGGACAATTTTTATATCTGTATTGAGCATTCAACAGCTGTATTTCATCATTGTTTGTAAAGAGAATGCTGATTTCCGTGTCTATTTGCAACTCTTCAAGCGTCTTTTGAATCCCTACTTTGTTCAGAGTCAGAAGAGCCGCTTGCTGCAACTGGTTCTGGAGATTTTTCGGCAGAATTACTGTTTTTTGCTGATTTTGCATCATTAAGCAAATCGGCATCTTTATAGCCTCCTATTTCTTTAGCCACTTCTTCTGGATAAACCACACGGCTGTGGTGGATACCTGCTAACACCTTCATAAAAGCCTGAGCAATAATTTCCAGATCCTTAAATGTCAAATTACATTCATGCAATTGTTCATGATCCATTTTATATTTGATAATATCTCTAACCTTTTGCCCCAGATGATTATTATGAGGATTTTCCATAGCCTGTACAGCGGCCTGTACACTGTCGGCCAGCATCACAATGGCTGCTTCTTTGGTTTGTGGATTAGGTCCCGGATAGCTAAAATCGGCCTCTTTAATAGAATCGGGGTTTTCGGCTGTTTCCAGGGCTTTATGATAAAAATAATTCAAAACACCGGTTCCATGATGCTGTTCCACTATATCAATGATTTCATAAGGGAAATTTTCCTGCCGAAGAATTTCCACTCCACTTTTGACATGCGAAGAAATGATCAGCATACTGAGCGTAGGCTGCAGCTTATCATGAGGATTTTCTCCCGGCAGTTGATTTTCTATAAAAAAGTAAGGACGTTTAAGCTTGCCTATATCATGATAATAGGATGCCACTCGAACCAAAAGAGCATCCGCATGAACAGCTTGTGCGGCTGCCTCCGCCAGATTACCGACTAATATGCTATGATGGTAGGTACCGGGCGCCTCCATCATCAAGCGCTTCAAGAGCGGATGATTGGAATTGGAAAGTTCCAGCAGGCGCACAACAGTGGTAACACCAAACAGGCCTTCCAAAAATGGCAGAAGCCCTATGGTTAAAATAGCGGCAAATATACCATTGATAACGCCCAAAATCATTCCGACGCCTATCTGTGAATATGTCTGATTACCTAAAATACCTAAGGCTGCGATAGTAACAACATTGGCTAAAACTATATAAAAACTTACTTTAACAAATTCTCCCCTTTGGTAAAGTGTCGTGGCAGAAAAAATTGCCACAATACCTCCCACCAATGCGACAATAACAGAAGATAATTGTCCGCCGGTCATGATGCCTATACAGATACTTAGTAAAACAGTAATAAAGATGGAGATACCACGGCCCAAAAGTACCATCAAAAGCATGGAGGCCGCTGCTACAGGCATCAAATAGCCAACTTGGGAAGACAGTTCTATGTTATCTGAAATATTGATCAGGGTAAATAGAAAGCTTAATATCAAAGTAAAATTAAAGATAGCGCCGATCAGAACAATATTTGATTCTCTACCTCTTGTCTGGGGATGAAAAATCCGCAGATAAAGAAGCAGAAGGGAGTATATGATCAGTACAAACAGGATTACTCCCAAATACGGCAAGAGAACTGTAGTCTGCGATTGCATACCTAAAAAATACAGTGCCTCTATCTGTTCAGCGGTAATGGGAGAATTTTTGCTAAGGATTTTTTCCCCCGACTGCACCGTAACTTGCACAGGTTCAACTTCATTCATCAAACGCTCTACTTCGGCAGCTGTAGCTACAGCATCATACTCTTTATTGGCCACTATATGCAAATTATTCAAAACGGCCTGTAAAAAGGCGATGGAATCAGCAGAATTACCTATTTCCTCGATTTTAGCGGAAATATTTTCTATAGCCTGGGGCAGCTCATCCTGCAATACTCCGGTCTGCAAAATATTGGTGATACTGTTTGTCAAAACATTTTCCAGGTAAATAAGATCTCTGCTTTCAGCGGCTAAAATATAATAGACTACATGATCCTGATAGTTTCCAGGCACTAAATTTTTAATTTGCTGTAATTTTTCCTGCCCGGTTAATTGTTCATTATCCTTGATCTGCTTTATGCTGGTAAAAATTTGTCTGGCTTCGTTTAACACTTCCCGGGTAGCTTTTTCATCAATGCGATAAATCTGCTCTACCTGTCCGGCCATCTGATTTCGCAGCTGCGTTGTTCTTATCTGACTGGTATAGGTAATAGTAGCACCCTTATAATACAAATCTTCTTGAGCAATTTCTCCCTCTTTGACAGAGACTTGAGGATTAACGACAGTAGCTGCTAAAACTACTACTGTTATGGCAATAAAAATAAACCACCAAAGGCGACGACGCAATTTTTTGCCGGCAAAAAGAACTTTTCTATTATCCTTATCCCAAATATTTTTAACCATTGTTTACCTCAATAGCAAAACTTTAAAAGTCAAGTTATTTATTAAATCCACTTTCTCTCGTAAGCTTCGATTATTTTTTGTACTAAAGGGTGGCGCACTACATCTATTTTGCTCAAATAACAAAAGGCTATTTCTTTAATATCTTTAAGTCTTCTTTCCGCTTCTATAAGCCCGCAGCTTTGGCCGGGGGGCAAATCTATTTGTGAAACATCTCCGGTGATAACGGCCTGAGAGCCCATGCCCAGGCGGGTTAAAAACATTTTCATTTGTTGCGGAGTTGTATTTTGCGCTTCATCCAGAATAATAAAGGCATCATCCAAGGTCCGTCCTCTCATATACGCCAAGGGAACCACCTCAATGATATTTCGTTCTACATATTTCCTGGCCATTTCAAAACCTAGAATATCATCAAGCGCATCATAAACAGGTCGCAGATAAGGATTAACCTTGTCCTGCAAATCACCAGGCAAAAACCCCAGCTTTTCTCCTGCTTCTACAGCAGGGCGGGCCAGTAGAATTTTTGCAACTTTTTTCTGTTTTAAGGCTACCACGGCCATTACTACGGCCAAATAGGTTTTACCTGTACCCGCAGGACCAATGCCAAAGACTATATCATGTCCTGCAATAGCCTGCAAATATTGCCATTGTCCCAGGCTTTTCGGTTTTATTTGTTTTCCTCTGGGAGTAGTATAAATATTTTCCGTCAATAAAGCTGATAGGTTGCTATTTTTCTGATTTTTGAGATTGATGGCATAATTTACGGCCAAAACATTTATTGGCACCCCGCCTTTAGCTAAGGTTTGTAAATGTCCAAAAACATTGACCGCCTCTTTCACAGAATCATCATTGCCACTGATGAGAACTTCACCGCTGCGAACTACTATCTTGGCGTCAAGGGCCTCTTCTAGAAGGCGCAGATGCTGGTCATTATCGCCTAATATATTGGCTGCCGTTATATTATCGCCCAAGGATATCTGCTCTTCACACCTCTTTGTCATTGTTGGTTTTATGGCTTGCTCATTTGCAAAAGCTTTATCCTGTGACAAATAAATGCCCCCTTAAAAATAAGTTATTAATATATTATCTCCATTATCTTTTAGTTCTTTCCGCTTTTTTTTGTTGTTGTAACTCTTTATACTCTAGTTCTTTTACTTGCGTATCATATTTTTCAAATAAACCTATATCTTCTAAAACTTCCATGATAACCCTTGCCTTTTTCATCGCCGGATCATTATCTATGGAGATTATCTTTTTATCGATTATTTTAGCATCCAGAGGCACTTCTCTTCTGGCAATATTTTCCGCCATAGATACTGCTTTTTCTTTTGCTTGTTCAGGAGTACGCACAACCTCATAGGCGATTTGTTCACGGAAATCTTTTTTTACTACTTCGACAGGCAATTTGATATTCCTCCAAATTATCAGCGGTATTACCTGCACAGTTTGGGAAAAAAACTCATAATCAGGAAATTGTTTCCCCATAAGAATTAACTGCTCCTCATCTCGCCAAATTAATTGGATCTCAGTATATTTATTTCCGCTATTCTTATATCCCTTTTCCGATATAGTACATTCCCCATAACCCTGATACCAGGTTTTAGCCCGTATGATACCCGAGGCAGCCTGTGGACCATTATCATCATAACCTAAAATCAATATTTGTCCCGCACTAACCGTATCGCCGGCTTTGACCATAGCTTCTCCTTTAGTAACCAATATATCTTGAATAACAGCATCCTGCCCGGCAATGATATTGCCCGGAGGCAGTTTTTTATCATCTTCAGGAACTTCGGCTCTTTTTACTGCATTGATAATAATCCTATTGCCTTTAGAGCTAATGCCGACAAATGTAAAATGAGGATTTTCTCTCATAATATGTTTGGTAGCTGCATCAAAATCCATATTAAAAATAAACTTGCCTTTTTCTATACCTTGCTCTTGTGCTAAGCTTTTAATTTGCAAAGCCTCTTGGGCACTAATAGGCACGGGGCCTGTAACCTGTATATCCAAAGCAATATGTCCGGCAATATAAAAAAGCAGGCAAAATAATATGCCTCCGATGAACAACATTTTTCTACTATTAACTTGTTGAAGAAAAAAAGGCCACCCTAGGCGCCGGCGAATATGTATGCGGCAGCGGCTTTTTCTGGCTACTGGATGTAAGGCATAGATATCCTTTAAGGATACCTGGCAAAGAATTTTATCGGCAGATAACCATTGTATGGATTGTAAAATTATATCATCTTGTAAAGCCAGATTCAAAAACCGCTCTACGGCCACACCAGTGATTTCTATTTCTAAAATACCTTTTCTTTTTTGCCATAATTGACGCAACAGCGGACCTCCCCTTTCTCACTCATCATTTTCAATATCTATCGAGCTTATCTGACCATTTATCTGAAGCTCATCCGCTTGCAAGGATAAAAGACAAAGATTACTGCCGTTTATTTGCACTATGCCCTGAGCGCTTTTTAGAATGATTTTATTTTGGCTATATTCCATGATACCCTTATGATTTTCTGCCACCAAACTTTCATTGCACAATAAAGTGATTTTTAATAGATCACCGGCAATCTCACCAGGCAATTCCAAAGCTTGGGCTACATTTTTCTTGAGATTTTTTTTACTGTCCATTTAGGCACCTCCGCTTAAAATATATTTACCCTGTGGCCATAATATGCACAAAAAAAGTCGACTCTTAGAATATGAAACAACTCTAAAAGTCGACTTTTTATTTATTGCCTGATGCCTATTTTCTAATTAAGCGTCTGCTTTTGGGCGGGCCTAATATCTCTGCCAATACAATACCATTGACAATATTTTCTTTTTGCAGCATATGAGACAAAAGAGTAGCTTGAGGTTTCGGTGTACAACTGGTTTTTATCACGGTCACCTCCGTCTTTAGTGAAGATACTTGATTTCTTTCCGGGGATTTTTTTATCTTATATTTAGCCTTTTTTTGTGACTGACTAGAAAGATCGATAGGCTGCGATTTAACAGGCATATAGTTACCAAATATCTGCTGCCATAAATCTTCCTCTTCCTGAAGCCAAGGGCTTTGCCGACTATTAGATTGGGCCGAGGGATCTTGGTTCGGAAAAGTTTCTCGGCTGAAGATTTGCTCGGGTTGCCAAGGATGTTCCCTTTCTATGGCAGCTGGCACAACCGTCCTTTCTATCCCCTGCCGTTCCCGATTTGCCTCTTGGGCTTGCTTCGAGGCCAAATACCTTTCTCTGGCTATGCGCTCCTCCTCTTGCTTTTTTTTATGCATGATGTTATTAATGATACCCAAAACAACCATCATAATAATTATTATAGTAGTAATACTCCCACCCCTCTCACATGATTGACTGTTTATTAACCATTGTTATTGGGATTACTTGGGGTATTTTCTTTATTGATACCGGAAATGCTTTCTCTCATTTTAGTATCAGAAACAAGATTCATCATATTATAGTAATCCATTACGCCTAAATTGCCTTTGCGAAATGCTTCGGCCATGGCTTTAGGTACATCGGCCTCAGCTTCTACTACTCTGGCACGCATTTCTTGAACCATAGCAAGCATTTCTTGTTCCTTAGCCACAGCCATGGCCCTTCTTTCTTCGGCTTTAGCCTGGGCAATCCTTTTATCCGCTTCAGCTTGATCGGTCTGCAGCTGGGCGCCGATATTTCGGCCGATATCAACATCAGCAATATCGATAGAAAGAATCTCAAAGGCCGTACCGGCATCCAGGCCTTTACTCAACACGGTACGGGAAATACTGTCAGGGTTTTCTAATACTTCTTTATGAGAATTACTGGAGCCTACAGTAGTAACAATACCTTCGCCAACTCTGGCAATAATTGTTTCTTCGCCGGCGCCACCGACCAAACGGTCTATATTGGCACGCACGGTTACTTTCGCTTTAGCACGGACCTCAATGCCATCCTTAGCAACAGCAGCAACCACAGGAGTTTCAATAACTTTAGGATTGACGCTCATTTGTACAGCTTCCAAAACATTACGTCCAGCCAGATCTATGGCCGCGGCACGTTCAAAAAGCAAGGGGATATTAGCCCTTTCTGCTGCGATCAGAGCATTAACGACCCTATCCACATTACCGCCTGCCAAATAGTGCGCTTCCAGCTGACTGACTTTAAGATCAAGGCCCGCTTTATCAGCTTTAATCAGGGGATTAACTATTTTGGAAGGAGCCACACGCCGTAAACGCATACCAATCAAATCCAAAATCCCCACTTTCACTCCTGCAGCTAAAGCGGAAATCCACAATCCTACCGGAATAATACTAAGAACAATAATAACAAGAATGATAACAATGACAACAGTAATCATACTCACAGTAAGCATAGATAAGCCTCCTAAAATGTTTTTATTTGGTTAAGTTTTATCGATTTCTTTTTGACGTACTATAACTCTAACTCCTTCGACACCTATAACTTTTACGGGGGCCCCGTTATCAATAAACTCACCCTCTGTGACCACATCAATCCTTTTTTGATCGAAAACAGCCGTACCGGCAGGACGTAATGGCGTGATAGCGATTCCTTCAGCACCTTTTAAATCCATTAAATTTTTATCTGCAGAATCATAACCTTCATCACTGTCCAATTTATGTGAGAGGATAAGCTTTCTCCAAAATGTACGTATTTTTTTATTCTTAACGGAGAAAAAGATTAAGGCAGCTGCAGCTGCTACAGCTATTAAGATAGCAATAATAGCATAAGTGATACTAGGAGAAGCAAAAACAATACTGGCAAAGAGAGCTGCCAGCCCCAAAACTCCTGCCACACCAAACCCTGGCAGGACAAAAACCTCTACCACCAGCAAAATTAGTCCGGCACCGAACATAACGATAGATAACCAGCCGGCATTACCTGCCCAAAAGTTTCCGGCAAAAAAGAGAGCAAAGGAAAACAACCCGATAGCTCCAAAAGCTCCGGAACTTACAGTCACCAGTTCAATAATCAAACCGGCTATACCGATAGTTAGTAAAAGCGCCGCTATTAAGGGACTGGAAAGCCAGTCTGCTATCCTATCTTGAAAAGATAAATCCATATTTACTAGATCAGTAGAAAAATCCAATTGTTCTGCCACCTCCAAAGAATTATTAGCCCTGATATCGGCAATTCCCACCTCCAAGGCCTTACTATCTGTTAGAGTAAGTAGTTTCCCTTGCTTTTTCAAGCCTTCGATCACAATATCACTATCAGCAAAGGCAGCTGCAATAGTGCCGTCTTTGCCTCTGGCCTCAGCAGTAGCGGACAATTCGGCTGACCACATAGATAAGACTTTTTCATCGGTCTTTTTGTTGCCGATACGAGGCTCGGCGGCACCAATAGTACTGCCAGGACACATGGCCAGCTTTTGTCCAGCTAAAGCAATTAAAGACCCGGCTGAAATAGCTTTGGCATTTACGAAACAAGCCGTTGGAACTTGGGCATTAAAAATTAATTCCTTTATGGAAATAGCCGCATCCATTAGCCCCCCATAAGTGTCTATTTCAAAAATTATAGCCTCGGCTCCGTTCAATACTGCCTCAGTATATGATTTTTGAATAAAATTAAGCATAGTATTATCAATATCGCCGCTTATAGGGATCAGATAAGTTTGACCTTCATTGGCCGCTTGGACAGCTAAAGAAGCAAATGGCACCATTATAAGACCTATTAATAAAAAAGCAATAAAAATCTTACGGCAGATATCTTTTACTTTAGCGCTATGCATGTGAGCTTTCCCCCAAATACCTCAGCAGCAATATCATTATAAAGACATTATACACTTTTTTTATAATTATTAATAGCCTCTTAAATAATAAATCCCGACAAAATCATGTCGGGATTTGTTCTTTAGTAATAGAGAGGGGGGGGTTAATTCCATTTACGTTTTCTAGCTGCCTCAGCTTTTTTCTTTCTTTTTACGCTTGGTTTTTCATAGTGTTCATGTTTACGGATTTCTGCCATCACTCCGGCTTTTTGACAAGTACGCTTAAAACGCCTGAGAGCGCTATCAAGCGATTCATTTTTGCCGACTCTAACTTCACTCATTAGTATCCCTCCCTCCATGATCATACAGGTTAAAGTATCAACCCGGTGGATCAGCTTAAGCTTTAACAAAAAATTTATGCTATTTTTTATTATAAAACAAAAATGTTTCCTAGTCAACTACCCCATTAAAGATTATACAAAGCTACCTAATTGCCGACCACCTATTAAATGGTAATGTAGATGAAAAACCTCTTGTCCGCTATCTTTTTTACAATTAGTAACTAACCGATAACCGCTTTGATCAATAGCAAAATCTTGAGCTAATTTTTTAGCTACATAATGCATTTTACCAATCAGATTAATATCTTCTTCAGCCATCTCACCAATATCCGATAAATGTTTTTTTGGAATGATCAAAAGATGAACGGGAGCCTTAGGACTTATATCATGAAAAGCTAAAATATCCTCGTCTTCAAAGGCAATTTTAGGTACTATTTCTTTTTTAACCATTTTACAAAAAATACAATCATTCATTGAAGCTTCCTCCTCAAACATACACTACTACATATTAATTAGTATTCATCCTCAAGGTTAGCATTTCCTGCTAAACGACTAAAAAAGCCTTCTTTTTTATTTTTTCGATTCTTTTCGTAGCCTAAGGGTTTTTCCACAACGACCTTTACGATTTCTCCTCTTTGACCATTTTTATAAGGCAAATAAAGAGGTAAATAATTTTCACTGTGACCATACCAATAATCTCTGCCGTTGATGGCAGCTTTTTGTTCCAGCAACAAAAAAAGCTCCTTACCGATAAAAGATTGTCCGTATAGAGTAGCCATTTCTTGGGCCAAGGCGGACAAACTTGCCACACGGCGCTCCTTGATATTAGGTTGGACTTGATTGCATAATTGAGCCGCCGGAGTACCTTGACGCCTGGAATAAGGAAATATATGCAAGCCAGCAAACTTCATAGCACGGCAAAAATCATAACTTTCGGCAAAATCTTGTTCTGTTTCCACGGGATAACCGACCATAATATCGCTGGTAATAGCTATAAAAGGATTAATGGCTCGTAATTTATGCAACAAAGCGGCATATTTCCTCGTATCATACTTTCTACCCATAGCAAGCAATATTTTATCAGAACCAGACTGCAAAGGTATATGCAGATGAGGACAGATTTTTTTATTTTTGGCTAATAGATCAAGCAATTTATCATCTAGCTGCTGTGGCTCAATAGAACTAAGGCGCAAACGCCAATCACCCGGTAATTGCAACAGGTTATCGATAAGCAAAAATAAATTAGCACCAGGCAGATCCTGCCCATAGGCTCCTATATGAATACCAGAAAGCACTATCTCCCGATGACCTTGAGCTAATAATAAGGAGGCTTGCTGCACGGCCTCATCTATCGGCAAACTACGTACTGGTCCTCTGGCATAAGGGACCAAACAATAGTTACAAAATTGATCGCAGCCATCTTCCACTTTTAAATAAGCTCGGGCTCTTTCTTGCTGGGAAAGACCATTTCCTATGGATAGATACTTTTTGGCCCGGCTGATATCCCCTACTGCTCGTATTGGCTGCTTGTCCTGCCAATACTTTTCCACCAATGACAATAAGTCAGCTCTTTCATTTACTCCGACAATCAAATCCACGCCATCTATGGCGGCAACTTTTTCTGTTGCTACCTGAGCATAGCAGCCTGTCACTATTATCAAAGCTTGCGCATTAGCTTTAACGGCTCGGCGGATCATAGAGCGGCATTTTTTATCAGCCACATGAGTAACGGTACAGGTATTAATAATATAAATATCAGCGGCATCGGAAAAAGACACTTGTCGATAGCCGGCAGCGGTAAAAAGAGCAGCCAAGGCTGCCCCTTCTTCCTGATTGACTTTGCATCCCAGCGTATATATGGAAAATGTAGGCATTTCCCGCTTCATATTTTTCCCTTTCTTTCTTGTTTTATTATACATGAACTGCCGCCATGGCATACCAAATATCTTTATACCATTCCTCTTTAATAATAAAATTATGCTGACCAAGGATATTTTTAATCTCCGCGGATCTACTCGCCAAAATGCCCGAGGCTATGAGTATACCATCTGGAGCTAATAAATGAGCAGCTTGTGGAATAAGAGCTATGATGGGATCAGCCACGATATTGGCTAAAATAATGTCATAGGTATCATCTAATTGATCAGCTAAATTACCGCAGGCCAGCTCAACAAGATGATCAACATTATTGATAGCAATATTTTCTTTTGCTACTTTTATTGCTGTTATGTCATTATCCACCGCCAATACCTCTTTGGCCCCCAAAAGAGCGGCAGCAATGGCTAAAATGGCACTACCACAACCAATATCCGCAACCTTAACACCAGGGCGGAAATATTTTTCCAAGGCCTCCAGACAAAGAACGGTAGTAATATGATCGCCGCTGCCAAACGCCATACCGGGATCCATTTCTATAATAATTTGCTTTTCTTGGGGCTCATATTCCTCCCAAGTAGGCTTGATAACAATATTTTTGCCTATAACTCTACTCTGAAAATTCTTTTTAAACTCTGCCTGCCAGTCCACATCAGGAGCCATATATTGATCGATGGTGACGGCATTTTCATCTCTATCGCAAACGCTCAAAAGGGAGGCCAGTGCCTCCCTAAATTCTATTATATTATGGCAACCTGTCTCATCATCAGTAAACCAGGCTGTGAGATTGATACGGCCGGTAATGATCTCCCGTTCATCAAAAACAGAGGCTTCCCAATCACCCTTTTGCAGATGGTTTGTAATAATGCCGGGATCCTCAATCATTACTCCCTGACACTCATATTGCCAAAAAAGCTGACTGATGGCCTCCTCCATAAAATCAGGAGCATTGACAGATACGCAAATATAACTATCTTTCACCGTTTTTACCTTCTTAATAACCCATTATCACATGAATTAGTTATTTTTTTTCTCTCTCACCGAATATCTTTCCGAAAAAACCTTTCTTTTCGGAGGCATTATGAGTAGCCAAAGTATCGTCCAATTGTAAAAGGAGCTGTTTTTGTTCATCTGTCAAATGAGTTGGAGTAACTACTTTTACTTTCAGGTGTTGATCGCCACGTCCATGTCCGCGTAATTTGGGGAATCCTCTGCCACGCATCCTAAATGTCGTACCAGTTTGGGTTCCCTCCGGCAAATTGAGTTTTACTTTTCCATCGATAGTCGGGACTTCCAGTTCGGCACCTAAAGCAGCTTGAGCAAAAGTAATAGAGAAATCGCAATATACATCGTCACCGTGTCTGGTAAAGAATTCATGTGGTTGAACAGTGATATATATATATAGATCTCCGGGAGGACCACCTAAAAATCCGCCTTCACCTTCTCCGACCATACGCAGCCGAGAGCCATTATCTACCCCTGCAGGAACTTTGATGCTTAGTTTTCTCTCTTTTTTCACCCGGCCTGATCCACGACATTCAGGACAAGGTTCTTCTACTATGGTCCCTTGACCCTGACAGTTCTTACAGGTAATCACAGTCTGGAATTGTGCCCAAGGTGTGCTTTGTACGGAACGCATCCTGCCGCTACCGCCACAAGTAGGGCATTTTTTACGACTGGTACCTTTTCTAGCGCCAGACCCTTTACAAGAAGAGCAGCTTTCCATCCTAACAACTTTAATCTCTTTTTCCGTACCGCTTACAGCCTCTTCAAAGGTGATATGTAAATCGGTACGCAAATCCGCTCCTTTTTGCGGGCCGGTAGCATGGCTTTCGGCATTGCCGCCAAAAGCACCGCTAAAAAAGGCTTCAAATATATCATTAAATCCACCACGGCCAAAACCGGTGAAACCGCCCTGATCAAAACTGCCGTCAAATCCGCCATAACCTGCCCCTGGGTCGTTATGACCGAATTGATCATAACGAGCCCGGGAATTTTCATTACTTAATACTTCAAAAGCCTCATTGACCTGCTTAAATTTTTCTTCTGCAGTTTTGCTGTCCGGGTTAAGATCGGGATGATATTGTTTGGCCAGTTTTTTATAAGCTTTCTTTATCTCTTCCGCGCTGGCAGTTTTAGAGACGCCTAAAACTTCATAATAATCCCTTTTACTCATTTGTTACCCTTTCATTCATTCTGATAGGCTTATTTATCTTTATCTTCATCCACTACATCATAATCGGCATCAACTGTAGGTCCATCGCCGGAATCGGAGCCTGCGTTAGCCCCTGCTTGGTTTTGTTGCTCTTGAGCGGCGGCTGCTTCCCGATAAACTCTTTCACTTACTTTATAGACGGCCTCGGAAAGTTCTTTGGTTTTAGCTTCGATTTCTTCAATATTATCACCGGAGAGAGCCTCCACTAAGGCTGCTTTGGCTTTTTCGATAGATTCTTTTTCCTCGGCTTGGATTTTATCAGCCATATCCGTTAACGTTTTTTCCGTTTGATATACTAAAGAGTCGGCTTGATTACGCACTTCCACTTGGTTTTTACGTTTTTCATCCTCCTCTTTATAACGTTCGGCATCTTGCATCATACGATCGATTTCATCATCAGAAAGACCGCTCGAGGCCGTGATAGTAATGCTTTGTTGTTTACCTGTACCTAAATCTTTGGCACTGACATGAACTATACCATTAGCATCTATATCGAAACGAACCTCAATTTGCGGGATACCTCTCGGTGCCGGAGCAATACCCGTCAAGTTAAAACGGCCCAGTGTTTTATTATCAGCGGCCATCTGCCTTTCCCCCTGCAGAACATGGATCTCTACAGAAGGCTGATTGTCGGAAGCAGTGGAGAAGATCTGACTTTTGCCCGTGGGGATAGTAGTATTTCTATCAATAATCCTGGTGAACACACCGCCCAAGGTTTCAATACCCAGAGAAAGGGGAGTAACATCCAGGAGCAATACATCTTTAACTTCTTTATTTAAAATACCACCTTGGATAGCAGCGCCCAAGGCCACACATTCGTCGGGGTTGATGCCTTTATGAGGTTCTTTGCCCAAAAGTTTTTTTATTGCTTCCTGAACAGCAGGAATACGGGTAGAGCCGCCAACTAAAAGAACTTTGTCAATTTTGCTTATTTCCAGACCGGAATCCTTGATGGCCTGGCGGGTAGGAGTCAAAGTTTTTTCTACTAAATCAGCAGTCAATTCATCGAATTTGGCTCTAGTGACATTAATATCCAAGTGTTTCGGGCCATCCTGATTGGCAGTAATAAACGGCAAATTAACATTGCTCGTTAACATTCCGGAAAGCTCGATTTTAGCTTTTTCAGCCGCTTCACGTAATCTTTGCATAGCCATTTTATCTTTGGAAAGGTCAATACCTTCTTGTTTTTTAAATTCAGACAAGAAATACTCTACCAGACGTTGGTCGAAATCATCACCGCCCAAAAGGTTATTACCTGAAGTGGCTTTTACTTCGAATACACCGTCATCCAATTCCAAAATGGATACGTCAAATGTACCTCCGCCCAGGTCAAATACAAGTACGGTTTGTGTCTCTACTTTATCTAAACCATAAGCTAAAGCAGCAGCTGTAGGTTCATTAATAATACGCAAAACTTCCAAGCCGGCAATCTTACCGGCATCTTTGGTAGCTTGGCGTTGACTATCGGAAAAATAAGCCGGTACAGTAATAACAGCCTGTGTTACTGTTTCACCCAGATAAGCTTCTGCGTCAGCTTTAAGCTTTTGTAGGATAAATGCAGAAATTTCCTGCGGTGTATAAGTTTTACTACCAATCTTAATATCGTGCTTTTTACCCATATATCTTTTAACGGACATCACTGTTCTGTCGGGGTTGGTGATAGCCTGCCTTTTGGCGACTTGCCCCATTAGACGTTCGTTGTCATTTGTAAAAGCCACAACAGAGGGAGTTGTACGCGATCCCTCGGGATTGGGTATAACAATAGCTTCGCCGCCCTCTATAACTGCCACACAAGAATTTGTGGTTCCCAAATCGATTCCTATAACTTTTCCCATAAAATAATCCTCCTTTAGACATATAGAGATTAGATATTATAAATTAAACTCCTACTTGCACCATGGATGGACGTAAAAGCCTTCCATGAAGCGTATAACCTTTTTGTATTTCCATCAATACCAATCCTTTTTTATCATCAGCCACTTGCTCTTGCATAACAGCCTCATGCAATGTTGGATCAAAAGGGGTATTAATTGCTACGATTTCTTCTACACCGAACTGTTTCAGATTATTCATAAACTGGCGATAAATCATATCTATGCCTTCTTTAAAACCGCTAGAATCTTCTTTGGTAGATAAAGCTCTTTCTAAATTATCCATTATAGGTAAAAAGCTCAAAAGAAGCTCTTGATTGGCAAAACGTTGTGCCTCTTCTCTTTCTTGGCGGGTACGTTTACGGAAATTATCAAAATCGGCCTGTAAGCGCAATAATTTATTTTCTATTTCCTTTTTCTCATTTTCCAGAGCCTCTTTCTCTTTTACTAATTCAGTTACTGAGGAAATAAATTGCTTCAATTCTTCTTTGCTTATTTCCACTGGAGAAAAATTATCTTCAGCTTCTTTTGCACAAGCATCCTGCACTTTTGAGTTGTTTATTTCCTTATTATTTTCACAGCCTGTTTGTGGGACCTCTTGTCGGAAATTATCTTCTACCACCATAGTATCATCATTTTTTGTATTATTAGCTGTTGTTGTCATATGCCCTCCTTTGATATTACTACCTGATAATCCTACAACCAGATTGCCAACTATATTCTTCCTTTATGAGACAAGGTCTCTGAGATTTCCGCAGCAATAAATTCCATTAAAGAAATAGTTTTGGAATAACTCATTCTCGTGGGCCCTAAAACCCCTATAGCCCCTATTCTTTCTTTGCCAACATTATAAGATGTAACTACAATACTGCAGTTTTGGATATCTTCCTGGCATATTTCATCGCCTATTGCAACATGTGAGGCACTATCTTGAGGCAGTGATAAAAGATTTTTTACTTTCCTATCTTCTTCCAAAAGGGAAAAAATAGTTTTCAATGTCTCGATATCCCTAAATTCCGGCTGCATCAGCATATTCATCACACCACCGGTAAAAACCTTTTCATCACCGTCATTTTCCAAAACCATTTCCATCAATTCCAAAATTTCAGAAAAGATCTTTTGACTGCTATTCATCAAATAAGATATTTCTTGCAGCAAAGTAGGAGTTAAAAGACTCATATCTAATCCATGCAATTTTTCTTGCAGCATCTTTTCCAAAAAAGCTATTTGTTCAGATTTCATAGGCTCCGGAAAAGTAATGATACGGTGGCTGACCTGACCGGTGGTAGACAAAATAATCAAAAATACCTGCCAGGAATCCAAAAGAATCAATTGTATTCTTTTCAGCTTACCCTTACCGGCATATGGCAATGAAACGAAAGCAGTATAATTAGTCAGATGAGAGATCATCTGACAACATTGGCGCATGAAAGAATCCATCTCCCTCAATTGTCTGGAAAGAAATTGGCGGATCAACCGGATGTCTTTCTCATCCAAGGTTTCTTTTTCCATAAGACTGTCTACATAATAACGATAGCCTTTATTGGAAGGACGACGGCCTGCAGAAGTATGAGGCTGTTCTATATAGCCCAACTCTTCCAAATCAGACATTTCATTTCTGATCGTGGCTGGAGAAACTCCTAAATTATATTTTTTTGCCACTGCTCTAGAACCTACCGGCTCCGCAGTAGATATATAATCCTTGATGATAGCATGCAATATTTGCTTTTTACGTTCATCCATAGGACATTCACCTCTTTTAATAGCACTCTCAGCCGGTGAGTGCTAACAATAGAATACAGGTTTTTCCTATTTTTGTCAAGCCAAAAAGTGCATTTTCTCATAAGAAAGTGCACTTTTTTACGGTATTTAGAGAAAGTTTACAAAAACCTCATTTGCTAATAGCAGGCCTTTTGGTGTCAATCGTAGCCGACCGTCATTTATTTGCAATAATTTTTCCTGTCTCATTTTTTTTATCTGATCGGAAAATTTATTAACCAGTTTCACTTGGTAGCACTCAAAAAACTGTTGTAGATCTATACCTTCTAGGAGCCGCAAACCTAAAAAAACTGCCTCAAAAAGCACTTGCTCAGCGGAGAGCAGCTCTTGTTCGGCAATAGGCTTTTTATGCGCTTTGATATCCTCAATATATTTCTTTATATCCCTATGGTTGCTCCAACGCCTGCTACCTGATAAACCGGAAGCAGAAACACCTAAAGGCAGATAATCCCAACGCCGCCAATAAGTCAGATTGTGTCGGGACTCATAACCTTCCAGCGCAAAATTGGCTATTTCATAATGCTTATAGCCCTGAGATACTATATAATCCCTACCCGCTTCAAGCATATCAGCGCAACAATCGCTGTCTGGTAGAGGCAGTCTACCCTCGGCCAAGGCTCTGCCCCAGGCTGTAGTAGGAGAAACAGTTAAACCATAAACTGATATATGCTCAGTATACAAAGATACTGCTATTTTCAATTGCTCCAGCCAATCCGCTACTTTTTGATTGGGCAAACCATAAATAAGATCGATACTGATATTTTTAAAACCCGCCGCACGAGCTTCCTTGATCACCTGCAAACAATCTTGTGCTTTATAAAGACGGCCCATACAACGCAATGTTTCATCACAAAAACTTTGTGCCCCAATAGAAAGACGGTTGACGCCGCTTTGTCGCAAACGATAAAGTTTAGCAGCATCAATGGTACCGGGATTACATTCTACAGTAATTTCCGCACTGTTATCATTAACTAAACCACATAGCTGCCTGAAATAAACTACTAGCTCAATCAGGTCATCTATATCCATAACAGTAGGCGTACCGCCGCCAAAATAGATGGTGCGGATCTCGCTGAAATCATCTTTATGCCATAAGGAAGCCTCCTGCTGTAAATAGTATTTGTATTGTTTTATTGCAGAAGGATGGTTGTTTACGGCAAAAGAGACAAAATCACAGTAATGACATTTAGCTAGACAAAAAGGTATATGAACATATAATGCCTTAAAAGCCATGATGAGTCTACTTCCTTTAATCTATTTCCAAAACGGCAATAAAGGCTTCTTGAGGAATCTCTACATTACCGACCTGCTTCATGCGTTTTTTACCCTCTTTTTGCTTCTCCAACAGTTTACGTTTACGGGAGATATCGCCACCGTAGCATTTTTCCAGGACATTTTTACGCAAAGCCTTTACTGATTCTCTGGCAATTACTTTATTGCCCAAAGCAGCTTGAATGGGCACTTCAAACATTTGCCTGGGGATCAGGCTCCTCAGCTTTTGCACTAAGGCTCTACCGCGATAATATGCTTTATCGGCATGAACAATGCAGGAAAGCGCATCAACGATCTGTTCATTGACCAAAATATCCAATTTAACCAATTTGGATTGTTTATAACCGGCTAATTCATAATCTAGAGATGCATACCCTTTAGTACGTGATTTGAGTTGATCAAAAAAATCATAAATAATTTCCGCCAACGGTAAATCATACAACATCATAACCCTAGTAGGTGTAATATATTCCATATTAATAAATTGGCCTCTTTTTTCGCGTGTTATCTCCATAATACTGCCAATAAACTCGCTAGGAACCATGATAGTTGCCTTGACATAAGGCTCTTCAATCATAACCACCTCATTCACAGACGGCAGATTAACAGGATTATCAACATATATCACCTGTCCATTGGTTTTAGTAACACGATAATTAACACTGGGAGCTGTAATCAAAAGCTCCAGATTATATTCTCTTTCCAGTCTTTCCTTGATGATTTCCATATGCAAAAGGCCTAGAAAACCACAACGGAAGCCAAAGCCCAAAGCTACGGATTTTTCCGGTTCAAAAACCAAAGAGGCATCATTAAGCTGCAATTTTTCCAAAGAATTTTTGAGATCCTCATAATCATTATTTTCTATGGGATAAAGGCCGCAAAAAACCATAGGTGTAGCTTTACGATAACCGGGCAAAGGATATGGCGTAGGGTTTTGGGCCTCAGTCACGGTATCACCAACCTGAGTGTCTTTAATATTTTTGATACTGGCTGCCAGATAACCAACTTCCCCGGCTGTCAGCCTGTCCACTTGTTTAGGAGCGGGAACAAATATTCCCAGCTCAATCACTTCCATAGTACTACCGACATTCATCATTTTGATCTTGCTGCCTTTGACCAATTGGCCGTCCACCACTCTGATATAGGGAATAGAGCCTTTATAAGCATCAAAGTGAGAATCAAAAATCAAAGCCGAAAGAGGAGCTTCTTCATCACCATGCGGAGGGGGGATTTTAGTAACTATAGCTTGCAAAATTTCTTTTGTGCCTTGCCCTGTTTTAGCAGAAGCCATAATTGCCTGAGAGGCATCTAAGCCAATAATATCTTCTATCTGTTTTTTGACCCCTTCGGGATCTGCTCCTGGTAAATCTATTTTATTAATAACAGGGATTATCTCCAGATCATGTTCTAAAGCCAAATAAACATTGGCCAGCGTTTGCGCCTCTATGCCCTGCACGGCATCTACAACTAAAAGTGCACCTTCACAAGCCGCCAAACTGCGGGATACTTCATAAGCAAAGTCTACATGGCCCGGAGTATCTATAAGATTGAGTACATAGGTATTACCATCTTCGGCAGTATAATTAAGACGTACAGCCTGTAATTTAATGGTTATGCCCCTTTCCCTTTCCAAATCCATACTATCCAAGATTTGAGCAGCCATTTCCCTTTCGGATACACAATGTGTTGCTTCTAATAGACGATCGGCTAAAGTAGATTTGCCATGATCGATATGAGCTATAATACAAAAATTACGTATTTTTTCCTGACTGGTCATTAATTTCCTCCCTCTACCTGTCTATGCCGGCCAAACCTTTTCCTAAATATACTCATTACCATCTTGGATTCTTCCATTTTCCACATATATGTAATGAGGAAATATACAGCCCCGCCTACACCTATGGTCACTATTAATTGAAATACTTGGATAAACTTATTAGTCATATCTAAATTCTTTTCACAAAGCAGGGATAGTGTCGTCACTACAACTGCCATAAGCACAGCGGCTACACCCATTTTAGTAAACGATCTGAGCATAACTTTGCCACCGATTTGTCCCATTTTGCGCTTAAACAGCCACAACAGCAAAAGCATATTAAAGATGCCGGCTAATGAATAGGCTAAGGCCAATCCGCCTTGTGCCATCGGACCCAGCAAAATTATGCTAAAGACGATATTGACCACGATAGACAATACAGCTGCCACAACAGGGGTTATGGTATTCTGCAAAGAATAAAAAGTTCTGCTTAAAACATGGATAGCTGAATAAGCCACTAAACCTATACAATAAAATAGTAAAGCCTCAGAGGTAGCAAAAGTAGAAGCGCTGGTAAATTCCCCGCCTTTAAATTCAAACATAAAGCGAATAATAGGGATTCTTAAAACGGCAATACCAACTGCTGCAGGCAAAGTAACAAAAACAACTGCCCTGATACCTAAGGAAACAGCGCTTTTGAATTCACTGATTTCCCTTCTGGCCACATGAGCTGTCAAAGTGGGGAAAACAGCCACCGCAATAGCAATAGCAAAAACACCGATCGGTAATTGCATTATCCTTTGACCGGTACGCAATGCCGCTACCATACCTTCGGATAAGGTAGAGGCCAAATTTTGGTTAACAAAAAGATTTATCTGACTGGCTGAAAGGCCAATCAAAACCGGTATCAGTAAAAAAATCAATTTTCTTACACCGGGATGGCGAAAATTGAAGCTAAAATGATAGCGCAAACCGACTTTTTTGAGCGCCGGTAATTGAATCAAGAAATTCAAAGCAGCCCCAATCACAACACCAATAGAAAATCCGGCGATCCCATAACCAGGCCAGATGGCCTCTATGGGAGCTGCCAATAGCAAACCGCCCACTATGATTCCTAGATTATATATCACAGAACCCATGGCCGGCGAAGTAAAATGCTTATAAGAATTCAAAATACCCATAGAAATTCCAGAAAGTGATAAAAATACTACTTGCAAAAACATGATACGGGTCAGGTGAATAGTCATTTCTTTAGCTTCTGAGCCAAAGCCTGGAACCAGTATATTGATCAATTGGGGAGTAAAAATATAGCCAATAGTAATAGCCACCAACAAAAATAACATAATCCAGTTAAAGACAATACTGGCAACTTCCCAACCCTCTTTTTCCCTATCGGTAGCAATATAAGAAGAAAAGATGGGAATAAAAGCGGAGCTTAAGGCACCGCCCACTAGTATCATGTATATAAAGTCAGGTACGGAAAAGGCAGCATTATATGCGTCTGTGATACGGTTCTGCCCGAATTGATTATAAATAAAGACATCGCGCAAATAGCCAAGAATACGGGAAATAACCATAGTCATCATGATAAAACCGGCTGCTTTTACTACTGTATTTTTTTGTTTACTTTGCATACTTAGAGTATCCTTTACTAAATAGCATTGTTACCTGATATAGCTATTTTGTTATTATATCATATTAGAAGAATACATTGTATGATTTTTTTATTACGACCTGACAAAAAATAAAACCTTCTTAGAATCAAGAAAGTTTTACTTAAAATAATACTAAAATCTAAAATTATATTGTAAAAATTTGAAAACTAAATTATCATTTTCTCTGACTAAACCCACAACAATATCGGGTGCATCAGGCAGCAAACTGTGCATACCGGCCGCTGTAGCATTGAGTCCTAAAATAAAACAGATCAAAATAACCATAAACAAAAGAAATATTTTCATAAATGCCTCCGCATTTATTATGCAGAAAAAAACTATTCTTATTCCCCCTGGCGCAAAATTTGACTGACTACATTGGCAAAAAGATAAGCCGTTTTTTGCGCTTGTTGCCGGCTATTCTCATTAGAACCCATTTCTATCAGTATAGCTTGGGTAGAAAAATGCTGATTATAGCGACCGCTTTGCACCCTCACTCCCCTTAATATACCGGGATACATTTCCTCAGTCTTTTTACCTATTTTTTGTGCAAAAGCTAGATTTTCCTGCCACCTGTCATGCTTTAGACGCTTATTACTGCCAACTACTAACATAATCTTAGCGACTTTTTCTCCGTTGATTTCCGTCACGGTACTAACATTTTCTATAGCACTGTCCCTATGAACATCGATAAACATTTTTATTGAAGGGTATTTTTCTTTCATTCTTTTCATACTGGCCAAAGAATTCTGATAAGATAGTTGCCATTTAGGGTAATCATGGATGGTATCACATAAAACAGCGGAAATGCCGTTTTCCTTCAACCCCTGCTGCAAAGACTTAGCCACCTGATATACACCACCATTTTTACCGGCCGTACTGCTTTGTCCGCTAGTAGGGATATAACTCTCGGCACTATGAGTGCAATATATACCTACCAATGGCTCGGATGTCAGATCAGCAGCTTGTAAATCCTGATCATTAGTAGGTATAATAGGAACTTCTAAGGGCGGCAGATTTGTTTCCGGCTCAGCAGATGTCGGCAAAGAATCAGCAAAGGCTCCTGCAGAGGCACTAAAAAAATAGCTCGGCGAACTGACTTTATGTAAAAAAGAGGCCACAACGCCCTCTTGTTTTTCAGATGATACGGAAAAAGGTAAAGTAGAAATCACAATCCTTTGGCCATTTTCTCCTACTAAAGTATGTAATAAAGCCTCATGATGCAATAAATTACATATACCGAACAGGATTATAAAAATCACCAACAAAGAGATTACATATGCATACGCTTTTTGTGATTTATTTTTTTTTGCATAAGAAAAACCGCCTTTATTCATCTTTATACCTCCTGCCAATAATTATGCAAAAAGCATAAAAAAAAGACCCTTGCCGAGGCAAAAGTCTTAAAAAGCTAGATTTGGTTATAGATTTTATAAAGATTGGATTTTCTTCTGGCAACACAATTTTTATGAATAACGCCTTTGGAAGCGGATTTATCCAAAACTTTGATAGATTCATGCAATTGCAATTTAGCCGTCTCTTTATCACCACTTGCTACAGCGTCATTATATTTTTTCAATTGTGTTTTAATTTGTGATTTAACAGCAGCATTTCTTTGACGGCGGGATTCGGCAATCAAGACACGTTTTTTCGCAGATTTGATATTAGCCATATTTTCACCTCCTCAGGCAAAATTTATATCTTAAAAATAATATTTTTATATAAATAAAACAGTCAAAATTTATTTTACCACTCATCGCAAAAAAATGCAAGTAAGTATTCTTTTTTTAAGCACAAATACGAATAATAGCCATTTGTAACATGGCATTGAGATCTCCTTGGCCGCTTTTATTGGCGATATCAGCCGCCAGCAAAAGCTCTAAAGCCTCTATTAGTTGATCTCGGGTAAATTTTTGTGATTTTTCTGCGCACTTACGAGCCACAAAAGGATGTATTGATAATTGACCGGCTATTTGTGTAGAAGAAAAACCTTGTTTACGCAATTCATCCACAGCCAATATGTCTCTAAAATGCTTGCCCAGCATAGATAAAATTTTCTGTTCCGCTTCGCCTTGATTGAGCATTTCCTGATAGAGATACAAGCTTAAATCAGCTTTTTTTTCAGCCACAGCATCTATGAGCTTAAATATTTGTAAAAGGCTTCCCTTGCTGGCTACGGCTTCCACATCTTTTAATTCCACCTGCTCTTTATCAGCACAATAAAGACTGATTTTATCAACCTCATTAGCTAAGTGAGATAAATTATTACCTCCCAAAATAGATAAATAGTCAATAGCATCCGCAGTCACTCTTTTACCATTTTTTGCAAAGCGTCTACCGAGCCAAATCATCAATTCATTTTGGCTAAGAGAAGCAAATTCAATAACCCTACCGGCCTTTTGGATAGACTTGACAAGCTTACGTCTTTTATCGATATCTCCCCGTACGGTAAAAACTAAAATGTTGCCCACCACTGGGTTTTCCAGATATTGCAAAAGGGCAGATAAAGCATCCTCTTTATGTTCTCCTTCTTGATATTTCTGAGAGGATTTAACAGCAAACCACGGCGCATCCTTGACAATGATCAAACGTCTTGACGAAAAAAATGGCGCTGTTGAAGCCGCATTGCAAAGCTCCTCCACACTAGTTTTTGCACCATCAAAAACTTCAATATTCCAACTATTGCCGTCAGGAGCCACTAATTTTATCAAAGCTTCTATAGCTTCATCTTTCAATAAATCCTGTTCACCATAAAAAAGATAAACAGGACTGAGGACTCCTTGTTTTATACTATTAAAAAATTGCCGCATAGTACCTCCTAATCAATTGTTCGCACCTCTAAGGAATAGCCGTCGCTGAAAAAGCTGATTGCACCATTTTTGTCAGTTTGATATACAGGAATAGATTGTTGCCGAAAATAATTGACCACATCACGGGCGGGATGTCCAAAAGCATTGCCCTCACCCACACATATCACTACTGCTTGCGGAGATACCCTCTGGTAAAAATCACTGTCAAAACTATTTCTGCTGCCATGATGGGGTATTTTCAAAATCTCCGCACCAATATCTTTATCTGCCAAGGCTTTTAAATTATTACCTTCCACATCACCCGTAAAAAGAAAATCTATTTCTTTATAGGAAAATTTGGCAACCAGTGAACCCTCATTGGCCGTTTCAGTATCATATTTTTGCACCTGATCAGGCGAAAACACCGTTAGATATAAATCTTCTTCCACAAGATATCTTTCACCTGCTATAACATAAATAATTTTAGCCCCCGCCTCTTGGGCTTCTGCTTCCAGCTCTTTTTGCAAATCTACTTCCTCAAAAACTGCAGTGGTCATAAAAGTATCGGTGGGCAGATGCTCCAAAACAGTCAACAAACCGTCCACATGATCGTCATGGGGATGGCTGGCAATGATCAAATCCAGTTTTTTGATACCTCTGCTTTGCAAATAAGGCAGTAATATCTTTTGGCCGATCCAATCTTTATTATTTTGCTTGCCGCCGCCATCCAGCAAAATATTATGTCCTTGAGGGGTTACGATCAAAGTACTATCGCCTTGACCAA
Source organism: Bacillota bacterium (assembly GCA_050942825.1). Lineage (GTDB taxonomy): Bacteria > Bacillota > Dehalobacteriia > UBA4068 > UBA4068 > CAYRML01. Next base: position 45,202 of record JBMNOA010000008.1, read on the forward strand.
CATCAATAAATGTGACCTCCATAACCTGACCATTGCCGGGCACAGAAGAAAAATAATCTGATCTACTTACCTGACTGCCTAGAGGGAACACTAAAAATATCATCAAAAGTACGATTACTATCCATACGAAGCGGCGTCCTTTCTTTTTCAAGATAAATGGCAAGGCAAGTAAGACAATATAAAACAGAACAATCATCCATATAGTGGGCTTTGTTAAAGGAATATAACTAAAGGGCCACGACCCTATCCACCTGGCTAAGTTATAAATAAAATCCATCATAGCTCCGCCGGCAAAAAGTGGCAAAGTGGCCAAAGCCACAGAAAAGACAGCGAAAATACAACCTATAAAAGATAAAATAACCACCAAACCGATAAAAAACACTAAGATAGGGGAAATACTCATAGCAGCTAAAGACAGTATGTAGAAGTAATAAGCCACCAGCGGAATAGTTGCACAAGAGGCAGCCAAAGTTACAGCAAAAGATTTATTGATAAAATCTTTACCGGGAAGCATGCGGCTAAAAACCGGTGTCAGATATAAAATACCCCAGACAGCTATAAAAGAAAGCTGGAATCCGACATCAAAAATAAATAGCGGCCGCCATAAAAGACAAGCCAGACAGGCCAAAGCCAAAGAAACATAAGGATCCGCCTTTTCATCCAAGGAAAAAGCCGCAAGTCCTATCAAAGCCATCAAAGAGGCCCTAATAACCGGCGGGCTGAATCCTGTTATGGAAGCATAAAAGACGATAAGAAAACCAATTATTGCTAAACGCCACCAACGATTCTTTCTGCTGGTACCGAAAATAAACATGCCAAACCAAATTATATAACCAACATGTAAACCTGATACAGAAAATGCATGCATAATACCGGTTTGCGATAAAAGTCTTTTATCTGAATCGGAAAGATCACCTTTTTCACCCAAAAATACGCCCTTTATTAATCCCTGTTGTTGCTGAGGCAGGTATGACAAGGCCTTCTCAAAACGCAAACTAATTAAAGAAGCAAAATGTAAAAAGGAATTGCCGCCCCTCAAACCGGTTTTTTGAATTTTACCGCCAAAAGCAGCACTTACAGAGCCCGAAATGCCATTTCGCTTTAAATAATCTTCATAATCAAAGGCATTGGCATTAGCATATTTTTGCACTTGCATAGCAGTGCCTTGTATTTGTACATATTCTCCATAAAATATCCTTTGCTTATCATCAGCATAGATATAAAGAATATCGTCACTTTCTTTACCATTGATAGTATCAGCCCGCAGCAAAAAACTGTAATGGCCTTCTTTATCTACAGACCAAGCAGAATTTTCTAAGGCCATACCGCTAATATGTAAAGAGTCCCCTTTCTCATAAGGGAAAACAGCTTGATTTAGATTGTTAACCGCCAACCAGAAAACTCCTACGAAGAAAGCAAAAATTAATAACCAATAAAAATTTTTATTTTTAAAAGACCAAAATATAAAAAAAGTTGAACCCAATAAAATAAATAAGGCTACCCGAAAAGATACCCCCACTAAACCACAAAAGGCAATGCCGGCTGCAAAGGACAAGCAATGCCAAAATAAAGCTTTTTTAGGAAATAGTATACCGCTATTCAACGGTGATGCTTCCTTTTATTTTTTCGAATATGGCATCGCCAATACCCGCCACCTTTTTAATATCATCTATATTATTAAAACGACCGTTATTTTCACGATAAGAAATTATGGAATCAGCCTTGGCTGGTCCAATACCAGGCAACATTTGTAATTGTTGACTATTAGCGCTGTTGATAGAAATTCTATTATTACTTTGAGAATTCGTATTACTTTCGTCTGACAAATTATTCGCCGTATTGTTTTCTAAATTAGGATTTACTTTGGCCGGAACTACTATCTCATCTTGATCATTAATTATCCTAGCCAAATTTATAGAATCCAAATCAGCAACAGGCGTAACAACAGCCAATTCTATAGCATCTATAGCACGACTGTGAGCAGGTAAAGTAAAAACACCCGGATTTTCCACCTCACCTTTGACGTGAACAATAATCTGCTTATTAATATCTGTCCCCTCTACTTGAGAAAGAATCAGACTGTCATTTTTTACTTCTGCTTGTTTTTCTAAAAAATCACTATATTTCATGCCTGCAAAAAAACAAATAATTAATAAGACAGTTAATATGATTACTTGTTGCTTATTAATTTTAAAAATATCCATCTTGGACATGCCACATCACTCCACATAGATATTTATAAATTATTCGCCATTATTTCCTGTTATCTCCATTATACAATTTTCAATTATATTTAACAATTATATATTTTATTTTCTTTACCATATTAAAATATTATTTATATAATATCGAAATAATTGATTTGCAGTACATATTTGACGATATAAAACC
>JBMNOA010000009.1:0-47552 GCA_050942825.1 Bacillota bacterium
CTATAGAAAATGGTATAAATTTTTTCGATGGAGCTCAGTTATATAAGAATTATGGTTATCTCAGAGGAGCTATGAAAAAAACCGGCAGAAAAGATATCGTCATCAGCAGCAAATCTATCCATTCCGATTATAAAGGCATGGAAGCTGCCATTATCGAAGCTATGAGAGAAATGGACAGAGATTATATCGATATCTTTTTCCTGCATGCACCAAGAAACGGCGCCGAAATTTTCGCTGAATGGGAGGGCGCCTGGCAATGTCTTTTAGATTATAAGCAAAAAGGCTACCTTCGAGCCATAGGAGCAGCCTGTCACAAACCGGGCGCGGTTATCGCTGCTGCCCACAACGAAGATGTAGATATCATTTTCCCTTTGATCAATAAAACCGGTTGGGGCTTTACTGACGGAACTACAGTCGATGAAATGCTGGCAGCCATAGAAGAAGGCAGAAAAGCCAACAAAGGTATGTATGCCATGAAAGTATTTGCCGGAGGCCATCTGGTCAATATCATGCCCGAGGCTATTCAATTCGTACGTGATATTCCGGGTATTCGGGCATTGGCTATCGGCATGGTAAATAAACAAGAGCTGGATGTACAATTGCGTATCTTCAATGGTGAGCAGTTGAGCGCAGAAGAAATAGCAGGATTTAAAAGGACCAAAAACCTTAAGATCCTGGAATTCATTTGCAGCGGCTGCGGCAAATGTGTAGAGGCTTGCGGTAATAATGGTATGAAAATTGTCGACAATATAGCCACACCCGATATCGAAAATTGTGTATTATGCGGTTACTGCGTTCCTGCCTGCCCCGGGTTTGCTATCCGTATGAGATAAAATCATACGATAAAAAGCCTTCTTGAAAGCGCCTTATCCGAGGTGCTTTTTTCTAAAAAAGCTCTTTTTTACAGCAGGAATTGGCATAAATTTCGCTAATTTTATATAGATGAGTTTAATTAGGAGGGACAGACTTTTTATGGATGTAAATACTGATGCTAAAGCGAAGGTGGCTATCATCATGGGCAGTGATTCTGATTTACCGGTACTAAAAGGGGCTATCGACTTTTTGGAAGAATGGCAAATCGGTTATCGTGTGCATATTTCTTCAGCTCACAGAGTACCGGAAAAAACTGCGGCTTTGGCTAAAAGCGCTGAGCAAGATGGTATAGAAGTCATTATAGCAGCAGCAGGGGGAGCAGCCCATTTGGCAGGTGTAATTGCCGCTTTGACGGCTTTGCCTGTGATCGGTGTACCTATCAAGACAGATAGCCTGGGAGGATTGGATTCTCTTTATTCTATGGTACAAATGCCTTCCGGCATACCTGTGGCTACCGTAGCCATCAACGGCGCTAAAAACGCTGCTATTTTGGCCATGCAAATCATTGGCATCAAAGATGCCGCCGTCAGAGCCAAAGTGCATCAATTTAAAGCGCAAATGGCCCAGCAAGTGGAAGCTAAAGATAGCAAATTACAATCTATGGGCGCTAAAGCCTATCTTAATAAAAAAACGGGGGTATAAGAATTGATTAGAAGATATACATTGCCGCAAATGGGCAAAGTCTGGAGTGAGGAAAACCGCTTCCAAAGTATGCTGGACGTGGAAATCTACGCTTGTGAAGCTATGGCTGATCTGGGCATCATACCTAAAGAAGCCTACAAAGAAATCAAAGAAAAAGCAACTTTTGATATTCGCCGTATCGATGAGATTGAGCAGGTGACAAGGCATGATGTCATCGCTTTTTTGACTGCTGTGGGCGAAAATGTGGGAGATGCTTCTAAATACATCCATATGGGTATGACTTCCTCGGATGTTTTGGATACAGCTTTGTCCTTACAAATGAAACAATCAGCGGAACTGCTGTTGACCCGCTTACTATATATTCGTGATATTATTGCCCCCTTGGCCAGAAAATATAAAGATACCCTGATGGTGGGACGTACTCACGGTATCCATGCCGAGCCCATCACCTTCGGCCTCAAGTTGGCCCTCTGGACCATGGAGCTGGATAGATGTATCAAAAGAATGAATACTGCTATGGAAGTTGTCTCGGTAGGCAAAATATCCGGTGCGGTCGGCACTTTTGCTAATCTAGATCCTAAAATCGAAGAACACGTTTGCCGCCGTCTTGGCTTACGTCCGGCTTATGTTTCTACTCAAATCATTCAAAGAGACCGCCATGCCGAATTTTTGTCTACTTTAGCCATTATCGGCTCCTCTTTGGAAAAATTCGCTACCGAGATCAGAAATATGCAAAGAACCGATCTATTGGAAGTGGAAGAACCTTTCGCTAAAGGCCAAAAAGGCTCTTCGGCCATGCCGCATAAACGTAATCCGATTACAGCCGAGCGGATTGCCGGGTTGGCCCGTGTTCTACGCGGAAATGCTTTGGCCGCGATGGAAAATGTTTCTCTCTGGCATGAAAGGGACATCACCCATTCCTCAGTAGAACGGATCATTCTGCCTGATAGCTGTATCTTGCTTGATTATATGCTGCATCTGTTCACCCGGATCATGGAGGGACTGAATGTCTATCCGGAAAATATGCGCAAAAATCTGGAAAAAACTCTGGGCCTTATTTTCTCTCAACGTGTTCTTTTAGCCTTGGTGGAAAAAGGTGTGCTGCGTGAAAGAGCCTATGAGCTGGTACAACGCAATGCCTTAGCTGCCTGGGAACAAAAAATCGATTTTCAATATTTGCTTTTGGAAGATGATGAGATCAAACAGATCCTTTCCAGAAAAGAAATCATGGATCTTTTTGATTATGATTATCATACTAAAAATGTTGAATATATACTGCAAAGAGCAGGCCTGTAATATATAGAAAAAGGGGAAATAGTAATGGTGAAAAAATTACAAATGCTCTATGAAGGCAAAGCGAAAAAGGTTTATAAAACCGATGATCCCATTTTGGCCTGGCTGGAATACAAGGATGATGCCACTGCCTTTAACGGCGAAAAGAAAGGTACCATCATGGGCAAAGGTGAGCTTAATAATAAAATTTCTGCTATCTTTTTCGATCTCCTTGCCCAAAACGGTGTTCCCTCCCATTTCGTGGAGCTAAAATCCGATAACGAACAAGTGGTTAAGATCTTGAAAATTATACCTGTAGAAGTGGTAGTCAGAAATATCGCCGCCGGTTCCCTGGCTAAAAGATTGGGTCTGGAAGAAGGTACTGTATTGCCCAAGACTATTTTGGAATGGTATTACAAAAATGATGATCTGGGTGATCCTCTGATTAATGATTATCATATCGCTGCTCTGGAACTGGCAACCCCTAATCAAATGGCTCAAATCGCACAAATAGCGCTCAAAGTAAATCAGATATTATTGTCTTACCTAGCGGATAAGAAAATTGAACTTGTCGACTTCAAGCTGGAATTTGGCCTCTTTGAAGGTGAAATTCTTTTGGGTGATGAGATTTCCCCGGACACCTGCCGCTTCTGGGATAGTGATACTAAAGAGAAGCTGGATAAAGACCGCTTTCGTCGCGATCTGGGCGGTGTAGAGGATGCTTACAGAGAAATATATAAACGCTTATGCAACAAGTAATTTATAAAGAGGAAGAGTAAAGCCTCTTCCTCTTTTTGTGTAGTTTAATAAAAGCCAAAAGGAGATTTGTTATGGGAATAACTTATCAAGAAGCCGGAGTTGATATCGAAGCCGGCAACAGAGCGGTGGATTTAATGAAAGCAGATGTAAGAAAAACTTTCCGCAAAGAAGTTCTCACCGATTTGGGCAATTTTGCCGGACTTTTCGCTCTGGATAATAAAAAATATCATGAGCCGGTACTGGTTTCTGGTACGGACGGCGTAGGTACCAAATTAAGAATAGCTATGCTGTGCGACAAGCATGACACTATCGGTATTGATGCCGTGGCAATGTGCGTCAACGATATTTTGGTGCAGGGGGCAGAACCGCTTTTCTTTCTGGACTATATCGCGGTCGGTTCTTTAAAACCGGAAAAGGTAGCGGAGATTGTGCGCGGCGTGGCTGAGGGCTGCCTGCAGGCGGGCTGTTCGCTGATCGGTGGGGAAACCGCTGAAATGCCGGGCTTTTATGCTGAAGATGATTATGATATCGCTGGTTTTGCCGTAGGCGTTGCTGAAAAGAGCAAAATCATTACCGGTAAAAATATCCAAGCGGGAGATGTGGTTTTAGGTCTGCCATCCTCTGGTGTACATTCTAACGGCTTTTCCCTGGTACGCAAGGTGCTTTTCGACCATGCTAAATTCAACCTTTATCAATTCTTCCCCGAGTTGGGCAAAACGCTGGGAGAAGAACTGATCACACCTACCCGCATTTATGTTAAAGATATCTTACCACTTTTATCGGAAAACCTGATAAAAGGTATGGCTCATATCACGGGCGGTGGATTGATAGAAAATATTCCCCGTGTATTGCCTGATGGTGTGGGAGTAGAAATAGATCCTGCTGCTTGGGATGTACCGCCTATCTTCGATCTGTTACAAAAAACCGGCAATATCGATTTTATAGAGATGAACCGTGTCTTCAATATGGGTATCGGTATGGTTATCATCACCGGTGATCAAGAAGCACAAGAGATCCAGGCACTCTTGCCGGAAGCTAAAAAAATCGGGCAAGTAATAACCGGCAAAAAAGAAGTCAGCTTTATCTAAAGCCGATAAAGGGGAAAATATATGGGAAAAATAAAAATTGCTGTGATGGCCAGTGGTAGAGGTTCTAATTTGCAGTCTATTATAGATGCCATCAAAGAAGGTAAAATCAACGGTCAAATAGTATTGGTGCTTTCCGACAAAGCCGATGCCTATGCCTTAAAAAGAGCAGAGATAGCCGGTATTCCTTATGATGTACTGTTACCCTGCGACTATAGTGAACGTGACCAATATGATGCTGCACTAGCGGAGAGAATTGCCCGATCAGGAGCGGAATTAATAGTGCTGGCCGGCTTTATGCGTATCTTGTCGGCAGCCTTTTTGGATAGATTTCCCAATCGTGTAGTTAATATCCATCCGGCGCTTTTACCGTCTTTTCCCGGGTTGCATGCCCAGGAGCAGGCCTTTGCTTATGGTGTTAAGGTTTCCGGCTGTACTGTGCATTTTGTGGACACTGGTGTTGATAGTGGCCCCATCATTGCTCAAACCTGCGTTCCGGTGTTGGAGAGCGATACCATCGAAGATTTGACAGCCAGAATACTGGTAGAAGAACATAAATTATATCCGCAAGTGATTGCCATGATCGCCGATGGCAAAGTTACAGTAGATGGCAGGAAAGTATTTGTGCAAAGTAGGGAGGAAAATAGATAATGAAAAAAAGAGCGCTTATAAGTGTATCAGATAAAACCAGCGTGGTGGAGCTGGCCGGAGAATTAGTGTCTCTGGGTTATGAAATCGTTTCCACCGGTGGCACCTATAAAGCCATCAAAGAAGGCGGAGTAGAGGCCACTTATGTTACAGAAATTACTGGTTTTCCGGAAATATTAGGAGGCCGGGTCAAAACTCTGCATCCTTTTGTCCATGGCGGCATCTTGGCTATGCGCAATGAAGAACATCTGCAACAATTAGCTGATCTAGGTATCGTACCCATTGATCTGGTGGTAGTAAATCTCTATCCTTTCCGGCAAACCATTGCCAAACCTGATGTGACTTTGGCCGAGGCTATCGAAAATATTGATATTGGCGGACCCACCATGGTAAGAGCTGCTGCCAAGAACCATAATGATGTTATCATCATCGTTAATCCCGCCCGTTATAAAGAAATAATTGCCAAATTAAAAACCGGAGCCGTGGACGCCCAAACCCGTTTGGCCTTAGCCAGTGAGGCTTTTACCCATACTGCAGAATATGACACTTATATTTCTAATTATTTGCAAAATATTGCAGGTATGGCAGAACCCTTCCCAGCCGTGGCTCATCTGGTGGGTGAAAAGCGGCAAGATCTGCGCTATGGAGAAAATCCCCAGCAAAAGGCCGCATTTTATCGTTCCTTTGCGGCCCGAGGTGCCAGTATCGGTACGGCCAAGCAATTGCAAGGAAAAGAGCTTTCATTTAACAATATCATTGATCTCAATGCCGCTTTGGAGCTGGTCAAGGAGTTCAGCGAACCGGCAGCTGTGATCATCAAGCATACCAATCCCTGTGGTACTGCCTTGGGTGCTAACCTGTGTGAAGCTTATCAGAGAGCCCATGAGGCCGATCCTGTTTCCGCTTTCGGTGGTATAGTGGGATTGAACAGGGAGGTAGATGCTGCTACCGCCCAAGAGATGATAAAAATCTTCTTGGAGGCCATTATAGCTCCCTCCTTCAGCGAGGAGGCTCTGGCTGTCTTAACAGCTAAGCCGAATTTACGCCTTCTGGCTTGTGGTGATTTGTCTGTCAGCGCTACTCCTTTGGATATCAAATCTGTTAATGGCGGCTTTTTATTGCAAGAGAGCGATTCTGCAGCCATGAAATATAATGAACTGATAGTTGTCAGCAAACGCCAACCTACTGATGATGAAATAGCTGAGCTGCTATTTGCCTGGGATGTAGTCAAGCATGTCAAATCCAATGCCATTGTAGTGACTAAAAACCGGCAAACTATTGGTGTAGGTGCCGGTCAAATGAATCGGGTCGGTTCTGCCAATATCGCTTTTGCTCAGGGTGGTGAGGCCTGTAAAGGTGCGGTTTTAGCTTCCGATGCCTTCTTTCCCTTCCGCGATACGGTAGATGCAGCAGCAGCAGCAGGCATCACTGCCATTATCCAGCCGGGCGGTTCGATGAGGGATGAGGAAAGTATCACGGCAGCCGATGAACATGGTATTGCCCTAGTCTTTACCGGCATGAGACATTTCAAACATTAAAAACGGAGGACTCAGAAAAATGAGAGTATTGGTAGTAGGCGGCGGTGGACGTGAGCATGCTTTGGTATGGAAAATCGCCCAAAGCCCCAAAGTTGAAAAATTATATTGTGCTCCCGGCAATGCCGGTATCGCCAAAACTGCTGAGATTGTTGATATCGCTGCCGAGGATGTAGATAAATTAGCTGATTTTGTGCAAGAAAATGATATCGATCTAACTGTGGTCGGCCCCGAAGCTCCTTTGGCAGCTGGTCTGAGTGATAAACTTACCGCCATCGGCAAAGCCGTTTTCGGTCCCAGCCAAGCCGCAGCCGCTGTAGAAAGCTCCAAAGAATTCGCCAAAGACCTAATGGCCAAATATAATATTCCTACTGCAGCTTATACTGTTTTTACAGAGGCTGCCCCCGCCATTGCTTATATCAAAGAACAAGGCGCACCCATCGTGGTAAAAGCTGATGGCTTGGCAGCAGGTAAAGGTGTGATTGTAGCTATGGATGAAGAAACAGCCATCAATGCTGTGCAAGATATGCTGGAAGGCGGTATCTTCGGCAATGCCGGACAAAGGGTGGTCATTGAAGAATTTCTATCCGGTGAGGAAGTCAGTATTCTGGCCTTTTGCGATGGAGAAACTATAGTCCCCATGGTATCCTCCCAAGACCACAAAAGGGCCTATGATGGCGATACCGGCCCCAATACCGGCGGCATGGGAGCCTATTCTCCTGCACCCGTATATACACCCGAGCTGGCAAAATTAGTGGAAAAAGAAATTCTCTTGCCCAGTGCCCAAGCCTTGGTGTCTGAGAACAGATATTATCAAGGTGTGCTTTATGTGGGCTTGATGATTACCGATAAAGGCCCCAAGGTTCTGGAATACAATGCCCGCTTTGGCGATCCGGAAACACAAGCCGTCTTGATGCGGCTCAAAACCGATCTTATAGATATCATTGAAGCTATATTGTCCGGCAAATTGAACGAAATCAATATTGAATGGTATGATGATGCCGCTGTGTGCGTGGTAATGGCTGCCGGTGGTTATCCCGGATCTTACAGAAAGGGCGATAAGATCAATGGTTTGGCCGAAGCTGCAGCAACAGGTGCTATGGTCTTTCATGCCGGTACTACTTTTAAAGATGATGACATTGTTTCCAATGGTGGCCGCGTCTTGGGTGTGACTGCATTGGGGGATGATATTGCCGCCGCTATCAAAAACGCCTATAAAGCTGTAGATATGATAGAATTTGCTGATTGCTTCTACCGCCGTGATATTGGCTACAGAGCAATAAAAAAGCTAAATTAACTTTTATAAATTATGGCCGTCCAAGATTGTTTGGACGGCTTTTTTGTGTATAAATTTAACCAATTAGTGGGAAGATAGGTTAAAGCATATGTTAAGGAGCTTGAAGATGCCAACCAATCAGCTAGAAAAAATTATCACGGATATGCAAGAAAAATTGGGTGACAGTCCGGACATAATTTTAAGGCGTTTTAAGGTAGCCGGCAAAATTGATGCAGCTCTTTTTTTTATCGAGGGCTTGGTTGATAAGCAAATAATGGCCGAAAATGTTCTGGAGCCTCTGATCACAGCCGATCCTCATGATGCTAAAGATATTGATAGATTAGAGAAATCCGTCATTACTACCGGTAATGCCAAGAGAGAAAATGATATCGATAAAGTCGCTATAGCTATTTTAGCAGGGATTATAGCGATATTTGTAAATGGCTCTAAAGAAGCCATATTAGTAGATATTATTAAATGGGAAAGAAAAGGTATCAGTGAGCCGCAGACTGATGTGGTGGTGCGCGGTCCCAGAGAAGGCTTTACGGAGACATTGAGGATCAATATGGCATTATTGAGACGAAAAGTCCACCACCACGATTTGAATTTTGAAGTGAAGAAAATCGGCCGCTACAGCAATACTGATATCGCTATAGTTTATATCAATAGTATTGTTAATAAGGATGTATTAGAAGAAGTGCGGCAGCGTTTATCCAAGATCGATATTGATGCTGTATTGGAATCGGGATACATTGAACAATTGATAGAAGATCACCCTTATTCGATTTTTCCTACTATCGGCAATACGGAAAAACCGGATGTTTTCGCGGCCAAAATATTAGAGGGCAGGGTAGGTATATTAGTTGATGGCACACCGATAGGTTTAACTATACCTATGTTATTTATAGAATCGTTCCAAAGTCCTGAGGATGCTTATTCTCGCTTTTATTATGTAACTAAGAACCGCTTGGTAAGATATACAGCCTTTTTTGTCAGTTGCTTATTACCGGCGCTATTTGTCGCTGTCACTGACTACCATAAGCAATTCATCCCGTCTAAATTACTGCATACCATGACAGCTGGACAAGAGGATACGCCTTTTTCCACAGGTATTAGTGTGCTTGTTATGATCTTAACATATGAACTACTGCGAGAGGCGGGAGTACGTTTGCCTCGTCCTATTGGACAGACTGTTAGTATCGTAGGAGCAATTGTCATGGGAGACGCTGCTGTTTCTGCCGGTTTGATTTCAGCACCCGTGCTGATCGTCGTTGCTGCAGCCGTTATTGCTTCCTTTGTTACAGTTCCTCTTATAGGTGCGGACAGTTATTTACGATTGTATTTTATCCTGGCCGGCTGGACTTTAGGTGGTTTCGGCCTGGTAGTTGCAGTTCTTATCGTTATGCTTTATTTGTCTTCCATGCGTACTTTCGGTGTACCTTATCTTAGTCCGATGGCTCCATTAAATTTCCGAGAGCTAGGTGATAGTTTTATACGCTTACCCTTGTGGGCGCTGATCCGTAGGCCTCAAGTTTTGAGCTTGAACAGGAGAAGAATGTCAAACACAATAAAAGACCAAAATATTAAAAAAGGGGCATTAAAAAAAGATGAGGACCCATAATAAAATAAAGAAATATTTGGTAAGGGGACTTTTGATAAGTTGTCTCTTGTTAAACGTATTTTTAGTTGCTTGCTGGGATAAACATGAGTTGCAACATCTAGGTATAATACTGGGATTTGGTATAGATATTGTTCCCGAACAAGAGCGGCAAAACGGTGAAAAAATATTATTAACAAGTGAATTGGCTAATGTTTTGCAAGGCACAGGTTTGGAAGAAAGCCAAACCTTCAGCTCTACCGGTAAATCAGTCCTTGATGCTTTGCGTAATACCAAAAACAAAATGGAAAGAGACATATTTGTAGGCATCACTCGAGAACTGGTTTTGGGTAAAAGTGTGGTAGAAGAAGGAGCTAATAAATATATAGATTATTTCTATCGCGATAATGACCTTAGTCCCAATATTTATATTGTTATAGCTGAGGAATCCGCCAAGGATCTCATGAAAGGCAAGGCCGGTCTCACTCATTTTTCCAGCATTGGCAGAATGGATATATTAGATATGCAGGAATTAAGATCATCAGGAAGAATACATGCCATAACTCTCAGTGAATATATCCAATGTATGATGAAAGAGAATAAAGCTATTCTTGTACCGGTAGCTGCCTTGGAGGCTATGGAAGACAAAGAATCCGGCTCAGGTGGTGGCGGTGGCGGCGGCGGTCAAAATCAAAGCCGAGGTAACAAAGGAGGCGGCGGCTCTTCCGGAGGGGGTAGTAGCGGTAGCGGCGGTAGTGAAAGTCATGGGCAAACGAAAGTATATTTCAAATGTATGGCCATACTTGATGATAATGGTCGTTTTGTTGCCAACCTGGAAGATATGGAAAACTATGGAGCAATGTTTTGGCTGAATAAATCAAGAAACCTGGTACTACCGATAGAAAATAAAAGTAGTAGTGAAATAATATCAGTATATATTCAGAAATTCAGCAGAAAAATGAAGTGGGAAATCAATAATGATAAATTAAAATTAAATGTGAATTTAAAAGCTCTTGGATATTTTGGGGAAGAAGAGGGAACTCCTGGCCCTTTCACATCAGGCACTAACAATAAAAAATTAAAAGCTGTATGTGCCCAAGAAATAGAAAAAATCATGACAAAGACCTGGAATAGATCATTATCTTTGCAACAGGATTTTTTGAATATCGGCGAACATCTGAAAAAACATGAATATAAAACCTGGCAAAAGGTCAAAAAAGATTGGCCGCAAGCTATGAAAGATATTGAAATAAATATAAATGTGGAACCAAAAATCAGTTTTAATAATAATGCCAACAAATCCATGTGGAAAGAAAGATAATTATAATTTCTGCCCCGAGTGGCTATCAAGCTTGTTATGTTAAGGAGAAATATGAAAAAAAATACTTTGATTATATCTAATAATCAAGCTATATTTTTAAGCGCTTCTATACCACTGGGAGCTCTCTTAGCCTTCTCTATTACCGGACAATTAATGGGCCATAATATCTGGATACCCTTGGTTATCAGTATTGGTCTGGGATTTTTATATACTATGATGATAAAAAATATATTCCAGCTTTATCCGGAACAAGATCTGATGCAAATATTTCAAAGCGCATTCGGCCCTCTAGCAAAGGGCATAGCCTTTTTTTGTCTGCTGCAGCTGTTATTTGTCTTTGCTGCCTATAGTATCTCAACAATATATTTTTGGGCTTATATTGGGATGTATAATACTCCCCCCTATGTGTTTATGTTGATAATTGTTATGATGACTTCTTTGGCTGCTTATTATGGTATTGATGCTATCGCCAGAATCAGCATTTTAGTCATAATAGCTTTCCTTATTTTAGCGACAATTGATACGCTTGCAATTTATAATATGATGAAAATAGAAAACCTTTTCCCTATTGGACCTGTTGAGATTAAAACATTGCTTATAGTTACTTTGCAATTTTTCGCACGCACATTTGGGGTAATTTTTATAATACTTTTATTTTTCAAGCATATAGAAAAAAAAGCAAAACAAAAAGCCCCCAAGGCGCTGTTTCTGGGATTATTAATAGCTAGTATCTATTATGTAATCAATATCTTCCGCAGCATTTTTGTTTTAGGTGATGAAATGTTCTTGCAGTATTATCATGTCATGTATGTCTTGAAGTCGCTGGAATGGCATACTTCTTATGCCCGTCTGGATATTATTGGAATCACGACATTGATTTCAGCAGCATTTCTTTTTCTTATGGTTAATAACTATGCCAATGTCTATATCGGAGCAAAAATTTTCAATAAACAAGATCATCGTAAAGCAGTATTGCCCATAGCTATAGTAGAATTTGCAATATTTTATCTAATATATATATTTGATTTATATGAACAGGGAGATACCTTGGCCTGGATTGGTGTGGGCTTTACTGCTGTCAGTTTTTTAATCTTTGTGATTGTTTATTTCCGTGGAATATATCTAAGAAAACGTGACATGAAAAAAAATTGTCAGAACGACTGCCCATGCATATATAACCGCCGCAAATATTTGAAAAATAGCGAATAAAAAGAGGAAAAGCTGCTGCTGCGGTGAAATTAATAACGTTATGTAAATAGGAGTTTGGTTATTATAAAGCATGAGGTGATGATAATAATGGCCTTTGAAAGCAAGCTGAAAAGTGCCGAATTAGACTTTTTTTTCGAAGCGGTACTTTCTTTGGAAAATAGGGAAGAGTGTTATCGTTTTTTTGAGGATATTGCTACGGTTGCGGAAATCAAAGCTTTAGCCCAACGCCTGCAAGTAGCCAAAATGCTGCTTGATAATGAGACATATACTTTAATTACGCAAAAAACCGGTGCCAGTACAGCAACTATCAGCCGAGTAAACAAGTCCCTTAATTATGGAGCTGATGGATATAAGTTGGTGCTGAAAAAGCTGGACAAATAATTACAAAGGGGGCTCCATAATTGGAAATTATTCCCGTCCTTGATTTGAGAGCAGGCTATTCCTGTAGGATTATTGATACCAAAAATGATCTTTCGCCCCATGTTTATTGCAAAAATCCTTTAGAGCAGGCATCTATATTCAAGGATCTTGGTGTCAAAACATTACATATTGTAGATATAGATGGGGTTTTTTCGGGGCACCCTTGTAATTTAGGCATAGCTAAAAAGATCATAGATAAAACAGGTCTTGATGTGCAGATTTCCGGCGGCTATCGCAATATGGAGTCGATCATCCAGGCTATCGAGGCCAAGGTAAAAAGAGTTGTCTTAACAACTGCTGCCGTACGCACCCCTGATCTGGTTTGCCAGGCTGCTACAAAATTTGCCGATAAAATAGCTGTCGGTATTGACAGCAAAAACGGCACGGTAGCCATAGAAGGCTGGGAATATACAGTAGATAAAAATGTATTTGATTTGGCCTCCGAAATCAAAAATCTCGGCGTAAATCTATTGCTTTACAATGATGTGAAAAGAACAGGTCATTTATGCGGTCCCGATTATGACACTATCGCTAAGCTAAAAAATCAATATGGTATGTCTGTGATAGCATCAGGCGGAGTATTTTCTCTCGACTGTCTGGCAAGCCTCAAAGAATTGGATATTGAGGGAGTTATCGTAGGCAAAGCTATCTATACGGGAGCTTTTGATCTGCGTCAGGCTATCGAATTCCTTAAATGATATATGAGGATTATTTTCCTAACAACTCTTTTTATTAAAGGGTTGTTTTTTTGTATCAACATTTAGAAATAGGAAATAACAATATAGGGAAATTTTTGAAGGAAAAGTACTGGATATGGCGAAATTAAAACTGAATAGCTAAAAAACGGAGATCAATATGAATAATCTTAATCAAGATCAGTTAAAAGCAGTAACATCCAAGCATAGAGCTATTTTGGTAATTGCCGGGGCAGGTAGCGGCAAAACCAAAGTTTTGGTAGAAAGGATCCGTTATCTTTTGCAGGAACAAAGCATATCTCCTTTTGCTATCATGGCTGTAACCTTTACCAACAAAGCAGCCAATGAGATGAAAGAAAGATTAGCGGAGCTTTATCATCCCGGTATGTGGATAGGCACTTTTCATTCTATCTGTGCTAAGATTTTGCGTATAGATAGTCAATATACTTCCTTTGATAAAAATTTTATAATCTATGATGCTGATGACAGCCGCAGCCTTTTAAAAAAAAGCCTTATACATCTCGGCATTGATGACAAAAAGTATACCCCTCAGACAGTTTCTTATCTTATCAGCGACGCTAAAAACAGTCTTATCGATCCGCCTGCTCTGGCTGCTGCCGCAGCTAACGAATATGAAGAAAATATAGCCAAGATCTATTATGAGTATCAAAAAAGACTGAGAGCAAATAATGCTTTGGATTTTGATGATATACTTGTGGAAGCTTTAAATATTTTGCAGAATAATCCTGATTTATTGTATAAATATCAAAGCCGCTTTCATCATATACTAGTAGACGAATATCAAGACACCAACCATTGTCAATATTGCTTAATCAAATTATTAACGGGCCAAAATGGCAATCTTTTTGTAGTAGGGGATCCCGATCAGTCTATTTATCGATGGCGGGGTGCTGATATCAGCAATATACTCGATTTTGAGAAGGATTACCCCGATTGTCAAACCATCAAATTGGTAGAAAATTATCGCTCTACACAGAATATCCTTTCTGCGGCCAACAGCGTGATAGCCCATAACAAGAACCGTAAAGAAAAGGATCTTTTCAGTAATAAAGGCGAGGGAGAAAAAATCACCTTTCATCTGGCGGAAAATGACAAAGAGGAAAGCCGCTATGTCATAGAAAATATCGCCAATCTGCTTAATCAAGGCTATACTTATCATGATTTTGCTGTTCTATACCGCACTCACAGCCAAAGCCGCGCTTTAGAAGAGGAATGCATTCGTTATGGGTTGCCTTACCGAATTTTCGGCGGCATCAGATTCTATGAACGCAAAGAGATCAAAGACAGTATTGCTTATTTAAGAGCTATTGCCAATCCTTATGACCAAGAGGCTATTACTCGAATTTATAATACTCCCAAGAGAGGTATAGGAAAGGACACCTGGGATAAAATAATTGCAAAAGCCGGCGCCAAGAGCTGCGGTGTTTTTGATATTTTGTCTGATGAGGATGCTCTTGCCACATTAAATACCAGAGTCAAGAATCGCTTGGCAGCATTAAAAAGGCTCTTTGAAGGATTTAGCGATTTTCGGTCTCATAACCCTTCCTTGGCGGAACTTTTGTGTTATATCTGGGATAGCAGCGGTTACAAAGAAGCTTTGCTGGCAGAATTGGGTGGCGATGAACGCTGGGAAAATTTGGAGCAATTATTTAATATAGCTCTGGAATTCGACCGCCATTTTACCCCCGATGAGGAATATGATGATGCGCTAGTGGCCTTTTTGGCCCGTGTAGCCTTGGCTACAGATATGGATAATTGGCAGCAAACGGAAGATTTTATCACCTTCATGACGCTGCATTCGGCTAAAGGACTGGAATTCCCCATTGTTTTTATCATTGGTATGGAAGAAGGCCTTTTCCCTCATAAACGATCTATTGTCTCAATTGATAAAGATGATTTGGAGGAGGAAAGACGTCTTTGTTATGTTGGTATCACCAGAGCTAAGGAAAGACTTTTCCTCTTGGCTGCTGACAGCCGCTATAACTGGGGTGAATTTGTCCGTAATTCTTGTTCTCGTTTTTTAAAAGAGATACCCCAAGAACTATTGAAAAAAACCGGTCTGCCACGAGATCTCTTTGCCACTGTCAAACCACAAAACACCAATATTTTCATAGATAAAAAGCCCATCGTTAAGCCGCAAATATCGCCTAATTTGGTTAATTTGGGCGATAAAGTAGAGCACAGCAAATTTGGTGTTGGAGTCATTGTCTCCATCAGTGGCAGCGGCGATGATATGCAAGTGGGTGTTGCTTTTCCCAATTTAGGTATTAAGCAACTGATCTGGCGCTGGGCTCCGCTAAAAAAGATAAATTAGAGGAATTTTATGGACGAAAACTCTGCCCAAAAAAGAATAGAGCAATTATGCCAAGAAATAAATCAGCATAACAAGGCCTATTATGAACTAGATATGCCCGTGATCAGCGACGCTGAATACGACAGTTTAATGAGGGAATTGTTGAACCTAGAAGAGCAATATCCTCATTTGGCCGATGCAAATTCTCCCAGCCGCCATGTGGGCGGCAAGGCTTTACCGGCTTTTGCCACAGTGAATCATCCCGTTCCTCTTTTATCATTCGATAATGCTTTCAGCCGGCAAGAAGTTGAAGCCTTTATGATGCGTTTAGAAAAAAATATCAAAATAACTTCTCCTGCTTTCGTTATCGAACAAAAATTAGACGGTCTTTCAGTAGCTGTCTATTATCGAAACGGTAAGTTTGTGCGTGCAGCTACTAGAGGGGACGGTACAACAGGGGAAAATATCAGTAATAATATTTTGACCATTGCCTCTTTACCTCAGACATTGCCTAACAAATTGTCCAGATTATACGTAAGAGGCGAAGTCTATATGCCTAAGGAATCCTTTGCTCAACTCAATCGAGACAGGGCGGAAGCGGGAGAACCTCTTTTTGCCAATCCTCGCAATGCGGCAGCTGGTTCCTTGCGCCAATTAGATTCTTCAATTACGGCCCAAAGGAATTTGGAACTTTTCATTTATGAAGTGCTGGAGGCGGAGGGCCAAGAATTTTATAGCCATGAAAAAGCCCTGCTTTATTTACAGGATCAAGGTTTCCCCGTTAATAGACAGCGGCTTTACAGCTCACACCGGGCAGAGATTTTTGACTACATTGATTATTGGCAGGAGAAGCGACGTGATCTGCCATATGAGACGGATGGTATGGTCATCAAATTAGATGATTTGCACCTAAGGAGAAGTTTGGGCAATACTTCTAAGGCTCCCCGTTGGGCTATAGCTTATAAATTTCCGGCCGAAGAGGCCGAAACCAGAGTACTGGATATTATTGTTGGTGTGGGCAGAACAGGTGCCATTACGCCTTTAGCAATATTGGAACCGGTCTTTTTGGCAGGTAGCTTGGTCAGCAGGGCCACCTTGCATAACGAGGATATAGTAACACAAAAGGATATACGAATCGGCGACAGGGTCATCATCCATAAAGCAGGCGATGTAATCCCCGAAATTATCAAATCCCTGCCGCAGAAGAGAACAGGGCATGAGAAGATATTCACTATGCCTCAATCCTGCCCCGAATGTGGTCATCCAATCGTCAGGGCAGAGGGGGATTCAGCATGGCGTTGTACTCACCCTGCCTGTAAAGGTATATTCAGGGAAACTTTATTACATTTTGTCGGCAAAAGAATGATGGGTATAGACGGTTTAGGCCCGGCAGTGATAGAACAATTGATATCAAAGGGTTTGGTCAAAGATGTTGCCGATCTCTATTATCTGACAGAAGAGCAGTTGGCCTCTTTGGACCGTTTAGGTGAAAAGTCGGCCTCCAATATCATTCAAGCCATAGAAAAGAGCAAAAACAAGCCTCTCTCAGCTTTGATATATGCCTTGGGTATTCGTTATGTAGGTGAAAGGGCAGGCAAGGTCTTAGCCGCAAAATTTACTGATATTAATGCTCTGGCTGCGGCGGATATGACACAATTAACCTCTATCAGAGAGATAGGGTATAAAATTGCTTGCAGCATCGTACAGTATTTTCAAGACGAAAATAATTTACGCATCATCGAAAAATTGCAAGCAGCTGGAGTTAACCCCCATTCCTCCGTAAGTGGCGAAAAAGGCCCCTTGCAGAACAAAACTTTTGTCATCACAGGTACATTGCCCGATATAAGCAGGGAAGAGGCAAAAGAATTAATTGAAAAAGCCGGGGGGAAAGTCAGCTCCGCCGTAAGCAAAAACACCGATTATTTACTTGTGGGCGAAAAACCTGGCTCCAAGCTAAAAAAAGCGCAAGATCTAGGCATTGAGACTATAGATTTAGATCATTTGAGGCATTTGATAAGCGATAGCAATGCCTGAAACATTGCTTATGACTTGCCGAGCTGCCTGTAGAGCTTTTGCAAAGACTGTGGCTAAACAAATATTTCGAGGGATGTTCCTTACTATCTTGTTAAAAGGAGCCGCATGGCGACTATTGTCATAGTATTGATTTTGTTGAAAACTAGGGGAGGTTTTGTCTATGAAAATTGAAGTGCAAGAAATTATGGATGTCAATAATGCTTATGCGGCAGAAAACAGAGCAATATTCAAAAACAATGGTATTTATGCCGTTAATATTCTAGGCTCCCCGGGTGCCGGCAAAACATCGTTATTAGAGAAGGTTTTGTCTTATTTACGCAATAGTATTAAAGCAGCGGTCATTGAAGGAGATCTGGCAACTGCTCGTGATGCTGCCAGAATCTCCGCCTGTAATGTGCCTGTAGTGCAAATAAATACTAATGGCGGCTGCCATCTGGATGCCATAATGATCAGTCAAGTACTGCCCGGCTTTCATCTGGAATGGATAGATTTGATGATTATCGAAAATGTGGGTAATTTAGTATGTCCCGCTACATTTGACCTGGGAGAAGATATTAAAATGCTGATTATGAGTATTGCCGAGGGTGATGATAAACCGGCAAAATATCCCGCCTCCTTTTTAGCCGCTCAGGTCGTAGTATTGAATAAAATGGATCTTTTACCTTTTGTTGATGCAGATATCGAGGAGATGAAAAAGGAAATACTGAAGATTAATCCCAAAGTAGAGATTTTCGAAACTTGCTGTTATCAAGGCCAGGTAAGCGGTATTGATGAATTATCTGATTGGCTGGCAAAACAAACCAGAGCAAAAAAGCAAGCTATCAATAAATAATAATTAGAGGTTTATTATGTGTCTAGCCATAGCGGGAAAAATAATAAAAATTAATCGTGATACTGTTATAATTGATTTTGGCGGTGTCAGCACCGAGGCTTCTCTGAGACTTTTTTCTGAGGTTAAAGAGGGAGATTGTGTTTTGGTCCATGAGGGGTGTGTCATTAAAGTGCTCAATCCAGACGAGGGTCGGGAATTGATGAAATTAAACAAGGAGAGAGGATTTTATGGCTTATAATAAGATAATAGCAAGATACTTCCTTTGAGCAAAAAACCGATAAATCATAACTCGGATATAAAAAATAGTTTTCAATAAGCTTACTTAATAAAATAATAAACGCACAAAAACCCCCGCTTTTTTAGCGGGGGTTTTAATCTATGTTAGATTTATTTAAATCCTGTAGCTTGAGCATATTTGATGATTTCTGCAGCTATTATTTGATGGCCTGCTTGATTGGGGTGTATGCCGTCACTACAAAGCAACTCATGATAGTCTCTGACTTTTAAAAAGGCACTGCGTAAATCTATATAATGACATTGATATTTATAGGCTAAATTGGTGATTGCCAAAGAATATCTTTCCTGTTGGCGATAGATCCTTTCAATATCTCCCAGCCAGTGTAGAATATTAGCCGGCACCAAATCGCGTCTGATCCATTGAAAATATCTGGGTGCATGCAGAGGCTGGAGTGATACCAGTATGGGTTTGATATTTTCTGCTATCAATAAATTCAACATCTTTTCATAGCTGTTTATAAATTGATTCAAGGGTGTTTTGGGTTGATGATCATCATCGGGCCGATTAGAAACCTGTTCCCAATCAAAGTCACAATCATTGCCACCAAATTCTATAATAGCTGCGTCTATAGTGATACCGCTTTTACTATTCTTTTCTAATGTTTTAATGAGTTTTTCTTCCCCTTTGATGATAGTGCAGCCAAAGATACAATTATTGTTGATGGGTAGATGCAAAGTTTCTTCTACAATATGAAGGGCATGCTCTTTTAGCTGAAGATGGCGATTTTTTTGCTCGTCATAGATGGTGCCTTTAAAAAGGGAATCCCCCCATACAGCGAGGTTTTTTATTGCTAATTCCATTGAGAAGCCTCCTAGGTAGATAGTATTGCTTACCTGTGACCTTTTTTTTAAGAATTCGGGCTATAGCCGGATTGAGTTTTATTTACTGATATGTCAGCCGGTATTTGTAAGACTTCTTCTTTTTTTACCGTGGGGTGGATATTATAAAATATCTTTAAATTGTTTATAATACCTCCTGTAAAAGTCAGTCCTTTTTCCAAGGTCTCCGGATCACCGATAGCCTTGATAATTATGGGATAAAGTAGCTTTTGGTTGTTAATAAGTATAGAAAAATTACCTGTATCACTATAGCTTTCTTTAAATGATGTTTGCTTTGTAATGCGGATATCATTTATAGATACAACCTCTGCTCCTGTAACAAATAATTCATTGACTATATCGATCAGGTCTAAATACATGATGGGGGAATCTCCCGTAATAGTGATAGAAACACCGGGTCCTTCTACTGGTGCAGTACCATTGATGATTTTTAGTTCCCTGATCTGATTGGTGAGTGTAGTAGTTAAACTGAGCCCTGCCTGAGATTTTTCTTTCATGGAATTAATTTGTTCTTGCAGAGAATCCAATTGTTCCTGCAAACTGGTACGGTTTTCACTCAGACTCATTACTAGGGCGCTCAGATCATCAAGGCTTTGGCCTTCCAAGGAATTATTTACGCCGATATGTGTTCTATATTGCGCAGTGATTAAAAACCCGAAGGCCAATAACACGATAGCCAAAGGTATTTGCCATTTTTTTTGTGCTTTCTTAAAAAAATTTCTCATAAAAATTCCTTCTTATTATTCCTCTTTGCTATCAGTATTTTCATCATTAAATTGATTTTTTTCTAAAAGAGCTAAAGCGGTTTTTTGTCTATAGCGCATGATCAGATGCCTACGGATAACACCAATATTAGAGAATATGCGCAAACCAAAGGCGATAACGGCAGCCAAATATATATCCAAGCCTAATAGATCGCCCAAATAGGCTAATCCGGCTGCCAAAAGAGCATTGGTAAAGAAACCTGTCATTAATATCGGCCCATCAAATTTATCCTCCAAAATAGCTCTCCAGCCGCCGATCAGCGAATCTAGGGCAGCCAATACAGCTACAGAAAGATATTGGGCATATACAGGCGGAACAGCAAATGTGAATAAGGAACCGCAAACTATCCCGATAATAAGTCCAAAAATTGGCAACCACATAGGTTTATCTCCTTAATAATTATTTAAAATTAATCTGATATTTTGGTATAGGTTGGTGTATTACTGCCGCTAAAAGCAGGAATTTCTATGTTTTCTTCCGGGGATATTTTAATTGGCATATTATTGGCTTTGAGGTTTAGATATTCATCAGATGAGAGGATAGCTGATGTGATTTTTTCCGCATCACCTATAATCTTTATTTCATATGGCGGGGCCAATCGTGATGAATTTACCATAATGACCGTACCTACACAACGAATATTTGAGGAATCTACCAGTCGTTGACCATTGATAGAGATAGCATCAGCAACATTGGCGATAGATCTGGTGAGATAAAGAATATTTTTATCGTGGATAATATACTCCTCAGGATTATAGGCAGAATTATTCTTCTCGGCCAAGGCCGCTCCGGCCGTATTATCATCCAATGTGAGGATCAGTCCCGCTCCGGTCATTGCTGTATAACCAGCTTTAATGTTTAATGGCTCTATCATAGTTTGTAAATCCAAAAGTATATCAGCACCTTCTGTTTGTGTTTTTTGCAAAGATTCAATTTCAGCGCGTGCTGCCATGATCTGCTCTTCCAGCGCAGACGTTTCATCTTCTAACTTTTTGATATAGGCAATGATGGCTTTATGTCTGGTATCATTATCGGAAGCGCTGATAGGGGTATATGAACGAAAAGAGATCATAAGAACAAAGCCTGTTATGCAGGCCACTATAGCAAAAACAAGCATATGTTTGTCCCAAAAATTTTTCATATGCCCAAAAGTTTCCTTTCAGAAATGATAGATTGTTATACTCTTCAATTTATTATTATACTACAATATTATAGATATTAACAATGACAATTTATTGGCTGAAATCAATAAATAACTAGTAATGAGTTAGCTATTACTTTAAGGTAAATCCTTATTGGTAAAAAGGTTTTTTTATTTAGCTGTCGAATAGTCTATAAGTTAAACAAGCTTTTATTTTAGGGCCAGATGGAGGTGTCGGTTTTGCTGCTTTCCGCCTTTACGCAATCACTGATATTAAAAATAATACTATCAGTTATTGATATTGCCATTGTAGCTTTCATCGTATATCATGTTCTGATGCTTATCAGAGGAACTAGGGCGGTACAGCTTGCTAAAGGTATTGTAATTTTACTGATTGCAGCTACTATTAGCAATTTTATTGATTTATATACGATACGCTGGCTTTTAGAACAAATATGGCCTGTGCTTTTTGTGGCTTTGGTTATTATTTTTCAACCGGAACTACGTCGTGCCCTGGAACAACTGGGCAGGGGACAGTTCTTCTCCCGCAGGACAGGCTCTTTAGCTACGGGGGATGTTATCCACCTTATAGACGAAATTATCGGTGCTATAGTTTCCTGCGCCAAGACAAAAACAGGGTTTTTATTAATAATCGAAAAAGATACCGGGCTTAATGATTATATTGAGACAGGTGTTCCTGTTGATGCTGTGGTGAGCCAAGAAATTCTTTTAAATATTTTCGCCAGCAATACTCCTTTACACGATGGAGCAGCTATTATTCGTGAAGATAGAGTTGTGGCAGCCGCCTGTTTTTTACCACTGACGGACAACCCATATATTAATACTTCTATCGGCACCAGACATAGAGCCGCCATTGGTATTTCTGAGGTTTCAGATGCGGTTGCTATAATTGTTTCTGAGGAATCAGGGATTATTTCTATGGCCAGAGATGGTAAATTAGTACGTTATTTGGAGGAAAAACAATTAAGAGAAGTTTTAGCCTCTATTTATGGTGCATCTGATCACTCCTCTTATAAATATTTTTGGCAAAGGAGGAGGAAAGCAAAGTGATTAAATCAATAAAAAAAATCAAATTTGGTGGCTATAAAATAGCTGCTATTGCCGTAGCTGTATTATTGTGGTTTTATGTTTTGCAAGTCCAGAATCCCATCACCGAGCAGGTTTACAATGTTTCATTAGAAACTCGAAATTTAGCCTCTGATCTAGTTCTTTCCGAACAAAATTATCAAATTCAAGTAAGAGTGCAGGCGCCCAAACAATTTTTGGAGAGTTCCACTGCCAAAGATGTAGAGGTTTATGCTGATTTTGCAGGTATGGAAGCTGGTCAAAATCAAGTAAAAGTAAAAATCAGCCTACCCGAACAAATGGAATTAGTATCTATAAACCCCGAATCGGTGACGGTCAATATTGAAAAACTGAAAACAAAATCTTTTCCCCTGGAGGTGGAACTAGCGGATTCTCCTGCTGTAGGATATATGGCTTTGGATCCTATTTTGGCTCCTAATCAAATTTCTATTTCCGGCTCTAGCAACTATTTGGAGCGTATAAGCAAGGTTTATGTGCCGGTATCCCTTTTAGATATCAATAGCAGCTATCATCGTAAAGTTACGATAGAGGCTATAGATGAAAAAGGTAATATTCTCACGCCTTGGGTCAATATTGCTCCTGAATATGCTGATGTTTTTATCCCCATAGTACAGGAACAACCGGAAAAATTGCTGCCGATTAATGTGTCTATATTAGGTTCTCCCGCACCAGGCTATCAACTGAGCCGTATTATAGTAGAGCCTTCCTTTATTAAGGTTTTTGGTGATATAGATGAATTACAGCAATTGAATTATTTACAAACAGCGCCACTGAATATATCAAATGCCAAAAAGCCCATTAATGCTACTGTAGACTTGATTGTGGAAGACTCATTTTCTACCGCCAATATTAAGGAAGTAACTGTTTATCTACAAATCGAAAAAGTAGAACACAAGACATTTAATAAATTATTTATCTATAACCAAAATACGGGTCCTGGTTTGGAAGCCAAGATTAAGTCAGATAATGTAAATGTTACCGTATATGGTCCTTTAACCACTATAGAAGATATGGTAGAGGCAGATATCATACCTTATGTGGATTGTAGAGATCTCACCGCCGGCACATATTCATTGCCGATAAAACTAGATCTGCCGCCTAATGTTAAAAGTCAGAAAATCACTCCGCAAAAAGTGGATGTGATTATCAAAGAAAAAATTTAACTTAATCTTTTATATGATTGCCAGAGCAGTCTAACTAATCAAGCATTATCTATCTTTGTATATCAGGTTACACATGAAAAATCTAGACGCCCGAGACAAAGGGCGTTTTAGCTTGTTTATGCTTTAGATTCTCTGATGCTTTATAAAAGTCTGATAGGTGCATTTACTAATAGTAGATTGCTAAATCATAATAAAAAAAGAGAGCCGTGAAGAAAGTAATTATAGAGGAGGATTATTTGATGGGTAAAGTATTTGGTACTGATGGAGTGCGAGGCAAAGCTAATGACAGTCTGACTCCGGAATTAGCATTTGAGTTGGGTCGGGTCGCTGCAAGCGTTTTGACCCGACATAATAAAAATAAAAATGCCAAAATAATTATCGGTAAAGATACTCGCATATCAGGTGATATGCTGGAGGCTGCTCTGGCTGCCGGAATCTGTTCCACAGGGGCTACCGCTGTGCTGTTAGGTGTTATTCCTACTCCCGGCGTAGCAATGTTATGCCGAGAGTTAAAGGCTGATGCCGGCGCTGTAATTTCTGCTTCGCATAATCCTTTTGGCGATAACGGTATCAAATTCTTTGCCGGTACTGGTTATAAATTACCTGATGAGGTAGAAGATAAGATCGAAGGCCTCTTATTTAATAGTGGATCTATCGCTCGTCCCATAGACGGCCATGTGGGCAGAATAGAATATTATCATGATGCAGCCGGTCTCTATGCCCAACTTCTCAAAGAGGCACAACCTGTTGATCTGAGTGGTATGAAAATAGTAGTTGATCCCTCAAACGGTGCTGCTTCGGCCATTGCAGGACCTCTATTTTCTCATATGGGTGCTGAGGTGATTGCAATTTTTGATCGGCCTGACGGTTGTAATATCAATAATGCTTGTGGCAGCACTCATCCCGAAGCCCTGATGCAAGAGGTTATCAAACAACAGGCGCATATTGGCATAGCCTTAGATGGAGATGCCGATAGAATGATTGCTGTGGATGAAAAAGGCAATTTGGTTGATGGAGATCAGATTTTGGCTATTTGTGCTGCTGATTTGCAAAACAAGGGCCGTTTGACCAACAATACTTTGGTAGCTACGATGATGAGTAATATTGGCTTGACTTTGGCCATGACTTCTTTAGGTATAAAAGTTGAAGAAACTCAAGTCGGGGACCGTTATGTATTGGAAAAGATGCAACAAATATCAGCCGTATTGGGCGGTGAACAATCAGGCCATATAATTTTTGCCGATCATAATACTACAGGTGATGGATTAGCCAGCGCTTTGTATTTACTATCTGTAATGCGTCAAAGCGGTAAGCCACTTAGTGAATTAGCTGCCATTATGCAAAAACTACCGCAAATACTTTATAATGTGCCGGTAGTAAAAAAGGATGGTTGGCAAGAAGATATTGATATTTATTCTGCTTATCAAAAGGCTCAAGCTGAACTGGCAGGAAAAGGCAGAGTGATCTTACGTCCCTCCGGTACGGAACAGCTTTTACGAGTTATGGTCGAGGGGCCTGACATAGAGCAATTGAAAAGTATTATCAATGAGCTGGTATCTGTGATCCAGGAAAAAAGAGGGTCTTAGTTTTTTATCTCTGTTTCTACTAATATTAGTAAAAAGGAAATATAATAAATATAACGAATTTCTACAAAATAACCTTTATTATAAAATGGAGGGATGTACATGTGCGGTATCGTAGGCTATATAGGTTATAAAAAGGTTGTCCCTATTCTATTGGCCGGGCTTAAGTCTTTAGAATACCGGGGATACGATTCTGCCGGTATTGCTATAATAGAAGGAAAAAATCTTAAAACTATTCGCAGCACAGGCAAAATTGCGACTTTGGAAGAAAAAATTGGTTCTGATGATTCCCCGGCAACAATCGGTATAGGCCATACCCGCTGGGCTACTCATGGCCGTCCATGTGATGAAAATTCACACCCCCATTGTGATTGTCACGGCAATATAGCTATGGTACATAATGGTATCATCGAAAATTATCTGGAATTGAGAGAATGGCTAGAAAAAGAGGGTCATATTTTCCGCTCTGAAACAGATACGGAGGTTCTGCCGCATTTATTAGAACATTTTTATCAAGGTGATATTTTGGCTGCTATGCAACAGATGGTGCAGAATTTGCGTGGGTCTTATGCTACGGTAGCTATTTCTAAAGACAATCCTGATATGCTGGTGGCCGCCAGAAAAGACAGCCCTTTAGTGATCGGTATTGGAGACGGGGAGTTCTTCTTTGCCTCGGATATACCTGCTTTGATAGAATATACTCGCAAAATCATGATCCTCAAGGATGGGGAAATAGCAGTTTTGACCAGAGAAGGTATAATTGTTTACCAAGATGGCCAGCCTGTAGAAAAAGAAATCGTGATCATTGATTGGGATTGTGAAGCCGCCCAAAAAGGAGGTTATGACCACTTCATGATCAAAGAGATCAATGAGCAACCGTCGGCTTTGCGACAAACTCTCAAGGGGCGTATCTCCGATGATTTCTCCAGTGTGAATTTGCCAGAAATCAATATCACGGCACAGCAAATGTCCTCTTCTAATAAGATTGCTATAGTGGCCTGCGGTACAGCTTATCATGCCGGCTTAGTGGCCAAATATGTCATTGAAAAAATTCTGCGCTTACCTGTTGAGGTGGACATTGCCTCGGAATTTCGCTATCGGGATCCTTTGATCGACGAAAAAACTTTGGTGATTGTGATATCACAATCAGGAGAAACTGCCGATACTTTAGCCGCATTGAGAGAAAGTAAAAAAAGAGGCTCTCATGTGATTGCCATAACCAATGTTTTAGGCTCCAGCATCTCCCGAGAAGCTGATGATGTAATCTATACCTGGGCCGGCCCTGAAATAGCTGTGGCCTCTACCAAGGCTTATATCACGCAGCTTTTGGCTATTTATCTTTTAACCTTTTATTTAGCGCAGGTTTTGCATAAAATAGCTCCAGCGGAAATCAAAAAACTCATAGAAAACCTTTATGTTCTGCCGGAAAAAGTGCAGCAAATATTAGATGATTTGGCGATTCCCGTACGAGAAATTGCCAAAGCATTTGTGGGATTTGAAGATTCCTTCTATGTAGGCCGTGGTCTGGATTATGCCGTAGCCTTAGAAGGTGCTTTAAAGCTCAAGGAAATTTCTTATATCCATGCCGAAGCTTATGCAGCGGGTGAGTTAAAACATGGTACTTTAGCACTTATCGAAGAGAATATTCCCGTGATAGCGCTTTGCACTCAATCTGATATAATGGAAAAAACCGTCAGCAATATCAAAGAGATCAAAGCCAGAGATGCCAACATTATATCTATTGCTCTTGAAGATATGCAAGAGCTGGGCAAGGTTTCCGATCATGTTCTTTATCTGCCTAAGACTTTGGACATTTTGGCGCCTATCCTCTCGGTGGTACCTTTACAGATGTTATCTTATTATGTTGCACTGGCTAGAGGTTGCGATATCGACCAGCCCCGTAACCTGGCAAAAAGTGTTACAGTCGAATAAATCCCATTTAAAAAATGCATACCAAACGGTGTGTTCTGCATACTGTAAATATTATCGATTTTTATTTTTAGATGATACGAAATAAGAAGATTTACCTAACACCCTGTGTGCTAGGTGAACCTTCTTTTTTTATTAGAGGATGTTTTGCCAGGTGATCGATTCAGCCTCCGGTATTTGTTTGACCATGTAGGACAATTCTTGCAAACTCTGCTCTGCCTGCAAGATATCTTGATTGTTGATAGCTTGCTCCAGTCGAAGATACAATTTACTTATTTCCGAGACTTTTTGATGATCTATTAAAAGGGGCCAGATTCTGCTGTATTTAGGCCAAAGAGCCTTGCTCTGGGAAAAATAGTTTTGCGCTTCTGTCCAATCTTCTCTATTAATGGCTTTTTCCAATGGCTTAAAATATATTGCTATATTATCTGCTGAAATATGAAGATAGTATAGTGAGCCGATAGAAACAGCTAATATGATGATTATAGCCACAGTTATAAATATATATGCTTTTGTCATTTTTTGGCCCTTTTTTCTTCGTCTTTTAATTGATAAGAGAAAATACCTTCATCATCTATACTGGCAACAAAAACATCTTCTGCGTTTTTTATACTACGTTTGTTCAATTCTTTTTCTAACCATATAGAATTTTTGCCTATGGAATTTAACGCTTCATTATTAACATGTCCGTCCAAAATCACTATGGTAGACGGCTCTTCTTGTTCCAATTCCATGGCTAGGTCTTCTACTTGTATGGTTCTTTTGGGTGTTTTTGGCATGACACTGAGCTGGCCGTTTGTTTCCATAACAGCATATTCCACATCGGTGATATCAAAATAACCTTTAGACCTCAATTGTTCTTGCAAATCATTTATATTCATACGCAATCTTTTCATTTCGCTTTGTACTATACGTCCTTTAGAGATAATGATGGACGGCCTGCCGCAGATTAGATCTCGAAATTTTTCGCTTTTTAGATTTACAATGGCCATAATCACTTGTACTACAGTAATGGTAGCTATAGGTATGATACTGTATAAAATTGGCGAAGCTGTACTTTGCATAGAAGAGGAGGCCATTTCTGAAAATATCAAAATTACTGCTAATTCAAAGGGTTGTAATTGGCCGATTTGCCTTTTGCCCATGATTTTCATCATCAGCAAAATCAAAAAATATAAAATAATCGTTCTGATGATCAATAGCAGCATGATAGAACTCCTTTTTTCTTTTCTTTTTTTATTGTCTGCAGAAGACAGTATAAAAAAACTGGTTAAATTTGTCTCTAATAAAGATAGAATTACCTCCTCATACTAGTGGTAAATCTTATAAAAACAATAGGTAAAAACATGAAGAAAAAACCTCAAGTTATACCCTGGTACGATAAAATAGTTAAAAAAAATATGCCCAAAAGCAATTTTTTGCCTAATTCTATGATAGCTTTTTTGCTGGGCGGCGCGCTCTGCGCCGCGGCTGAATTAGCGGAGAATCTCATTATCCGCAATTCTGGCATGGCTAAAGTGGATGCTGATGCTGTAATTCTGATAGTAGTTGTGGGTTTTACTGCTTTATTTACTGGTTTAGGGTATTACGATAAGTGGGCACAAAAAGCAGGTGCTGCTTTGGCTGTGCCGATCACAGGTTTTGCCAATTCCGTGGCCTCGGCTACCATAGAACATAAAAGCGAAGGATTTGTTTTAGGAAGCGGCTGTAATAGCTTTAAATTAGCCGGAGCAGTAGTGGTCTTTGGCATAGTATCTGCATTTTTTGTAGCTTTGATAAAATATATAATAGGGTGATTAAATGATAAATAACAATGCAAATTTATCAAGCAGGGGAGGAAATATCATACAAAAAGGCAGACAAACCTGGGTTTTTGAGGCCCCTCCATATTTAGTATCTTCTGCCGCAGTCGGCGGTACTATGGAAAAAGCAGGTCCTTTGGCAGAAGGCTTTGATTATTTCTTTTCTTCCAACAGGGCCGGTCAAGATACTTTTGAACAGGCTGAACAAGTAATGTTGGAAAAGGCCTGTAATCTAGCACTAGAAAAAGCTAAATGGAGTGCCGGTGAAGTAGATATGTTTTTGGCCGGTGATTTGATGAATCAAATCACTTCTTCCGGTTTTACTGCCCGTAATATTGGTATACCATATTTGGGGATTTTTGCTGCTTGCGGCACTTCCATGCAAGGCCTGGCCTTAGCATCTTTATTGGTTGCATCTCAAGCATCCAAAAAGGTTATGGCGGCTACCGGCAGCCATAACTGCACAGCGGAAAGACAATTCCGTTATCCAACGGAATATGGCGCGCAGAAACCGCCTTACTGTCAATATACGGCTACAGCGGCAGGTGCGGGTATAGTTTCTTATGATCAGGAAAGCCCGATACAGATAACAGCTGCCACTATCGGTAAAGTGATTGATTTAAACATCAAGGATCCGTTTAATATGGGAGCGGCTATGGCCCCCGCGGCTGCTAATACTATATCGGCACATCTGGAGGAAAGAGGCGTTCCAGTAGATTATTATGATCTGATCATCACAGGAGATTTGGGGCAAGTAGGTCATCAGATATTATTTGATCTATTAGAGTATAAAGGTATTTTTCTTAGTAAAGAAAAGTATGTTGATTGCGGTTGTTTGTTATACAGTGATAATAAGGAAGTATTTTCCGGAGGTAGCGGCTGTGGTTGTGCGGCTGCTGTGACCTACGGCCATTTTGCTAAATTATTAACTGCCAATAAATTGCAAAAAATCTTTGTTGTTTCCACCGGTGCCTTGCTTTCACCGGTATCTTCTGAACAAAAGGAAAGCATACCGGGCATCGCCCATGGGGTTGCTCTGGAAAGGAGAGGTGTTTAATTGCTGAACCAAATATTGATAGCCTTCTTGGTTGGCGGCATTATTTGTTTTATCGGACAAATAATGTTCGATATTTTCAAATTGACTCCAGCCCATACTATGTGTGTCTTTGTGGTAGCAGGTTCTATTTTGAGCGGTTTTGGACTCTTTCAAAAATTAGTTGATTTTGCCGGTATGGGTGCCGGTCTGACGATTGCCAGTTTTGGTAATGCTTTAGTAACAGGCGCTATGGCAGGTGCGGCTGAAAATGGTTTCTGGGGTATTTTTCAAGGAATTTTATGCAAAGTTTCCCCCGGTATAGCTGCTGCCGTAATTTTTGCTTTTATTGTAGCCTTGTTCTTTAGGGCCAAACAGTAGACTTTAAATATTGGTCAATCTTTGCTATAATTGCTTGTAGATGAAAGAAAATTATGTGGTTTGCTTTTCTATAATGCAAAAGCAATGAGGGCAAAGGAGCATAAGCCTTGTCAGAAAATAGATATGCCGCGATAGTAGTAAATCGCAAAGTAGCGGCTGTTGATAAAATTTATCATTATGCAATCCCGCAGCATCTTCTGGGAAAAGTTTCCAGAGGATGTGTTGTACGTGTACCTTTTAATTATCAGCTCTTAGAGGGCATAGTTATAGAACTTTTGGATCATAGCGATTACAGCCCTCTTAAAGATATTAAAGAGCTACTAACCGATAAACCTTTGTTTACGGAAAACCTCTTGCAATTAGCCAAGTTTATGGCAGATTATTATCTATGTCCCTATGTATCGGCCCTGCAGGCTATGTTGCCCGCGGGTTTGTCCTTAAGTGGGCATTTGATGAAACCCACCCGTTTAAAGTATTATTTTATCAATCTTCCGGTTTCACAAAAGGCGACTTTAAAACAACAAACTGTTTTAGATTATTTATCTCAAGAGCAGTCCGCCACTGCAGCTCAATTAAAAAAGGAAGGTTTTTCCCTTGACCTGATACGCCGCATGGAAAAAAATGGCTTATTGAGAGCAGAAGAACGTGAAATAGTAACTGATGGTGAGGAATATCAGATTGTAGACACTGAATTGAATCCCGAGCAAAAAGCTGCCTTTGAGTCTATAATTAAGGAAATAGAGAATGAAAAAAGACCTTTTTTGCTATTCGGGGTAACAGGCAGTGGCAAAACTGAAATATATGTGCAACTAATAAAAAAGATGGTTGCTGAAAATAAGCAGTGTATATTATTAGTGCCGGAAATCGCGCTTTCCAGCCAGATCATAAATTTTTTGCATCAGCGCCTACAGTTGCCAGTTGCTTTATTACATAGCGGTTTAACAGCAAAAGAGAAAAGAGAATCCTGGCAAAAAATCGCCGAAGGTCAATATCCTGTGGTAGTGGGGGCACGTTCGGCTATTTTTGCGCCTTTGAATAATTTGGGGCTGATCATTATTGATGAAGAGCAAGAAAACAGCTATAAGCAAGATAACATTCCGCGCTTCAATGCGCGTGATATAGCCAAGAAGCGCTGTCTGTTGGAAGATGCTCAGTTGCTTTTGGGCAGCGCTACTCCGTCCGTAGAAAGTTTTTATCAAGCTAAAATTGGCGACTATGCATTCTTTAGCTTGCCTCACCGCTATTTCGGAGCGCCTTTACCAAAAGTTGAGATAGTTGATATGAGAGAAGAGCTTAAAGAGGGTAATCGTTCTATTTTCAGTCGTTTATTAAGACAAGAAATGGCTGAGGTTTTACAACAAAATGAGCAAATAATACTATTTCTCAACAGAAGAGGGTATTATACCTTCTATTCCTGCCGTAATTGCGGTCATGTCATCCGTTGCCCGCATTGTGCGTTGCCTATGGCTTATCATAGCAGAGAAGCTCGCTTGAAATGCCATTATTGCGGAGCATTGTCAGACCCGCCAAAATACTGTCCTTTATGTGCAAGCACTGCCATCCGCTATTTCGGCAGCGGCACACAAAGAGTAGCAGATGAAGTGCAAAAGCTTTTCCCCCAGGCTAAAGTTGCACGTCTGGACCAGGATATCATATCAAAAAGAGGAAGTTACGATGCTGTCTATAAAGCTATGTTAAGCAAAGAAACGGATATTCTAGTCGGCACACAGATGGTAGCCAAAGGATTAGATTTTCCCGATATCGCTTTAGCAGGAGTTATTACGGCAGATATTAGTTTGAATCTTCCTGATTGGCGGGCCGGCGAGAGGACTTTTCAGCTATTGACTCAAATTTCAGGACGCTCCGGCAGACGTGCCAAGCAGGGTAAAGCGATCATCCAAACCTACAGCCCACAGTCTATTATCATACAAGCCGCCGCCGGGCAGGATTACGAACTTTTTTATGAGCAGGAAATAGCTCTCAGAAGAGAACTGTATTATCCTCCTTTTTGTAGCCTTATCCGCCTCTTGATTATTGCACATGAGCAAAAAAAGGCCGCTCGGGCTGCCGATGTGTTGGCTGGTTTCTGTCGCCTTGAGCTCGGAGAGGATGTAGTTTTGGGGCCTGCTCCTGCTCCTTGGGAAAAGATAAAAGATCATTATCGCTATCAGATACTTTTAAAGGGCCTAGAGGCACAACTAATGAAAGAGAATTTAAAAGATTTATGGGAAAAAACTAAAAAACAGGAAAATATCAAGCGTGAAGTTTTTATACAAATAGATGTCGATCCCCTAAATATGATGTAGCCTAGGTTGTTTTTTTATGTTATTTTATGGTATAATTTAATTTAATTTAATCAAGGAGGCTTAAGAATGCCTAGTATTCGCCAAATAATTGAAGTAGGTGACCCTATTTTACGTCAAATTGCAGTTCAGGTAAAAAGATTTGATAAAAGTCTTCATAATTTATTGGACGATATGATTTTTACCTTGGAAAATCTGGAAGGGGTCGGTTTGGCTGCTCCTCAGATCGGTGTAAGTAAACGTGTTTTTATAGTTGATGTCGGTAACGGGGTAACGGAATTTATTAACCCCATCATCACTAAAACTAAAGATCTGGAAGTTGATACAGAAGCTTGCTTCAGTGTTCCTGGTCGCCATGGTTTGGTAGAAAGGCATAAAGAAGTAGAAATTACCGCTCAGGATAGATACGGCATAGAATTCACCTTAAAGGGCAAAGGCCTTTTTGCCAGAGCCATTCAGCATGAATTGGATCATCTTGACGGCAAGCTGTTTATAGATATAATGTTAAAGGAAGAATTTGACTGATGCGTATAGTATATATGGGAAGTCCTGATTTTGCCGTGCCGTCTTTAGAAGCTTTATTAGCTGCCGGATATCAAGTAGTGGGTGTTGTCACTCAGCCGGACAGAAAAAAAGGTAGAGGAAATAAGCTGGCGGCTACTCCGGTGAAAGAAATGGCCTTAAAATACAATATCCCGATCATTCAACCACAGGATGTCAACGAAGCTGCTTCTGTGCAAACTGTTTCAGCTTGGAATCCCGACATTATAATAGTGGTTGCTTTTGGTCAATTATTAAAGAAAGACTTGCTTAATCTGGCACCTTTTGGCGCCATCAATGTACATGCTTCGCTTTTACCCTCATATAGAGGTGCAGCTCCCATCCATTGGGCTGTTATTAAGGGAGAAAAGGTAACAGGCGTTACTACGATGTATATGAATGAAGGTATGGATACTGGCGATATGATATTAAAGGCACAATGCACTATCGAAGACGATGACAATGCCGGTATTCTTCATGATAGGTTAGCCGCATTAGGTGCAATACTGCTTTTAAGAACCCTGGATGATATAAAAAGTGGCCAGGTCAAGCGTTTTGTTCAAGATCAAGCATTAGCTTCTTATGCTCCCATGCTCCAAAAAGAAGATGAAGTAATTGATTGGCACAAAAAAGCTTTGGATGTGCATAACCAAATCAGAGGGCTCTCTCCCTGTCCCGGTGCATATACTTTTTATCACAACAAGAGGCTAAAAATCTATAAATCCGCTTATATCCCTTGGATCAAGGGATTACCGGGAAGAGTCTTGGCTATTGATAAAAACAACGGCTTGATAGTAGCTGCTACAGAAGGTGCAGTAGCCCTCTTAGAAGTACAACCTGAAGGAAAGGCAAAAATGAGTTTCAGCGATTTCAGCAGGGGATATGCTATCAGGACCGGTGATATTTTAGGGTAGTTCAATATTTTTGATAAGCAGAGGAAAAGATGACAGGAAGCAGTAAAAAACGAATTTTTATGGGGCTATTGACAGTCAGTGTTGTTTTTTTGGCTGGCTGTGCCACGTTCTTTGTGTTTTTTGCTTTTAACCCTGTCAATTCTTTTTTTCAAACCGTTATTCTACTTATCGGTTTGGGTATCGCCTTCGTTTTGATTTTTGCCGGTTTGGGCGTATTACTTATTGCTATTTCTATCTGGGGCCAAAAGCCTTTGGGAGCTCTGGGAAGATTATTTTTAAGGGGTGCTCTGAAATTATACCCTATGTCTTTGACTATCGGCAAAATATTTACTATCAATGCCGAAGAGATTCAGGCCTCTTTTGTAGAGGTCAACAATCATTTGGTACGTTCATATCATTTGCAATTACAAGGTAAAGATATCATGCTGCTCGCTCCGCATTGTTTACAAAAAACCGATTGTACGGCTAAAGTCACTCAAGATATTGATAATTGCAGATCTTGCGGCAGATGTGATATAGCAGGTATCTTAAAATTAAAAAACACTATGGACATTAATGCTGTAGTGATCACCGGTGGCACCCTGGCCCGTAAATTTATTAAAGAATTTAAGCCCAAAGCCATCGTGGCTATCGCTTGTGAAAGAGATTTATCATCGGGCATCATGGATGTAGGGCCTTTGCCTGTTTTGGGTGTAAAAAATCATCGGCCATATGGACCTTGTAAAAATACTTGCGTTGATCTTGAAAAAATAATGGAAGCAATTAATTTTTTCTGTAAAAAAGAAGATACTAAGTACATAAAAAAAGATAATGATTCTTCCGCCGCCCAGGCTTTGTAAAAAATAATTTAGTAGCCTCGCGGCGGCCAGAATATTCAATAGGGGGGTTTTAAAATTGTTCTTTTATGATCCTTATATATGGATGATTTTTGTTGGTATTGGTATCGCCATTTGGGCTCAGGCAAGAGTTTCTTCCACTTTTCGTAAATACTCCCAAGTCAAATCGCAAAAAGGCCAATCAGCTGCCGATGTTGCCAGAAATATTTTAGATAAAAATGGTCTTCATGATGTACCTGTAGAAAGAATACAAGGAAACCTGACTGATCATTATGATCCCAGGCATCATGTGTTGAGACTATCGGAACCTGTCTATAACAGCTCTTCCGTTGCTGCTATAGGTGTTGCAGCCCATGAAGTCGGCCATGCTGTGCAGCATCAAACAGGCTATGTACCTCTGAAGATACGATCCGCGATGGTACCTGTGGTCAATTTTGCCTCATATGCTTCATGGATATTGATCATTGTTGGTATTCTATTTGGTGCTTTGGGGCTGGCCCAAATCGGCGTTATTGTCTTCGGCCTGGCAGTTGTATTTCAGTTGGTTACCTTACCGGTGGAATTCAATGCCTCTAAAAGAGCACTGGTTTCTTTATCAGACGGCGGTTTTTTGTATCAAGAGGAAGTAAATCAGGCCAAAAAAGTGCTTAGCGCAGCAGCTCTCACTTATGTTGCCGCACTTTTGGTCAGTCTTTTGCAATTCTTACGTCTACTGCTGATTTTTGGCGGCAGAAGAGAATAATTAGGATTAAGATTTCATAAATAGAAAAGAGATATATAATGATTGAAAAAATCACAACCGCTCGTGAAAAGGCTTTGCTTATTCTGCATAAAGTGGCCCAAGAAGGAGCTTATGCTAATTTGCAAACAGCGGGCTCCTTGGATAACGGCAACTTTTCCATAGATGATAAAAGGCTGATAACAGAACTTGTTTATGGTACACTGCGTATGCAAAATGCGCTGGACCATATTTTAAACCAACTGCTAAAGAAGCCTTTATCCGATTTGCCGCTCTGGATCATGTTGATTTTGCGCCTCAGTCTTTATCAGCTTTTGTATCTGGAAAAGATTCCCTACTCCGCAGTAGTCAATGAAGGGGTCAAGCTGGCCAAGAGATATGGACATAGAGGCACTGCATCTTTAGTAAACGGAGTTTTACGTAATTATCTTCGCTATCGAGAGCAGTATACCTTACCTCAATTATCTGAAGGGGCTGTGTCCTATTTAACTGTAACCTTGTCCCATCCGGTTTGGCTGGCACGCTATCTGCTCGACTCCTTTGGTGAAAGAGACGCAGCAATTTTTTGCGCTTACAATAATCAGCCTCATGATGTCGTTATTAGGACCAATACCATTAAAACAGACAGAGAAACGTTATTGATGGAATTACAGAGGAGGGGCTTTACCGCAGAAGCGGGTGCTTTTGCGCCGGAAGCTATCAGGCTTTTGCGTTCAGCGGGAATTTTTGACAGCGATTTATTCAAAAAGGGCTTTTTCCAGGCTCAGGATGAATCCTCTATGTTGGTGGCACATGCCTTAAGCCCACGAAAAGGCAGCAAAGTCCTAGATCTTTGCGCGGCGCCCGGTGGTAAAACCTGTCATTTGGCTCAATTGATGAAAAATGAAGGAAAAGTGCATGCTTTTGATATCCATGAACATAAACTAGATTTGTTAAAGGAAAATTATAGGCGTCTCGGTTTGAGCATCATAGAAGAAAAAGCCGCCGATGCCCGTTATTTACCTCAGGAATATAAATATTGGGCCGATTATATTTTGTTAGATGCTCCCTGCTCCGGTCTGGGGATTCTCTCCAGAAGGGCTGATGCGCGCTGGCGCAAAAGCCCGCAAGACATTAAAACTATGCAGAAACTGTCTCGTGAAATATTGTTGGCCGCAGCAGATTATTTGGCTACTTTGGGAATACTTTGTTTTTCTACTTGCACTATCACCAAAGAAGAAAATCAGCATTCCATACAATGGTTTTTGCAACAGCGGTCTGATTTTGAGCTTGCAGCTTTTGACCATTTACTACCTCAGTCTTTACCGGATGAAATTTTGACCCAGGCACAAAAAGGCATGGTGCAATTATTGCCACAAAATGCAGGCATAGAAGGATTTTTTATCAGTCGCCTGCAAAAGAAAGGGTAATATGATAAAAGCAGATTTGCTCTCTATGAATCAAGAAGAAATTATGGCTTTGGTCAAAGGATGGTCGTGGCCCACCTATAGGGGTCAACAGATATTTACTTGGCTGCATAATAAAGGGGTCTCTGATTTTAGCCAATACAGCAATATCCCTCTAGCACAAAGAGAGGAACTTGCTTATAGAGCATACATCGCTTGGCCCGGCATTATTAATAGTAGCCGCTCTGCAGCAGGAGATACCATCAAGCTCCTTTTGTCTTTGGCTGATGGTGAAACCATAGAAATGGTTTTAATGCTGTACAAAAGAAAAAACTCCAGGGATAGAGCTACTTGTTGTATCAGTACTCAGACAGGTTGTGCTATGGCTTGCGCTTTTTGTGCTACGGCCCAAAATGGCCCCGGACGCAATCTCAGTGCGGGAGAAATAGTAGGCCAGGTGCTGGTGGCAGCCGATTTTGCCAGGCAAAGAGGCTTTAATGCCATCTCTAATATTGTCTATATGGGTATGGGTGAACCGCTTTTGAATCTTGATAATGTCAAGAAGAGTTTATTAATCTTAAATAACCCGCAGGGACAAAATATCGGTATGAGACGGATTACAGTATCTACCTGTGGTTTGGTGCCTGAGATCTATCAATTGGCTGATTGGCAGCAACAATTGAGTTTGGCGGTTTCCCTGCACGCTGCCAATGATGATAAAAGAGCGGCTATAATGCCAATAGCCAAAAAATACCGGATCAAGGAACTACTAGAGGCTTGCCGCTACTATAAAGAAAAAACCGGCAGGCGTATTACTTATGAATATGCCCTTTTTGCAGGCATTAATGATAGTCGAGAAGATGCTTATGAACTGGGAGCATTATTAGCTGGCGAAGATTGTCTATTGAATATTATTCCGGCCAATCCTGTGCCTAAAACAGGATTTCTGCCCTCTGGAGTAGAAGTTATAAAAGATTTTTGTCGAATAGTGGAGTCTTTTGCTATTACGGTCTATCAAAGAGAGGCCAGAGGTGTGGATATCGGTGCTGCTTGCGGTCAATTATCTCAGCGGCAAAAAATGGAGGTGTAACATGCAAGCAAAAGCCTACAGTCATATCGGAGCTGTTCGCAAAAAAAATGAAGATGCCGTTTTTTGCGATAGTTCTCTCGGCCTTTTTATTGTTGCTGATGGAATCGGCGGCCGGCTGGCAGGGGAAGTAGCTAGTTCTACTGCTGTTTCTATTACGGTTAAGATTGTGGAAAGCGATCGCGGCGAATCTCCACAGATACTACTTAAACAAGCTTTTTTTGAGGCCAATGATGCACTTTTTCAAGGCGGGAAAAATCCCGAACATTATGGTATGGGAACAACTATGACTGCAGCTATTGTTAATGACCAAGAAATATTTTGGGCCCATGTCGGTGATAGCCGTGCTTATTTGATCACCAAAGATACTACTATCCAACTTACGCAAGATCATTCTTTAGTCAATGAATTATTAAAGGAAGGCAGCATAACTGAAGAAGAAGCGCAAAACCATCCTCAAAAAAATATACTCATACGTTCTTTAGGGCAGGAATCACTGGTCAATGTCGATGTTGGCCATACCACCTGGCAAACAGGTGATTATCTGCTTTTGTGCAGTGATGGTTTTTATAATATGTTCGATAAACAAGAAATCGCTACTTTAGTCTTAGCTGATAATAATATAGAAAAAACTGTGGAATCTATGGTCAACTTAGCTATTGAGAGAGGCGGATTTGACAATATTTCTGTGGTTTTGGTTTTATGTGAGGATGGTGAAGGCGATGATAGGTAAAATATTTAATAATCGTTACGAAATAAAAGAGCAGATCGGTTCCGGCGGTACAGCTGTCGTATATAAAGGCCGTGATAATCTTTTAGTCCGCATGGTGACGGTTAAAGTAATGCGTGAAGAATATAACAGCGATGAGGCTTTTGTACGGCGTTTTAGAAGGGAAGCAGAGGCCGTTGCCAGCCTCTCTCATGGTAATATAGTTGCTGTATATGATGTTGGATATGAAGATAATATGCATTATATAGTTATGGAATTTGTAGAGGGCGAGTCTCTCAAAGACTATATAAAAAGCATGGGGACTTTATCAGTCAATGACTCTGTCAATATCATGTGTCAGATGTTAGAGGGTATTGGTTATGCTCATGAGCATGGTATTATCCACAGAGATATCAAGTCGCATAATATACTGCTGTCTGTAGATGGCAGGGTAAAAGTCACTGATTTTGGAATTGCAGTAGGTATCAGTGATGTTACGCAAACTTACACTTCTTCTTCCAAAATCATGGGCTCCGTACAATACATTTCTCCCGAACAAGTACAGGGAGGCAATATAACCGAAAAGTCCGATATTTATTCAGCCGGCGTTGTTTTTTACGAAATGCTCACTGGTCAATTGCCCTTTAACGGTGATTCACCCATCAATGTCGCTATGCAACATGTTCAAGGAGAGATTATACCCCCGCATCATATTAATCTCGATGTTCCCGTAGGACTTTCTTATGTGGTGATGCGGGCTATGCGTAAAAACCCCGAGATCAGATATAATTCCGCATTTGAAATGGAAAATGCTATTAGAGCCGCGGTAGAGGGGTTAAATAGCGTTTATCAGAATTATGACGATGAAGAAGCTACCAAAGAAATCCATACAGAAGATGTATCTATGCTCCATGATGATTTGCCCGCCAGGAATGGTTCCTATAAGTCTCCTATCAGAAAAAAATTACCTAAACCTTTTAGAAACAAAAATAAACGCACCATATTAATTTTATCGGCTATCTTGCTGGCTGCTGTGGTGTTTTTACTGGTACAAGTTGGTGTACTTAGCTTTTCTAATGAAGAAATCGTTGTTCCTGACCTATATGATGTGCCTATCGAAGAAGCAGAATCTCAACTAAAAGAATTAAAGCTTAAATTTTCCGTAACTGAAGCTTACGATGATGAGATCGAAGAAGGCCATGTTATTTCTCAAAGTATTCCGGCTGGACAAACTGTCAAGAAAAAACGTACAATCGAGCTGGTAGTCAGTCAAGGAGCCAGAAAGGTGGACGTGCCTAATGTAGTGGGAGACTTCATGCAAGATGCGGAAAATATCTTGCGGGATGCATTTTTTGATGTGGAGATACAAGAAGAATATAATTCTCAAGTATCAGAAGGCAGGGTTATCAGACAATCTCCTTCTGACGGTGAACAGGCTCCGGAAGGCAGCACAGTTGTTATAACAGTCAGCAAAGGAGTAAAACCTGCTATTATCACGATGCCTACTTTGACCAACAGGACCTTGGCGGAAGCAAAAAAAATCATAGATGATAATATGCTGACCTTAGGCAAAGCCCGTACCAAAGAAAGTTTCGAATATGACCAAGGCATAGTTTTTGAACAAAGCATTGCGGCTGGCACAGAAGTGGAACAGGGTGCTACCATCGACCTGGTAGTCAGCGATGGTCCCGGCAAGATAGCCAAGACTACTGTTGTTACTTGCAGCATACCCGACGATGATATGGATCACAATGTGAAGATACTTGTTACTGATGTTACCGGAACCAATGAAGTCTATAATCGCAATCATCCTCCCGGTACTACTATGTCTTATCAGGTGACATATTATAATTCTGCTAAAATAAAAATATATTTGGATGGAGTACAGGTGGAATTTAAAAATGTATCCTA
The DNA here is from genome assembly GCA_050942825.1 of Bacillota bacterium. Classification (GTDB taxonomy): domain Bacteria; phylum Bacillota; class Dehalobacteriia; order UBA4068; family UBA4068; genus CAYRML01. The sequence continues at coordinate 40,978 of JBMNOA010000009.1, forward strand.
ACGGGAACGAGCAATTATATGGCATAGTGCTTTGGGGATATGGGGGTTTTTATCATGTTCTGCTACCCAATGATTATTTATTGTGCAAGCTGCGTGGTATAGTAAAAAATTCCGCATTGGGAATTTATCCTGGTGATAAGGTACGTGTCAGTCGTCTTGTCAAATCAGAAAAACCTCACCAGGAAAAAATAAGCAAAGAAGGCATGATAGAAGAGGTTATGCCGCGCAAAAATCAATTACAAAGACCCAAAGTAGCCAATGTTGAGCAAGCCATCCTTTTATTAGCCGCCAAAGATCCCAAACCAGACTTTTTGCTATTAGACAGGATGCTGGTGATGTCTGCCTATAATGATGTTAAGCCTGTTATATGTATTAATAAATGTGATCTTTTGTCAGGTAGCGAACAAGAACTTCTGATAAAAGAGCTGCAACCATATCGTCAGGCCCGCTTTCCGATTTTGTTATTAAGCGCTAAAACTGGGCAAAATATAGATCAATTGGTAGATGTTTTAGCTGGTAGGTTTTCTGTTTTTGCCGGGCCTTCCGGTATAGGAAAGTCCAGTTTACTCAATGCCATTAATCCTGAATTAGCTTTGCCGGTGGGCAAAATCAGCCATAGGTTGCAAAGAGGACGTCACACTACCCGCCATGTGAAAATAATGCTATTACCCCGTGATAGTTTAGTCGCAGATACTCCCGGCTTTTCTCTTTTGGATTTGCCGCAAGAGCTTAGAATCAGGGACGTAAAAAATTATTATCCTGATTTTATGGAGTTGGGACCTTGCCGGTTTGATGGTTGTATCCATGACCAAGAACCTGACTGTGCTATCAAAGAAGCCCATCAAAAAGGTATAGTTTCCGATGGCAGATATAAAAGATATTTGAGACTGTTGAGCGAATTAAGAGAGAGGGAGGAAAGATATTAATGATTAAAATTGCTCCATCAATTCTAGGGGCTGATCTATGGAATGTAGGCCGGCAAATTACTATCGTAGAGGAAGCCGGAGCCCAATATTTGCATTTGGATGTTATGGACGGCGATTTTGTGCCCAATATTTCTTTTGGTCCGGCTTTTATTAAAAAGCTTAGACCTCATAGCAAGATGATCTTTGATGCGCATTTGATGGTTAGGGAACCAGGGCGTTTTATCGATGATTTTCTGGATGCAGGCGTTGATGTTATCACAGTACATCAAGAGGCATGCCGGCATTTGCATCGCACCATACAGCAAATCAAAGAAGGGGGAGTTAAAGCAGGCCTTGCTCTTAATCCCGCTACGCCGATATGTGTTTTAGAAGACATTTTGTCAGAATTGGATATGATTACTTTGATGAGTGTCAATCCTGGTTTCTGTGGCCAAAAATTCATCCCGGCCACGATAAATAAATGTCGTAAACTTCACTCTCTGATAGAAGCCAATGATTTAAATATAGATATTCAAGTCGATGGCGGAATCACTGTACATAATACAGAAATGATAGTACAAGCCGGCGCCAATGTCTTGGTATCAGCTGCTGCTATCTTTAATGCTCCCGATAGCGGACAAGTTGTCAAAGATATGCAGAATCTGGCGGACAAAGCATACAAATTTCTCCAAAATAAATAATAAACACCAGAGTAAAATATTGACAAAGTATAATTTGAGGTATATAATGCTGAGGTATATAATGCTTTTAAATTTGAATATTAATTGATCTTCGGGGATGGGTGAAATTCCATACCGGTGGTAAAGTCCACGAGCTGTAAGCAGAACAGGTGAAATTCCTGTACCGACGGTTATAGTCCGGATGAGAGAAGATAATTTGTGATAGATTTGATATCTATGTTTAACCCCGACTGTTTACAGTTGGGGTTTTTTATAGATAAAAAAGATTCTGACCACCCATGTATAATATTTCTTATCTTGGTATTTTTATATATAGATAACCATTATATACGTCTTATCAGGCTCACGATAAGTACGTTTGCGGTTTTAATAAAAATCAGGTGAGCCGGAAAGGCTAAAGATACTTATGCACAGTGAGGAAAAATCTTTATATTATATGAAAGCAGCCCTAAATCTGGCAAAAAAAGGAGCAGGCAAGACCAGCCCCAATCCTATGGTAGGTGCTCTTGTAGTAAAAGATGATACCATCATCGGCTATGGCTGGCATATGAAGGCCGGGGGACCGCATGCGGAGATATTCGCTCTTGATCAGGCTAAAGAAAATGCTAAGGATGCTACCCTTTATGTCACTTTGGAACCTTGTTCTCATCAAGGCAAGACTCCTCCCTGCACAGAAGCAATTATCAATGCGGGAATCAAAGAAGTAGTGATAGCTATGATCGATCCGAATACGCTGGTTTCAGGTAATGGAATAGCTCAATTAAAGGAGGCAGGTATCGAGGTTAGACTTGGTATTATGGAAGAAGAGGCCAAGCTCTTGAATGATATATATATCAAAAATATAACTCAGAAAAAGACTTTTTGCTCCTTAAAAACAGCTATTACACTAGATGGAAAAACAGCCACCTCAAGCGGTAGCTCCAGATGGGTCACAGGTGATAGTAGCAGAGAATATGTACACATACTGCGCAGTCGCCATGATGCTGTCTTGACCGGAGTAAGAACAGTATTGGCTGATGATTGCCAGTTGAATGTACGCTTGAATGATCCTTGTTTGCCTCAACCGGTGCGCATTATCTTAGACCCAGAATTGGATACCCCCTTAGATGCCAAAATCCTTGATACAGAAACAGCGCCTACGATGATAATCACTAAAACTAATGCTCTAAACAGATCTAAGCAAATCCCTTTGACCAGAAAGGGTGCCAAAATATATGCATTACCTCATCAGGAAGATCAGATAGATTTATTCGATTTGTGGGATTTTTTGTACCAAATGGGTATAATGAGTGTCATGGTAGAAGCTGGTTCTACCCTTAATGAATCATTTTTAAAATCAGGATTGGTCGATAAATACTATGTATTTGTAGCTCCTAAATTTATAGGAGGTAATGAGGCCCCTGGCATCTTCAATGGACCTGGGATTGCTAATATGGCTAACGCCTTTCCTTTACAAATCATAGAAAGAATGAGCTTTGGAGAGGATACACTATTTATCGCTTACCCCAAAAAAGGGGGGATATGATTGTTTACAGGCTTGATTGAAGAGATTGGGCAGATCAAATCCATCAGGCGCGGATCTGAATCGGCCCGTATCAATATTGCTGCCCAAACTGTACTTGAGGGTAGTAAGATCGGTGATAGTATAGCAGTAAATGGTGTTTGCTTAACCATCACAGAAGCCGCTGGCGATAATTTTTCTGCCGATATCATGATCACCACTTTACAAAAAACTAATTTAGCACAACTAGTTTCGGGAGATAAAGTCAATTTGGAAAGAGCTCTAGCTATCGGTGACAGGCTGGGTGGTCATATAGTCAGCGGGCATATAGATGGACAAGCACAAATAGTAGATAAAAAAGAGGCCGATATTGCTGTAATCATCAAAATCCGCCCCCCCAAGGAATTACTGCCATATATATTGCCCCAGGGTTCTGTGGCCTTAGACGGCATTAGCTTGACGGTGGCGGAAAAATCCGATGATACCTTCAGCATATCTTTAATACCACATACCATGATATCTACAGCTTTAATAAACAAAAAGAAGGGTAGCTTTGTTAATATTGAAACCGATATTATCGGAAAATATGTAGAAAGTTTATTAGCGGACAAGCAAGATAACAGCAAAAAATTAGATAGGGCTTTTTTGGCAGAGCATGGGTTTATATAATAATTATAGGGGGACTTGACATGCCATTTGTCAGTGTAGATAAGGCTTTAGAAGAAATAAAAGCCGGAAAAATGATCATTGTGACCGATGATGAAGATAGAGAGGGAGAAGGAGACCTGGTGGTAGCTGCTCAATTTGCAACACCGGAAGCAATCAACTTTATGATCACTCATGCCAGAGGGCTTGTTTGTATGCCCATGACCGGAGAACGTTTGGATCAACTAAAGCTAACCCCCATGGTCAGTGATAATAATGATAGATATTGTACAGCTTTTACCGTATCTGTTGATGGACCGCAAAGTACCACCGGCATTTCAGCTTTTGAGCGCTCCGCCACTATTCAGGCATTGATAGACACTAATTTACGAGCAGAGGACTTTCGTCGTCCCGGCCATATTTTCCCTTTGCGTGCCAAAGAAGGCGGAGTTTTGAAAAGAGCCGGGCATACCGAAGCTTCCTTGGATTTAGCCCGTTTAGCCGGTCTGTATCCGGCATCTGTAATTTGTGAGGTAGTCAAAGACGACGGTACTATGGCCAGAGTAGGTGATCTGATCGATTTTGCCAGAAAACATCAGCTTTCTATTTGTACAGTGGCTGATATCATTGCTTGGCGCAGGCGTAATGAAAAGCTGGTGCGTCGTGTGGTTACAACTCAGCTGCCAACGGCTTATGGTGATTTTACGGCTATTGCTTATGAGAGTGATCTGGATCCGCTGCCTCATATTGCTTTGTTAAAAGGAGAAATTTCTCCTGATAAACCTATTTTGGTCCGCATGCATTCCGAATGCCTGACCGGCGATGTATTTGAATCCAAGCGTTGTGATTGCGGCAGTCAGCTAGCCAAATCCTTGACTATGATAGAAAAAGCCGGCGAAGGAGTATTTGTTTATATGCGTCAGGAAGGCCGGGGCATTGGCCTGCTTAATAAATTACGCACCTATAAATTGCAGGATGAAGGGTTAGACACGGTAGAGGCCAATATCCGTTTGGGATTTCCTGCCGACTTGCGCGATTATGGCACAGGAGCACAAATATTGGTTGATCTAGGTGTGAGAAAAATCCGTCTTTTAACCAACAATCCCCGCAAAATTTCCGGCATCGAAGGCTATGGCCTAGAAGTGGTCGAGCGTGTGCCTATTGAAATACCACCGCTTGAACAAAACGAATTCTATCTGCGTACCAAAAAAGAAAAAATGGGACATTTCATCCATATGGATTAAATTATAAATTTATTTAAAGAAGGGTGATACTATATGACAAATATTTATCAGGGACAATTACAAGCCCAGGGCATGAAAACTGCTATTATTGCGGGAAGATTCAATGAATTTATTACCGGCAAATTATTGAGCGGAGCTGTAGACGCTTTGGAGAGACATGGTCATAATACTGATGATATTGATGTTATCTGGGTCCCGGGAGCTTTTGAAATTCCTTTGGTAGCACAAAAGCTAGCCGCTAGAGCAGATTATGATGCTATTATTTGTCTAGGCGCTGTCATAAGAGGAGCCACGCCTCATTTTGAATACGTTTCCAGTGAGGTTGCCAAAGGTATCGCCTCTGTAGGTCTCGCTAGCGGCAAACCTATCATTTTTGGGGTTATTACAGCGGATAATATAGAACAGGCTATAGAAAGAGCAGGAACAAAGGCCGGTAATAAAGGTTGGGATGCAGCTTTATCCGCCATAGAAATGGCCAACCTACTAAAAAATATATAAATTATTAAATATTGTGTATAAAAATGGAAAAATCAACCAACACTAAAAGAAAAATCCGAGGGGGTTTTTTAGTGGACTGGTTGATTTTTTTTGGCGCACTTATTGTAATAATAATTATATACCCTACAACAATAGAAATCCAATTTAATATAGATGGTAAGGATACCAAAACGGATATATATTTTTTACCGCTGAGCTTTTTGTCTATTAATTGGCGAATTAAATTACCCGTCAACAAATTGACTTCAGAAGGACATAAAAGTTTAAAAGACCGCTTAAAAGAACAGAAACTTTTGCTTTTTAAACATAGCCTGCCCACTTTTAAGAAATTTTTGCCATCCATCTATTGGAGAAAAATGGAAATCATATTTTATGCCGGTTATGAAAACGCTACAGTTACTGCTATGCTGGCAGCAACTTTAACAATTACGGCAAAAAGTATAATGGCAGTCATCTTTACAGACAGTAAAGGCTATAAAAATTATCCTTTGATAAATATCAATCCACTATTTGGGCAAAATAAAGTTCATGGTAGTATAGATTGCATATTTAGCATGAGGACAGGAAATATTATTATCAACGTAATTAAGATTATAAAGTTAAGAAGAAAGGAGAAAAAAAATGTCAGGGGAATGTGAAATCAAAAATCTTATGCAAACAGCTATGGCAAATATCAGGGAAATGATAGATGTGAATACTATTATAGGTGAAATGCTGGAGTCCGGGAATGGAACTACTATTATTCCTGTCTCTAAGGTATCTTGCGGCTTTTTCGCAGGAGGCGGCGAATACGGCAAAGAAAATCTGGACAACTTTCCTTTTGCCGGAGGTAGCGGTGCCGGGGTTTCTTTGCAGCCGGTAGGATTTTTAATCGTAAATAATGATCAAATCAGGTTGATAGGCGTAGATGGCAGTAATACTATAGAAAGAATGTTGGATGCAGCTCCTTTATTTATTGATACCTTAAAAGAACTTATAGATAAGGACAAAAATCTAGATAAGGACAAAAAGCCTAAAGAAGAAAAACAAACCTTAAATACGTACTAGAATAGTTTAGCAAAATCGTAGAATGTAGAATTAG
>JBMNOA010000114.1:0-2951 GCA_050942825.1 Bacillota bacterium
CAATTATTTTAGAGGCTTTTTGTTTGAAAATCTAGAAATATTTGTAAATTTTATGCGGTACAAACGACATTATTATTGTTTTCATTTTTTTCCTTTATACATGATTTTATTAGGTTTTTCGACAAAAAGCTTATATTATTACATTATATACATATTGTATTATTGTGTAGGGGTAGCAAAATATTAGAGGAAGGGTGTTAGTATGAGTAATTTATTGCCTTTGGAAATGATAGTAAAAGCCGGATTAGTCTTGAAGCAAGTTGTCAAAAAAACTCCTTTGGAAAGAAACGATGTCTTATCCGAGGCTTATAACTGCAATGTATATTGTAAAAGAGAAGATCTGCAGGTAGTGCGCTCCTTTAAGATAAGGGGTGCTTATAATAAAATGATTAGCCTGAGCCAGGAGGAATTAAAAAGAGGTGTGGTTTGTGCCAGTGCCGGCAATCATGCACAGGGCGTAGCCTTTTCATGTAAAATGTTGCGTTCACCGGGCAAAATTTTTATGCCTGTAACCACCCCCAAGCAAAAAGTCTCCCAGGTGATGCGCTTTGGCGGTCAATATATCGAGGTAGTTTTGGTGGGGGATACTTTCGACGATTCCTTTGCAGCTGCCCAGGAATGCTGCAATAATGGGGGTATGACCTTTATCCATCCTTTCAACGATCCTTTGGTGATAGCTGGTCAAGGCACAGTGGCTATAGAGATCATGGAAGAAGGCTTGGAACAGATCGACTATATTTTTACTACGATCGGCGGCGGCGGACTGGTTGCCGGCGTGGGTACTTATATCAAGAATCTCAGCCCGCAAACGAAAATTATCGGCGTGGAGCCTGCCGGCGCAGCTTCCATGAAAGCCTCTTTTGAAAAAGGGGAGATCGTGACATTGGATACCATCGACAAATTTGTCGATGGAGCGGCAGTCAAGAGAGTAGGCGAATTGACCTTCGATATCTGTCGCGAAATATTGGATGATATTATCACAGTTCCCGAAGGCAAAGTCTGTACCTCTATCTTACAGCTTTATAATGACAGTGCCATGGTATTGGAGCCTGCGGGAGCTTTGCCCGTAGCTGCGCTTGATTATTACAAGGAAGAGATTAAGGGCAAAAATGTTGTTTGCATTATCAGCGGCGGCAATAATGATATCGACCGTATGCAGGAAATAAAAGAAAAATCCCTCTTGTTTGAGGGATTAATGCATTATTTTATTATTGATTTCCCCCAACGTCCCGGCGCTTTGAAGGAATTTGTGGTAGAAGTTTTGGGCCCCCATGACGATATCACACGTTTTGAATATACCAAAGCCAACAATAAAGAAAAGGGCCCCACTTTGGTAGGTATAGAATTAAGCAAACCGGAGGATTATCAAGGTCTGTTAAAGAGGCTTACGGAAAAAGGATTTAAATATACGGTGGTTAATGATAGTAAGCAGTTACTCAATCTCTTTATTTAAGGCCATTGGGCTCAATTTTATTGCTTCGACTAAAAGGCACACAAGTGGCATAGTTCAGCTATGGTTCTTGTGCGCTTTTTTTTGCGGTTTATTAGCCGAATGATGTATTATGGGGTCAGAAGAATTAGCACATGTACTGACTATACCGTATCGGCTTGGGTAAGAATGAAATAAGTTAACAAGTGGGATTATTGGTTTTTAAAACACGGTTACATCTTTATCAATGGGTCTAATTGCAATCCTTGATCGACTAAAAGCTAAACGAGTACCCCTTACATAAAGAGGTACTCGTTTGTTTTGTCTATATTATTGTTCCAGCTGTTTGGCTAAAAATGCGGCGGCTGTTTCGGCTATTTTTGTTTCTATGGTTCCGATCGGCGAGGCATGATCTTTACTGCAGATGATAACCGTACCAATGGGGTCTCCTTGATTGATGATGGGAGCAATTACTTCCCCCATGAAACGGTATATTTCTTCGCCGCGGTCATCGGCTATGATACTACCTTCCTTGCTGGTTTGATTTTTTTCTGCATGATTATTGGTAAAGGTACGTCTTTCCTGCATAGATTTTTCTACCAAATGCCCGATGCTTTTGTTCAGAAAATCTTTTTTGGCAGCGCCGCTGACGGCAATAATATTATCTCTGTCTGTGATAAAGACAATTTTATCTAAGCTTTCATTAATAGATTCGGCATATTCCTTGGAAAAATCACCCAATTCTCCGATAGGGGAATATTTTTTCAAGATTATTTCGCCTTCTTGACCTACATATATTTCGAGAGGATCGCTTTCTCTTATGCGCATGGTGCGTCGAATTTCTTTAGGAATAACTACACGTCCCAGGTCATCGATTCTTCTAACTATTCCTGTTGCTCTCATGGCAAACCTCCTGTTTCTGTAATCGCTTCTATTATCCCGCCATAAATGCCAAAATATGCAAAAAAGGATAAGAAAATATTAAAAAATATATTTTTTATAATGGGAGCTTTATAACTGACCATAAAAAAATATGACGTAATTGATAAAAAACAAGTAATACTTTACAAAAAATACAGGATAAAAAAAAGTAAAAGAGAAATATTCTATTATATAAATTGATATGATGGTATATTTTCAACGACGTATTTTAAGATCAATAACTCAAAAGGAGGGTTTGTGGTATGACAATTCCTGTTATTATCGTTCTTGTTATAATTGCTATCATTGCTATCTGGCTTATAGCAGCTTATAACAGCTTTATAACCCTGAGAAACCGCGTGGAAGAATCCTTTGCCACCATAGACGTTTATCTGAAAAAGCGCTATGATCTTATTCCCAATCTGGTGGAAACGGTCAAAGGTTATGCCGCCCATGAAAGAGAGACATTAAGCGACGTTATTGAGGCCAGAAATCAGGCTGTTAGTCAAAGTGATGCTTCTCTTGATAACAAAATAGCTAACGAAAATAATCTGAGCGGGGCTTTGGGGCGTCTTTTTGCTCTGGCGGAAAATTATCCCAA
>JBMNOA010000057.1:0-7889 GCA_050942825.1 Bacillota bacterium
TTCCTCGATTTGCAAAGACAATTACAAGTAATTGAGACTGATTTGGCGCAAGCTCGCAAATATTATAATGCCAATGTCAAACTATTCAATACAAAAAGAGAGGTTTTTCCTTCTAATATTATTGCTTCTATCTTCAAATTCAATCCTTTTGTCTATTTCCAATTGGATAGTGATGAAGAAAGAAAAAATATCAAAGTGGACTTTTCCTCTAAAAAATAATTCCGGCAGGGGAGGCGGTAACTTTGAAAAAAAGCTTATCGGCAATAATCATACTATCCATTACTCTAGTTCTTTGCCTAGCCTCGGCACCTGTAGCCTTGGCCCAGGAAGCCTTTAGCATAGATGACTATAGTGTAGATGTTAAGGTCAATGATGACCGCTCATATGACGTCACAGAGACCATAAATCTCACCTTTAACGAACAAAGACGGGGCATTATCCGCAGCATCCCTACGGCGGGTAGTCTGGAAAGCTATGAGATCATAAACGTCAGCGTAGGCGGAGAGCCCTTCATATTGGAAGAAACAGCCGATAGTCTTGATATCCGTATCGGTGATCCTGATGTTTATTTAAAAGGAGAAAAAAAATATATCATCAGCTATACCTTAAGACATTGGGCTGATGCCGATCCGCAGGCTGATTGGCTTTATCTGAATCTGATCGGGAACGATTGGGATACTACTATTGAACAGGTCAATATCACTATAGACCTGCCCTCACCACAGCTGCTCGACCATACTATCAATGTCGGTACTTACGGCGCCACCGGCGGCAGTGACAAAGTAAAGGTCACTACGGCAAACGGTATCATGAAGATAACTAACAAAGAGCCGCTGGCTGCTCATGAGGGTATCACGTTGATGGCCCAATTTCCTCAAGGTGTCTTCAGCCAGGCTAGGGAGAAGCAATACCCGTATGTGATAAATAATTATGACATGCTCATAGATGCTGATAGCCAACGTAATTTACAGGTGACGGAGACAATTGATCTTACCTTCAATGAGAATATTAACCATTTGGAATATTATCTGCCTTATAAAAAAGGCAGCAATAATGCCTTGTCGGTGAAAAATTTCAGCTATCAGGGGCCCGGTCAAGCAGTTCTACAGGAAAACACTATTTATATAGACTCTGTGACAGACCCTAGTCTCGATCTTAGCTCTCAGACGGGCCCAACGGGACAAAACGCTCGCCTTGTGTTCAGTTATCAGGTCTTGTTGCCTCTGGAAAAAGAGCCTGATTACGATTATATTTTTATGGATGTAATCGGCGGCAGCTGGGACACATATATCAAAAAAGCTGCTTTGAAGATTAATTTTCCTACACAGCCGCAGCACTATGATTATTTACTGACAGGTTCCGATCAAGAGAGGCTCCAGGCTCGTCTGGTTGGTTCCACGCTTTTTATCAATACGACGGGCCAGCTTTTGCCTTATGAGGGCATAACCTTCAAGGCAATTTTCCCGCCCGGCACTTTTGCTAAGTCGTTCACCGGCGCAGATCTCTCATTGATTTGTTTGGCTTTGTTGGCGCTGGGCTTAACGGCGGTGTTTTTCTTCCGCTACGGACGTGATAAGGCCTTGGTTCCTCCTGTGGAATTTTATCCTCCTGATGGGCTCAATCCCGCACAGATCGGCTATATCATTGATTATACTGCCCATAATCGGGATGCTACTTCTTTGCTCTTTTATTGGGCTTCCCGGGGCCATTTGCGTATAGAAGAAAAGGGCAAGACATTCACCCTTTACAAAGAGAGCGATTTGGATGAATCCTATACCGAATATGAAAGGGAGGCTTTTGCTGCGCTGTGGCAATTGGGCAGTGATGATTCGGTCAGAGAATATGATTTGCGGGAAGCATATTATTCTCATATCAATAATATCAAAAAAGGCGTAACGCGTGAATTCACCCGTACCAAACCCCTTTTGGACAAAAAGGCTAAAATCTTTTCCTATTTGGCGCTTGGGATAGGAGTAATCCCGGTATTTTTCCTATTCTTATTGTCATTTTGGAATATATTTGATTTTCAGACAGCTCTTTTTATCGCTGTGGCGGGGGGGATTGTTTTCTTTATCATCGCCTCTATTATGAGAGCAGTTATTTCTAATGTCATCAAAAACTGGTATAAAAGATCCAGGTTCAAAAGCATAGTGTATTTGATAATCATTATCATCATAGTGGCCATAATATGCTTGCTACTAATTTTGTTATCCTCTTACGGCTATGTATATCCTGTGGCAGCCTATGCGGTTACGATTGCTTTTGCCGTCATACTTTTCTGGTCGCCCTTCATCAATAGGCGTTCGACTTACGGTCAGGAAATTTTGCAAAGAGTAGTCGGTTTCAGGAACTTTCTTCTTACCGCAGAAAAAGAAAAAATGGAATTGCTGATCAAAGAGGACCCCGGGTATTTTTATAATATCCTGCCTTATGCTCTGGCTCTGGGAGTAACAGATGTTTTTGCCAAGAAATTTGATGGGCTGGTACTGGAACCTCCTAATTGGTATTACAGCGACAGTTGGAATACCTTTGGTATGTTGATACTTATATCCAGCCTCAATCGCACCATGTACAGTGCTCAAAGCAGTATGACTGCGCTGCCAAAATCACAAGGTGGCGGGGGTAATTTAGGTGGTGGGGGAGGCTTCTACGGAGGTGGATTTTCCGGCGGCGGCTCAGGCGGCGGTGGAGGCAGCTCCTGGTAAAATATAAAAAGGCCGCCGCTCTTTTGGAGTGGTGGCCTTTTTCTCTAGCCCCAGATGATAATAATGAGTTAATAATAAATTTCATTTAATAAAAGTATTAATAAAACCTATACAGGGGAAAACTTTTATGACAGCAATTTCTTGCGCTAGGAGCCTTTTATTGTTAGAATAGATTTCAAGGAGTGATGGAGATGACAAGCAGCGATTACTGGCAGCAATTGATCGAAATCATGGCAGCTCTACGCGCGCCTGACGGCTGCCCTTGGGATAGGGAGCAGGACCATGAGACGCTCAAGCGTTATTTGATAGAAGAAGCTTATGAGGTTTTGGATGCCATCGAAAACGGTCAGGACCGGGAGATTTGCGATGAATTGGGCGACCTTTTGCTGCAGGTGGTATTTCATGCTCAAATAGCCGCAGAGGAAGGACGTTTCACCATCGATGATGTGGTACAGGGTATCAGTAACAAGATGATACGCCGTCATCCCCATGTCTTTAGTGATGCTAATGCCGAAGACGCCGCAGCTGTTTTGAGCCAATGGGAAGCCATCAAATCGCAGGAAAAATCACCGGGGCAAAAGCGCCGTCTCATGCAAGTCAATCAAAATCTGCCCGCTTTGCTGCTGGCGCAAAAAGTGCAGGATAAGGCGGCCAGAGTAGGTTTTGACTGGCCTTCTGCCGAAGGCCCCTGGCAAAAGATAGCTGAAGAGTTGGCCGAGCTGCAAGCGGCGCAAACTCCCGAACAACGAAGAGAAGAATTGGGAGATGTCATATTTTCTCTGGTCAATCTGGCTCGCTTTTTGTCGCTGGATAGTGAGGATGCACTACGTTTTACCATCAGGAAATTTATTAAAAGATTTGAATATATAGAGGATAAGTTAGCACAAAAGGAACTTGCTTGGAGCGAAGCCTCCTTGCCTCTTTTGGAGGAAGCTTGGCAAGAAGCTAAACAGCATGAGGCAAACAAATAATTTAAAAGGGGTGATACATTATGCGTTTGGATAAATATTTAAAAGTCTCCCGCATCATCAAAAGACGACCCGTAGCCAAAGAAGTGTGCGATGCCGGCCGCATCAGCATCAACGGCAGACCCGCTAAAGCAGGCAGCGAAGTAAAATTGGGCGATATTTTGCACATCAGTTACGGTAACCGCCGTCTGGAGGTACAGGTAATGGTCATCGCAGAAACGGTGAGAGCCCATGAGGCCGAGACCATGTATCGTGTGATCAGCGATGTCCGCCTAAATGAGGAATCACCCGCATAAAAAGAGCCATAGTGCCGAAATGCATGACTTTGTGCTGTGATAGATTTACTCCTTGTCACAGACTCGCTACCGATACTAATGGTTTTAAACATACTCTAGATAACTTGTCGAAATTGCTTGCTTCCTTTCTTATGCCTTACGGCGTAAGAAAGGTTTTTTATTGGCATAAAGCAGGGATTTCCATCATACTTTAATCAATAAAGAGCTTTTTGGGGGGTGATCTAATGGAAGCCGAGAAACAAAAATTGATTCTTGTCAACAGAGAGAATTTGAGCCTGAATGGTGTTTTGAGTGTAGAAAATTTCGATTCTTCCTCCATTCATCTGGTGACAAATATGGGTGATTTAGTTTTAAACGGTGAAAACTTACACATCAGCCATCTCAATTTGGATGAAGGAGAGATTGTCATACAAGGCTTTTTGCATTCTTTGGAATACAAAAAAAGCCGTGAAGAAAAAAGCTTAAAAGGTAAGAGTAAAAGCCTATTAGACCGTATCCTCAAATAGGAGGCATGGATATGCAGTTTATTATTTATCAATTCTGGGTTTTGTTAGCCTCCTTGATTTGCGGCATATTATTGGGCCTATTGTTTGATTTTTACCGAAATTTTTCTAGCCGCTGGCAAAAAAAGCCCTTGCTATTGGGTATTTGGGATCTGCTATTTTGGTTGATCGCCTTTGCGGTTTTGTTCGCTTTTTGGTATTTTTTCACACCCGGAGGAACCAGACCCCTGTTGATCTTTTTCCTTTTGGTGGGCTTTGTCATCTACCGGGCTTATCTGAAAGTAGATTTTGGCCAAGGAAGTAAAAAGAACCGTAGAGACCAAAAGGTCAAGATCGCCGCAGAGCCGGATTGCGAGCAAAAGCAGGATAAAAAAAGAACACGCAAAGTTTTGGTGGTGGTGCATTGGCCTATGAAGGCTTTTTCCGATGCTTTTTATAATTTGGCGCAAGCCTCCTGGGATCTGGGCCTCAAGGCGAGCGAATACGGGAAAAAATGGGCCGAAAAATTACAAAAACCTCCTGAAGAAGAGGAGGAAGAAAATGATGATGACCAAAGTAATGACGAAAAGATAAAAAAATAAAAGACTTTTGTAGAAAATATCCTGACTTTGAGCTTGATTTATATATAAATGCCCTGTATAATATTAATAATATTTGGATCACCCTTAGCAAAAAGGGGGTATAAAAAGTGAAAAGTCAGAAGCATAATCGACCCTCGCCCAGAAAATCTAAGCGTTGGGGCATGATAGCTTTTGTTGTGATCGCTTTCTTTGTGGTTTTTCATTTTGCCGGTCGCTACCTGCAATACAATAATATGCAGCATGAATTATCCCGCTATCAGGAGCAATTGGCGGAAACAGAAAAAAAATACCAGGATTTGCAGGAGCAAAAAGCTCTGCTCTATGACGATTCATATTTGGAAACTTTGGCCAGGGCTACATTAGGTATGGTCAAAGAGGGAGAAGTATTAGTATCTCCCATGCAGCAAAATGATGAGGTCAAGGAGCAAGATAGAGTGGACAAAAATAATATCCACTGATTTTATTTACAATAAATATAAAATATTGACATTTTTTTGTATATTTGCTTATAATAGTTATAACTAATAAAAAATTCAGGGGAAGGGCGAAGCAGTATATGGACTTAGACTTAACGGTAGGTAGGATTGTCGAAGGTAAAATTACCGGTATTACTAAATTTGGAGCATTTGTAGAGATTGCCAAAGGAGTAACAGGGCTGGTACATATTTCGGAAGTAGCAGATTCATACGTCAAAGATGTCAGTGATTATTTTAAAGAACAGGACATTGTAAAAGTTAAAATCGTCAATATCAGTGATGGCGGCAAGATTGCCCTTTCTATCAAGCAAGCAAATAAACCTGCTCCACCGCCGCCGCCACCCCCGCAGCCGGTCAATGAGACTTTTTTCGAAGATAAACTGGCCAAATTTCTAAAAGACAGCAATGAAAAGTTGTTGGCCTTAAAGCGCCATCAAGAAGGCAGAAAGGGCCGCTGACAACCGCAATGAAGAAGCATCCCGGAGGATGCTTCTTTTAATATTAGTCTCCGGGAGGTGCAATTTTTATGAAGGCTGCCGTCGATATCGGCTCTAATACGGTACAGATGCTGGCAGGAATTGTACAAAATGGACAAGTAGTGCCGCATTATACTTTTTTGGCCACTACTAGGCTGGGCGCATTTGAGGCACCGGGCTTATTGTCACAAAAAAGTATTTTGGCCACAGTAGCTGCCCTGCAAGAGATCAAAGCCTTATTGGAGGCCGCCGGTGTCCATGAGGTATATCCGGTAGCTACGAGTGCCGTCCGTGAGGCAAAAAACAAAGCAGAATTGCTGGATAGAGTAAAAGAAGCCTGCCATTGGCAGATCGATGTTTTGAGCGGAGATCAAGAGGCCGCTTTGACCTTTTTAGGGGCCCAGTCACTGGTACAGGGCGAAGATTGCTTGATGATGGATGTGGGTGGCGGCTCCAGCGAAATCATAGTGAAAAAAGGCATGCAACTGGAATCAGTCAGCATCGATATAGGAGCTGTGAGAGCCAAGGAAGAATCTTGGGACCGTCAGGAGATCAAAGCCCGCTTACAAAAAGAGTCGGTACTCTCCATCAAGGGACAAGCAGCCCTCAAGGCAGTAGGTATTGGCGGCAGTTTTACCAGTTCGGCGGCTGTGCTGCTCGATCTAAGCGAGTATTCCCGCGAGGCCGTACATGGCTTGAATTGTAATTATGATCAGTTAGAGGAGTTGTGGCAAAAAATACATCCTCTTTCCGATCGTGAACGTTGCGCTTTTTCGCCACTTTTGGCCCAAAGAGGCGAAATTATTGCACAGGGATTGGAGATAATCCTTTCCCTGATGGAGCTGTTTTCTATTCAAGAAGTGCTGGTCAGCGATGCGGGAATCTTAGACGGAGTTCTTTTGAAAAAAGACTGATTTTACCAAGATTTGTTGAAATAAAAAGTCCCGAACAGACCCTTGTCCGAGGGTCTGTTTTTTTGTCGCGCCGTTTGTGTTCTTGGCATAATTTGACGTAAAAATACCAGCTAGACATGCAGGTAAAACAGTTTTCGCCAAAGAATACTTTGATATGATCAAGAGAATAGTCATACTATTTTTTTTTGAGGAATATGGTATATGGAGCAAGCTAATAAATGTCAAGGCGGTGTAGCTGATTATGACGGAAACAAATGTCAAAAAAAATATAGTCCTGATCGGTTTTATGGGCAGTGGCAAAACTGTTATCGGTCGTGCCGTTTCTCGTTTGACGGACTATGAATTTGTAGATACCGACGGAGAGATAGAAAAAGTGACAGGACTTACCATCAATCAAATATTTAAAAAATACGGTCAAAGGCGTTTTAGATCCGAAGAAGAATTGGTTTTAAAAAAGCTATTGAACAGGGAATCCTTAGTAATTGCCGCAGGAGGCAATATCGATTTGGAAAGTGACAATCTGGAATTATTGAAAGAAAGCGGATTTTTTGTCCTTTTAGAGGCTAATCCAGAAGTGCTTTATCAAAGATTATGCCGCAAAAACACACGTCCACTGATCGGGAAAAGGCCTACTATGGACAGGATCAATGAGCTTCTCAATGAAAGAAGAGAGCATTATGAAGAGCTGGCTGATTTTCGCCTCGACACCTCCGAAGTCTCTGTGGAAGAGGCAGCAGAAATGATTGTCAAGAATTTTGAGCATTTAAACAATTCATCCTTATCTTTATAAACTAGAGACAAAATATGCTAATATGCCTTCAAAAAGGACTTTAAGATATTTTAGTACAAGTATACTTTATCTCTGCTTAAGAAAAAATTTTTAAAAAATTATTAAATATGTTATAATATAACCACTCCTTAATAGAGAGTGGTTTATGTATTTTTGATCTTTCTAGGTAAAAAAGCCGGG
>JBMNOA010000010.1:0-45486 GCA_050942825.1 Bacillota bacterium
TATAATTTAGACACAGACATACCTAAAAAATAGGTTCGGCTTTAGCCAAGGGAGTATCCATAATATCGAAATCTTCCTCTTCTTCATCTTCATATTCTTCGTCTAGTTGCGAATCCATTAGCAGAGATCTCACAATATCTTCCCTGCTGACGATGCCAATCAGTTTCCCATTTCTTACTACAGGCAGCCGATTGATCTTTTTGTCAATAATAATGGAGGCAATTTCACTTATTTTCATATGCTTAGGAATAGTAATAACATTAGGAGTCATAATATCAAAGGCATTCAGAGCTGAAAGCTTCTTGAAATCTTCTTCATATAGCTCTCTTCCTTGAAAATATATAAATGCTCCCATAATAGAAAGGATGCCAGGTAATCTCGGCACTGCTTTTTGATGTATCAAATCTCCCTCCGTTACAATACCAATCACTTTATTGTCATCATCAACTACAGGTACACCTGAGATATGATTGTCCACAAATGTTTTAGCGATTTCCTCGATAGATGCATCTCCCTTGACGGTAATGACTTCTTTAGTCATAATATTTTTTGCTTTCATTATATTCACCCCTTTCATGAATAATATATCATGTTAAATCAGCCAGTAATGCAAAAATACCCTCTGTTGCTTGCAAAACCATTCAATTTTACATAAGAAATCTTGCACCATTATGATACTTTTTAAACATTTCCTATATAGACGTTCTTTAAATATTTTTTGGCCGTATTTTCCAATTTGGCCAAAGTATCCAGTGGGGTGGCAGTATTATCTGTCATTTGATAGTTGGGGAAAAATCTTGATAAATGAAGGGGTATCTCTGGCGAAATAGAGGCTAGCCATTTCGACATTTCTGATATTTCCCCTACTGAATCATTAAGACCGGGAATCACTAGAGTCGTTATCTCCACATGACAATGGGAGGCAGCAATTTTAATAGTATTTTTTACATCTTCTAGATTGCCTTTGACAATATCGGCATAAAATCTATTATTATAAGCCTTTAAATCGATATTCATAGCATCAATAGAACGGAGTATTTGACGTAAAGGCTCCTGATTGATAAAACCATTGGTGACCATCACATTGACTAGGCCTGCTGTTTGTGCCAGCTGGGCTGTCTCATAAACATATTCATACCAAATACTTGGCTCATTATAGGTATAAGCGATACCAATATTGCCTTGTGCCGTAAGCTTCAGAGCCTTTTCTACCACATCATGACTTTTTATGCTAATAGTCTGGACTTGGCCGCACTTTGTCCTGGCTATGCTATGGTTTTGGCAAAAAGGACATTGCAGATTACAACCGACAGAACCTAATGACAGAATATAGCTGCCAGGGTGAAATTTTCTTAGCGGTTTTTTCTCTATACGATCAAGCGAAATAGAAGCAACACGTTCAAAGATCAAAGAATATAGACACCCATCAATATTTTGCCTGACACCGCAGACACCTCGATGGCCGGGAGAAATAACACAGTTATGAGGGCAAAGAAAGCAACAAGTACTGCCATCGCCTTTTTTAATATAAAACATAGCCTCTTTTAATCCTGTCATAAGATCTAACCTCTTTATTGATATCTGACCACTTCAAAACGTTCTAAATCATATTTTTCACCTTTTTTGAGGCCTGCTTTCTCTAAAGCTATTTGTACCTGCATCTGAGCAGTGTCAATCCCTTCCAGATCAGGCAACAGCAGTCCCCTTTTCAACCCCGAGCTTACTATTACGCCATACCTTTTGACATCCAATTGATCCACAGAAGTGATTTTTTCGGGTTTTCCCAACACATCAACTGAATAGATAAGATCAGGCAGCTCATCTATGCTTAAAGGCGGAAAGCGCGGGTCCTGAGTGGCCGCACTAATGGCATTATTGATAATCTCTGCAGCAATATTCTCTCTCGTAGCAGCAATGGTGCCGATGCAACCTCTCAGCCTGCCATGTTTTTTGAGAGAAACAAAAACCCCGGCACAATCATGCAAAAAATTGTCCGGTAACCATGAAGGTACCTCAAGGATTCTCTTTTCTTTGATAAAAGTCTCAATCGCTTGCCTTGCTAATTTTACAAGAGGGCTTTCGTTATTTTTGATGCTATCCAGAGCAGCTTTTTTATTTTGCAAATAGTTTTGTAAAATATCCTTTTTATTATTTTCTTTTAGCACATTGACTTTGGCAACAAGATAGCCTACACCAAAAGGACCCTCATAAGAATAGATATCTGTTTTTATTTCTAACCCATCCATTGCTCCCAGCATGATAATAAATGAGCGGGTTCCACATTCTCCGGCCACCTCCATATAATCCTCAGATATATCTAATATATCTTCTATGGCGTTTTTATTAAGCTTGTCTATCAAATATACATCATACTCACGGCCTTTAGCATGATAGCCGGCCGGAGCATCAGCAGTAAGCCTGTGTGAAAGATCGCCGCTTGCCACATAGACAATATCCTCTTCACATGAAGTTACGGCTTCTTTAATACATTTGCCCAATTTATACAGTTCTATATTTGACATAAAGGGAGTAGATATACAAACCAATTTAAAATCAGCTAGTTCCTGGCTGATAAAGTAAAGAGGTACCATGGCGCCATGATCGAGCTGATCGCTTATACCATATTGCGCTTTTTGCTCGCTTTTTAAGTTACCTGCCTGTATACCGGCAAATTGTGCTTGCTCTGCTATATGAAAAGCTAATTGCCTATTGTTATCAAACTCCATGCCAACTTTCTGGTGCCCGAAAGCAGAAAAATCCCCTCTAAGCTTTGCAGAATCCCATATATACACATAATCACTAAAACATGGTGCATGGGGAGAAGATAAGATAATAGTCCCCGGCTTATCCTTAGCAATTTCCTTAGCTGCTTTTTTAACTGCCGTAATTGTATCAAGAGCATAATTACCCCTGACCTCACCTATTTCAGGTACTATTATTGGAGGATGAGGTAAAATATAACCATTGATGATTTTGCCCATGACCAATCCCTCCTCAAAATAAATTACTGCTTAATTAAAAAATTACCTAAATCATTTCCATTTTTTTCTTATATTGTTCAACAGATACAGCATTAAACCTGCATATGATTAACGGTAATTTTACCTATATAAAGCAATTTTTCCCGGCTGATGATTAAATAATTCTAATTTTTATTATAATTTACTAACAATATTTCATAAAGATTACTAGATAAACAAAGAGATTAAATATTGACTTTTATGTTGTTTTATTATACAATTCAATAGCGTACAGGCGATTAGAGCCTCAAACGAATGTTCGTTTTCTTACTAGCAGAGCAAAGGATTTTTTTGACCATTTCTTCTAAAAACTTTTTAGAGAAATATAAGGCCACACGGACAGCCAGGTCAAATGCCGATTGGCAACTTTAGTTGCCTTATTGATTGGGCAAAGCCCAAATTTTATAAGTTGGTTACTTAAAACCGGGTGTAGCTGCACACCACACTTGTGAAACGATCAATAAGAGTAGTAAAAGTAATTCCTTGCTATATAGACTCTAATCTTCTACATTGTGAATAAATAAAAAGCGAATGTAAATTCAATAATAAATAAAACATGTTTGTAGAAAAGTAACTCAAGTGGATTTTGTGGTGTAGTATTACCACTACTAACTCTTGGGTTTTTTGTTTTTCTCAGTTATAAGTTTTGCATATTTAGAAAGGGTGGTCACAATTGGCACATTTTTTACAAAATAGAGCCCCTATCATGGAAGCTCTTAGCCAATTCAAAAAAATGCGCGTTGTCCCTTTTGATGTTCCGGGCCATAAAAGAGGCAAAGGCAACCGCGAGTTGACTGAATTTTTGGGAGAAGGTTGCATGGCAGTGGATATCAACTCCATGAAGCCTTTGGATAACCTTTGTCACCCTATTTCCGTGATCAAGGAAGCAGAACAACTAGCCGCCGACGCCTTTGATGCCGGACAAGCTTTTTTCATGGTTAATGGCACCACTAGTGCCGTACAGGCTATGATAATGTCCGTTTGCAAAAAAGGCGATAAAATCATTTTGCCCCGCAATGTCCATCGCAGTGCCATCAATGCCCTAATTATTTCGGGTGTTATTCCTGTTTATATCAATCCGCAAATAAATCATCAGTTGGGTATCTCTTTAGGCATGAAGCTTGCTGATCTGAAAAAAGCCATGCAGGAAAACCCCGATGCCAAAGCAGTGTTTGTCAACAATCCTACTTATTACGGAATATGCTCTAATCTTAAAGCCATTACTGAATTGGCTCATCAATACAATATGAAAGTCTTGGTAGACGAAGCGCATGGCACTCATTTCTATTTTAATAAGGATTTGCCACTTGCAGCAATGATAGCAGGTGCTGACATGTCCTCTGTAAGCATGCACAAATCAGGTGGCTCCTTGACCCAAAGCTCCCTACTATTGTTAGGTAAGGATATAAATGCTGATTATGTGCGTCAAATCATCAACTTGACTCAAACTACCAGCGCTTCTTATTTACTGCTTGCCAGCCTAGATATTTCCCGCAAGCGGCTGGCTGTAAATGGCGAAGAGATTTTTGCCAAAGTGATTAAAATGGCTCAATATGCCCGAGAAGAAATTAATCATATCAATGACTACTATGCTTATGGGAAAGAATTGATCAATGGTGATACAGTTTTTGATTTCGATATAACCAAGCTTTCAGTAAACACCCTGGATACTGGTCTGGCGGGTATTGAGATTTATGATATTTTACGCGACGAATACGATATTCAAATCGAATTCGGCGATCTCGGTAATATCTTAGCTTATCTTTCCGTCGGTGACCGGCAACAAGACTTGGAACGCCTGGTCAGCGCATTATCTGAAATCAGGCGCAGATATAAAAAAGACAAAGGCGGTATGCTGAGTCAGGAGTATATCAATCCCTATGTTGCAGTTGCTCCACAAGACGCCTTTTATGCCGCAAAAGAGGCCCTGCCGATAAAAAAAAGCCTGGGCCGAGTCTGTGCCGAATTTGTAATGTGTTATCCTCCTGGTATTCCGATTTTAGCGCCCGGGGAAAAAATCACCAGTGATATTATTGATTATATTATTTATGCTAAAGAAAAAGGCTGCTCTTTGACGGGTACCGAAGATATGAGCGTCGAACACATCAATGTATTGAAAGGGGAGTGATATCATGGAACTGTGGTTTACGGAAAAACACACACCCAATGTACAACTATCTATTAAAGTTGATAGACAGCTGTATAGCGGCCAGAGCGAATTTCAAAGAATAGATGTCTTTGAATCCAACGAATTCGGACGTTTTCTAACCTTGGATGGTTATATTATGATGACGGAAAAAGATGAATTTATCTATCACGAAATGATTGTTCACATTCCTATGGCAGTACATCCCGCAGCAAAAAAAATACTTGTCATCGGCGCCGGAGATGGTGGTGTGGTAAGGGAATTGACCAGGTATCCTTATGTGGAACATATCGACCTGGTGGAAATCGATCAATTGGTCGTGGAAGTTTGCAAAAAATATCTGCCGCAAACAGCCTGCCGTCTCAATGAACAACGAGTCAACATTTATTATCAAGACGGCCTAAAATTCATTCGCGCCTGCGAAAATAAATATGATTTGATCATTGTCGATTCCACCGACCCATTCGGACCGGGAGAAGGCCTTTTTACCAAAGAATTTTATGGCAATTGCTATAAAGCCTTAAAAGATGATGGTATCATGGTCAACCAACATGAAAGTCCTTTTTATATAGATGATGCCACCGCCATGGAACGGGCCCATAAAAGAGTAGTGCAATCTTTTCCCATCAGCCGTCTTTATCAAGCTCATATCCCCACCTATCCTTCGGGTCATTGGCTCTTTGGCTTCGCCTCCAAAAAATATCATCCCATCCATGATTTCAATGCCTCCAAGTGGAGCATGCTCGGATTAAAGACCAGATATTATAACACCAAACTTCATGTTGGCGCTTTTGCCTTACCCAACTATGTAGAGGAGATACTGAGAAATGTTGAGTAAAAATGTGGAGACCTTCATCGGCTGTGATAAGCAATACATGGAGGCCCAAATAGTGATTTTTGGGGCGCCTTTTGATTCCACCACCTCTTATCGGCCAGGCGCTAGATTCGCCAGCAAGGCCATACGGGCGGAATCCTTCGGTATAGAAACCTATAGCCCTTACCAGGATAAAGATTTGCTTGATATAGCGGTATTCGATGCCGGCGATCTGGAGCTTTGCTTTGGAGATACTGCAATAACTCTGCAGATGATAGAAAAATTCACTGCTAAAATATTGCACAATGACAAACTGCCTCTTATGATCGGCGGGGAGCATCTAGTCACATTGGGTGCAGTACGTGCGGCCATCAAAAAATATCCTAATCTTCATATCATACATTTTGATGCTCATACTGACCTGCGGGAAGAATTTCTCGGCACCACGCTTTCCCATGCTACTGTGATGCGCCGGGTGTGGGATCTGATCGGTGACGGCAGGATTTTTCAATTCGCTATCCGTTCAGGTGAAAAAAATGAGTTTATCTGGGCCAAACAGCATACCTTTTTGCAAAAATTTACTTTTGAGGGCCTTAGAGAAACGGTTAAGCAACTTAAAGGTAAACCAGTATATTTCACGCTGGATCTGGATGTTCTTGATCCCTCAATCTTTCCCGGGACAGGCACACCCGAGGCAGGCGGAATTAGCTTCTCCGAGCTGTTGGAGGCAATTATAGCTATCAGTGAACTGGATATTGTAGCTTGCGATATCAATGAATTGTGCCCGGTTTATGATCAAAGCGGCGTCTCTACAGCAGTAGCTTGTAAAATATTAAGAGAATTGCTGTTGGCAATTCATACAAAGTAGATCATTTTATTTATAGGAGGATAATAACATGGGAAAAGCTTTAATTATTGGCTGCGGAGGGGTAGCCAGTGTGGCTATCCATAAATGCTGTCAAAACAGTGAGGTATTTGAAGAAATCTGCATCGCCAGCAGAACTATAAGTAAATGCAATGCCTTAAAGGCTAAATTAGATGGCGGCCGAACCAAAATCCACACAGCTCAAGTAGATGCTGATAATGTTGAGGAACTGATCAATTTAATTAATGAATTTAAACCTGACATCGTGATGAATCTGGCCTTGCCTTATCAAGACCTGACCATTATGGATGCCTGCCTGGCAACTAAAACTCATTACCTGGACACGGCAAACTATGAACCTTTGGACACAGCAAAATTTGAATACAAATGGCAATGGGCCTATCGAGAGCGCTTTGAACAAGCTGGTATCACAGCCCTTTTGGGTAGCGGCTTTGACCCCGGTGTAACAGGAGTCTTCTGTGCTTATGCTCAAAAGCATCGTTTTGACGAAATCAATTACATTGATATTCTGGATGCCAATGCTGGTGATCATGGCTATCCTTTTGCCACCAATTTCAACCCGGAAATCAATATCCGTGAGGTAACCGCTAAAGGCAGTTATTGGGAAAACGGACACTGGTTGGAAACCGAGCCTATGGAGATCAAAAGAGTCTATAATTTCCCGGAAATCGGCAAAAAAGATATGTATTTGCTGCACCATGAGGAACTGGAATCTTTGGCCTTAAATATAAAAGGCATAAAGCGTATCCGTTTCTTCATGACCTTTAGTCAAAACTATCTAACACATCTTAAATGCCTAGAAAATGTGGGCATGACCTCTATTGAGCCTATAGAATTTGAAGGTAAACAAATAGTACCACTGCAATTTTTGAAGGCTGTGCTGCCCGATCCGGCTTCTTTAGGCCCCAGAACTAAAGGTAAAACTAATATCGGCTGCATCTTTCAAGGGAAAAAAGACGGACAGGATAAAACCTATTATCTCTACAATGTCAGCGACCATCAAGAATGCTATCGTGAGGTGGGTTCGCAAGCAATTTCCTACACCACAGGTGTACCGGCCATGATCGGAGCTATGCTGGTGATGAACGGCACTTGGGCCAAACCGGGCGTCTATAATATCGAAGAATTTGATCCTGATCCCTTCATGGAGGCTTTGAACAAATGGGGCTTGCCCTGGCAAGAAAGTTTTAATCCTGATTTGGTGGAATGAATTATGGATTTAAATTTCGATGTTTATGCCTTACCAACTCCATATTATATTGTTGATGAGACATTGCTGATAAAAAATCTGGAAATTTTACAGAATATCGTAGAACATACCGGCTGTAAAATTCTCTTGGCCCAGAAGGCTTTTTCCATGTTCTCTTTTTATCCGCTGATCGGCAACTACCTCAGCGGCACTTGTGCCAGCGGACTTTTTGAGGCTAAACTGGGATATGAGCAAATGGGCAAAGAAAACCACATCTTCTCTCCTGCTTATGCCGAAGATGAATTTGCACACATACTGGCTATTTGTGATCATATAATATTTAATTCCTTTGGACAGTGGCAAAAATTTAAAGAACAGGCGCTCTTGGCTGGCAGAAAATGCGGTATCCGTATCAATCCCGAGCATTCCACCCAAGATCATGCTATATATGATCCCTGTTCCCCCTATTCCCGTTTAGGCGTGACACTGAAAAATTTCCGCCCGGATTTACTGAATGGTATCAGCGGACTGCATTTTCATACTCTATGCGAACAAAATGCCGATGCCTTGGCAGAAACTCTGCAAGCAGTGGAAGCAAAATTCGGCCCTTATTTATACCAAATGGAATGGCTGAATTTCGGCGGCGGGCATCATATCACTCGTTCTGACTATGATATAAAAACACTGCTAGACTGTATAAATCACATTCAGCACAAATATGATGTCAATGTCTATTTGGAGCCAGGTGAAGCTGTCGCTTTAAACATAGGCTTTTTAGTTAGCACCGTTATGGATATAGTAGAAAATGACTTGCAAATTGCTATATTGGACACTTCAGCCGCCTGTCACATGCCCGATATCTTGGAAATGCCTTACCGACCGCAGATTATTGGAGGCTACTACCCCCAGGAAAAGGCATATACCTACCGATTGGCCGGTCCTACTTGCTTGGCAGGGGATATAATAGGAGATTATTCTTTCAACCGGGCTTTAAAAGCAGGAGATAGATTGGTTTTTTGTGATATGGCACATTATTCGATGGTAAAAAACAACACCTTTAACGGTATGAATTTACCCTCCATCGCTAAAGTAGATAATAACGGGCAAGTACATTTAATCCGTAAGTTTGGTTATGAAGATTTTAAAAACAGATTATCTTAAATTAACCTCAATTAAAGCTTTTTAAAATACTAAAAATAAAGCTGCTCTATTAGTTATAGATAACTAGAGCAGCTTTTTATTATTGCGAAACTTTTGCATCCTATCAGCAAAATCCCGATTTGGTCATACTCTTGACAAAAAACAGTTACTCCATTGTGCTGTCGCTAAGGCCGTTTATCGTAAGCCTAATAAGTAACCGCTTTAGGTGAGGTTTTATTGGCGAGGGGCTTAGTTTTTTGAAATTTATCCTAATCTAATCATTTCATCAATACACTTTCTAGCTAAACGGATGGTCTCATCATCAAGTATAATTTCTTGTCCACCTTCTGAGCGTACGCAGTTATAAACATCGATAAGCGTAGTTGATTTCATATTAGAACACAGTAATTTTTGTGAAAGATAGTAGAATTTTTTATCAGGACAATCATACTGTAAATGCTCGGCGATACTCATTTCCGTACCGATAATAAATTCTTTATTTTTTGAGGCTTTAGCATAATCCATGATAGCAGAGGTAGAGCCAACAAAATCAGCCTGCCTTACCACCTCAGGCTGACATTCAGGATGTACTAAAAGCAAAGCTTTAGGATGTATTGCTCTGGCCTTTTGTACGTCTTCACTATTGACAGCAGCATGGATAGGACAACCACCTTGCAAAAGCTTGATATTTTTATCGGGCAGCTGATCTGCTATATACTGCCCCAAATTGATATCAGGAATAAAGAGGATATCTTTATTTTCCAGCTTATTAATGATCTTGACAGCCGAAGAAGATGTAACACAAACATCACAAACTGTTTTTAAATCAGCTGTTGTGTTAATATAGCAAACCACAGCATACTGTGGATTTCCGGCCTTGACCGCTTCAATCAATTCCTTATCCATTTGTTCGGCCATAGGACAGCCGGCAATGGGATTGGCCAGAAAGACCCTCTTCTGGGGTGAGAGTATTTTTACCGTCTCAGCCATAAAACGCACACCGCACATAATGATAGTATTTTGTGGTACTTTACTGGCCATAACGCTCAGTTGAAAAGAATCCCCCATAAAGTCCGCCACTTCAATAATTTCTCTGGCCTGATAGCTATGAGCAAGGATATAGATATCCTTTTCTTTCTTCAACCTCAAAATCTCATCTTGAATATCTTTGATCATTATTTAAACCTCACTTAAAGTTTTCGTTACTCGTCAGTGTAAGAATAAAGCCGCTTTTTTAGTTTCAATGTTTCAATGCTTCTATGTCATATTCGATGCCATTTTTATCATAATAATCTTTGATGGCTGCCCTCACAGCCTCTTCTGCTAAAACAGAACAGTGCATCTTAGCCGGCGGGAGTTCATCCAGGGCTTCTACCACAGCCTTATTAGAGAGCTTCAAAGCCTCCTCAATAGTTTTACCTTTAATCATTTCCGTTGCCATAGAGCTGGTGGCAATAGCGGCAGCACAACCAAAAGTATTAAATTTCACATCACTGATCACACCATCATCTACTTTGATATAAATTTTCATGATATCACCGCATTTAGCGTTGCCTACTTCACCAATACCATCGGCATCTTCCATTTTACCCAAATTGCGCGGATTGCTGAAATGATCTATAACCTTTTCACTGTATGCCATTATTACACACCTCTCTTAACTAATTTTTCCCAAACCGGAGACATCTCCCTCAATTGCGCTACTATCGGGGGCAAATTGGCTATGATATAATCGATTTCTTCTTCCGTATTATATTTACAAAGTGATATCCTCAGTGAACCGTGAGCAATTTCATGTGGCAACCCCATAGCCAATAGAACATGACTGGGATTAAGAGAACCTGAAGTGCAAGCTGAACCGGAAGATGCACAAATCCCTTTAAGATCTAAAGCAAGCAATAATGATTCGCCCTCAATTCCCGCAAAACTAATGTTTACATTACCGGGCATTCTGTTGTACCTGTCTCCATTTAGTCTGGCATGGGGTATCTTAAGCAGCTCATCTATTAGTCTGTCCCTCATGGCTGAGATTTTGGTGATATTTTCACTTAATTCCTGGCAGGATTTATCTAATGCCACAGCCATACCTACAATACCAGGTATATTTTCCGTACCGCCACGCCTACCCTGCTCTTGTGCGCCGCCACTGATAAAGCTTTCCATCTGGATACCGTTACGGCAATATAAAGCGCCGACTCCTTTAGGCCCGTGAAATTTATGTCCCGCTAATGATAACAAGTCAATATTAGCATCCTGCACATTAATTGGCAGATGCCCAACCGCCTGCACTGCATCGGTATGAAACAATACGCCCGCTTGTCGGCAAATCCTACCGATTTCAGCAATTGGCTGAATAGTGCCTACCTCATTATTGGCGTACATGATCGTTACCAGAGCTGTATCAGGACGAATGGCCTTTTTAACATCTTCTGCCTTAACGATTCCATCGCTATAGACATCCAAATAAGTGACTTCAAAACCTTGTTTTTGCAATTTGTCTAAAGTATGAAGCACTGCATGATGCTCAAATTTAGAAGAGATAAGATGTTTTTTGCCTTTGCTTGCTGCCATGAGGGCAGCACCGGTGATGGCCCAATTATCGGATTCTGTTCCGCCGGAGGTAAAATAGATTTCATTTTTTTGTGCGCCTAAAAGCTGAGAGATAGTCATTCTGGCCGAGTCCACGGCAGCGGCTGCCTCCCTTCCCAAAGCATGCAAGCTGGAAGCATTGCCATAAGATTCCTGGAAATATGGCATCATGGCCGTGATAGCTTCATCACACATAGCTGTCGAAGCAGCATTATCAACATAGATTTTTTTCATAATTTCACACCTCAAAAGCTTGATTTAACTGAAACTCAATGGGTATCTGTAGCCGAGTCTGCCTTTCTTCACACAAGCAAATTGCAGAGTTCGAATAGTAATTTTCTATTTTTCGATCAGTAGCTCCATATTTTAATAGAATTATTCTCATAAACATAGGACTGTATGAATTATCCAGAATATTAGTCGTTTTTTTCTATAATATTTTAACCAATTGTGTGTACATTAATCACAATACTTTCTATATATTATCTATGGAATTAGTATGAAAATAAATGACAGAAAGGGTTTTTTTCATAAATTATATATCAAATAACAACATGTATTTATGCATTAATAAAATCTTCCAGGGTAAATTTGTCAACATACTCATTTATAGTGCGATATAACCCTTGCCAGAATTCGATGGTAGCACATTTGCTATACCTATCACATTGATTAGGATTTTCTTCAAGACATGCTACAGGCGAAAGATTGCCCTCAGTGATACGTAAAATCGAGCCAACTGTATATTGCTTAGGTTCTCTTAATAGTTTATAACCACCCTGCGGACCGCGAACGCTCTTAAGAAAACCCGCTCTGCAAAGCTGTGTAATGATTTGCTCTAAATATTTTGTAGAAATTTGCTGTCTTGCCGAAATATCTTTCAAAGGTATATATTCACCAGAATTATGCTCGGCTAAATCAATCATCAATCTAAGTGCGTATCTTCCCTTTGTAGATATTTTCATCATATCACCTCCAATACTCCTAATATACCATAGGTTAATTAGGAAATCAATATTCGTTCACCAAATGAACCAGGCATCTCTTAGAGCTGCACATCCACTATATTTATGATCTGGGGATAATGGCTATCTCTCTTTCAATATCATACTTTTTTCCTTGCAAATATTTTATGTGTTCCTCAGTTATTTCTTCACCGGCCGCTACTATAGGTATACCGGGTGGGTAGGGAGAAAGATGCTCACCGGCGATCTGCCCCGCTGCCTCCTTTATAATCATATAGTCCCTTGCGGCATAGGCAGCCTCTCTAGGAGTCATTCTTAGTTTAGGCAGGGGGAAATCTATTGGCTTATCATTTGATACAGTAGATCTATAATTTTTTTCCATAGTAGCTATAGCTTTTGCGATATAGTTTAATTCATCGAAACTGTCGGCGCAGGTTATGATCATAACTACACTTCTTTCATCTGCCATTTCACAGACTATATTGAATTTTTGTTCCAATATTTGGGCTGCTTGATACCCATCCAGACCACCTACAGCAGTGTTGATCGTTAACCTTGTAGGATCAAGCCTGAGATCATTCTTTTCCTCCAAAGCCAAAAAATTCCCTCTGGCATTGATCTCTCGGCGCATTTCTTTGACCTGCTCGGCTATCTGATTATATATGATTCCGCCCTCTGCCTCCATAAAAGATCTGGCAGCATCCATAGAAGCCATAACCGGATAAGAAGGGCTGGAGGTTCCAAACATAGAAGCTTTTCTTCTGATTTCCCTGGCATCATATCGTGCATCAGAGAACAGCAAAGCCCCGGCAGTAAGCACCGGCAGGGTTTTATGAGCGCTAGCGATGGCCAGAGCTGCCCCTTGTGCTACAGCTCCCTGATATCCTTGCATAAAGGGTAAATGGACACCGTGTGCCTCATCTACGATTAAAGGCACTTGATATTTTTGGGTTATTTGGGAAATTTGTCTGATATCAGAAAGTACGCCATAAAAGGTGGGGGAGGTAATGATAACGGCCGCAGCCTGAGGGTTTTTCTTTAAGGCTGCTTCTATCTCAGTGGCGCTTAGAGGTCCTGTAATGCCCCAAGGCTCAAGCCTTTTGGCATAGAGATACTGAGGATGTACATCCATATGAACCATAGAACTCCACACAGAACGATGGCTACCCCGGTCAGTAATCATTGTACCACCTAAAGGACAGGCGATTGATATAGCAGTCATAATTCCCTGCGTAGAGCCACCCGTTAGGAAAAAACACTCCTGTGCAGAGGCGGATCGGGCCATCAATATTTCGGCATCACTAATGGGCGGAATTCCTTCATAAAGATTACCCGTAGCAGTCAGCTCCGTAAAATCTATCTGAAATATATCAGCGGATGTAAAACCAGGTAAAGATTTACCCTTGTGACCTGGCATATGCATACGGATAGTTTTTCTACCCGCCTCCTTAATAAGAGCAGAATATAATGGAGTCTCTTGAGACATATATAGCCTCCTGTTTTTGCCTTGATTATACTATACTAGCATTAAAAAAACAAACAGTATCTCTTATGTATAGCCGCTCTTTTAGCATGATTATGACAACAGCTTTACCCCCGTCTTAAGCGGTTTTTTCAATAAAATATATAGGTTGATGTTGATTATTTGCCCAATTTCGTGTATCATGAGTAATGTAATTTCAAGTCTTATGCATTAAAGGAGATTGTATTATGAAACATATAAAAACCATTAACAAAACCAACCTCAAAAAGACTGCTGTACCGGGAGGCTGCGGTGAATGTCAAACCTCTTGTCAATCCGCTTGCAAAACTTCTTGTACCATCGCTAATCAAAAATGTGAAAAAAGAAAATAAAACCTATACAAACTACGGCAGGCATTGATAATGCCCGCCGTTTTTTAAGGAGAATACTAATGATTCATCAATTTGAACATAAGGGAGAATATATTGTACTTGACATTGCCAGCGGGGCTGTACATACAATGGATTCTTTAAGCTATACCCTTTGCAGTAAAATCACTGCCCCACCGGAAAAAAACTGTCCGCAGGAAATAGTAACGGAGCTAGCATATACTTTCCCCCGCTCAGAGATAGAAGAAGCATACGGAGAGCTTTATGAACTTTATCAAGAGGGATTATTATTTTCCGTCGATGAGCCATTACCGATAGACCTTATCAATCCGCAAAACACACCTATCAAAGCATTATGCTTGCATGTCTCCCATGACTGCAACCTACGCTGTCAATACTGCTTTGCCCAAACGGGAGATTTTGGTACCGTACGCTCTCTCATGGACAGCGAGATTGCGCAAAAGGCCATTGATTTTGTCATAGAGAACTCAGGAACCAGGCACAATATCGAAATCGATTTTTTCGGTGGTGAACCCCTGATGGCCTGGGAAACGGTAAAAAAAACCGTAGATTACGCCAATGAACAAGGTAAATTGCATAACAAGAATTTTCGCTTTACCATCACCACAAACGGCCTCCTCTTGAACGATGACATCATTGAATATATTAATAACAAGATGTGCAACGTGGTTTTATCACTGGATGGCCGTAAAAATATCAATGATTGGATGCGTCCTACCATCAGTGGTACTGGCAGCTATGAAATAATCATGCCCAAGTTTAAAAAACTGGCCAAATCCCGCGGCACTGATAAAGACTATTATATACGCGGCACTTATACAGGCAGAAATCTGGATTTTTGTCAAGACGTATTCGATATTTATGATAATGGCTTTAACCAAATCTCTCTAGAACCGGTTATAGCACAAAAAGATAGCGGCTATGAACTAAAGGAAAGTGACCTGCCCGGCCTTCGGGAGGAATATTGGCATCTGGCCGAAAAAATTCTAGAGCTGGAAGAAAAGGGGGAATATCTAAACTTCTTCCATTTTAATGTGGATCTGGAACAGGGCCCATGTGTCATTAAACGCCTGCGCGGTTGTGGTGCTGGCTGTGAATATGTGGCGATAACTCCGGAGGGAGACATCTACCCTTGCCATCAATTTGTAGGCTACTCCGACTATAAAATGGGCAATATCAGCGATGGCAGTTTTGATAAAAGCAAGGCTGAAATGTTTTCCAAAGTTAATATCTATAGCAAAGAAGAATGTCGGGATTGCTGGGCTCGTTTTTATTGTAGCGGGGGTTGCTCAGCTGCTAATTTTCAAGCTAACCATGATATCAATAAAAGCTATCTCATAGGCTGTGAGCTAGAAAAAATGCGCCTGGAATGCGCCATTTATTTAGCTGTCAAGCGAGCATAAAACATTACAACAGACGGAGGATTTGCCCGTCTGTTTTTTATTAATAATTTGAATAATGCCAATTCTAATCAAATCACATGTCCCCATCGGCATGGACAAAGGCTAAAAACCTTAAGCTGTGGCTTATATAGTTTATTTGCACTATTTGCCGAAAATTTATTTATATCCTCATTTGTAGATATTGTTTAAACTCACTATGATTTACGGCTTTTTTTAGAGCTTCCTCCACAGAGATTCTTCGTTCCCGTACCAGACGCGCTAAACATGCGTCCAGCGTATGCATACCGATCGCTGAACCCGCCTGCATCACGGAATTCAACTGATGAGCTTTGTTTTCACGAATCAAGTTTAATACGGCATCAGTACCAAGCAATATCTCGGTAGCAGCTATACGTCCCTCCCCTGTCATCAATGGCACCAAATGCTGAGTAATAATACCCTTAAGGACCCCGGAAAGCTGAGTACGTATCTGCCCCTGATTATGGGGTGGAAAGACATCAATAATCCGGTCTATAGTCTGGGCTGCACCGGGAGTATGCAAAGTAGACAACACCAAGTGTCCTGTCTCCGCTGCCGTAACGGCAGCAGCAATAGTCTCATAATCACGCATTTCGCCCAACAGAATAACATCAGGGTCCTCGCGCAGGATAGAACGCATGGCCACCGCAAAAGAAGCAACATCACTGCCTACTTCGCGCTGATGAATCATTGACTTCTTATTAGTGTGTAAATATTCCACAGGATCTTCAATAGTGATAATATGACAACGCCTATTAGTATTAATATAATCAATGATGGCTGCAAGAGTAGTCGATTTACCGCTACCGGTCTGACCAGTCACCAAGATCAGGCCGCGATGTTCGCAGGCCAATTTTTTAATCACAGAAGGAAGCTGTAATTCATCCAGTGTGGGGACTTTTTGATTTAAAATACGAATTGCCGCACAGAGATGCCCTCGCTGGCGGTAAACATTGACGCGCTGACGGACACCCTTTTCTGTTTGCATGGAAAAGTCCAGATCCGACCCCTCATTCAAAAGCATTATCTGCTTTTCAGAAAGCATAGAGAGGATAAGTTGCTCATTTTGTTGAGGGGTTGTCTGATACTTGCCGGGAAAGAGTTCACCCATATGACGAAAAATAGGAGGCAAGGTTGCCGTAATATGGATATCAGAACAATTATTTGCCATGGCATAGGCAATCAACTCAGCTATTGTTGGCATATAATCTCCTCTTTTCTGCAATATTGTATATCATTCAACATAATAGGTCAATTTTAGCAGCTCTTCTACAGTAGTGACACCTCTTTTAACTAGATCCAGCATACTATCTTTTAGGGTTTTCATTTTTTGACTTTTTAGAGCATACTCATAAATCGCATCTACTGATTCTTTGTGTAAGATCATACGGCGGATATTTTTATCTATAGAAATGATTTCATGAATGGACATACGTCCTTTATATCCGGTATTATTACAAAGATGGCAGCCCTTACCTTTGCGCACTTTATGGATATTTGGTCCAACAGCAAACCGCTCGATCTCATCAGGAGTATATTCATAGCCACACTGAGGGCAGATTTTTCGCACAAGACGCTGTGCCACCACACCGACTAGGGAATTTGCTATTAGATAACTGGGGACACCCATATCTGCCAAGCGAACGATAGCAGAAACCGCATCATTAGTATGTAGCGTAGACAGCACAAGATGTCCGGTAATGGCAGCACGAGTTGAAATGGATGCCGTTTGCGCATCGCGCGTCTCGCCCACCATGATAATATCCGGGTCCTGACGTAGCAAAGCCCGTAGTCCCGATTCAAAAGTGAGTCCCGCCACATTATTGACTTGCATCTGGTTTATTCTGGGAATATTGCGTTCTACCGGGTCCTCTATGGTTGATATATTAACCTGTTTACGGGCAAGATACTCAATCGCCATATAAAGTGTAGTGGTTTTTCCACTTCCTGTAGGACCCGTTAAATATATGATACCATGCGGATTCTGCAGCGTAGTGATAAACTTTTGATAGTTTTCTTCATCCATGCCAAACTGACCTGAATTATCGAACTTAGCATCAGTGGAAAGAAAACGCATGACAGCCTTTTCACCATAGACTGTTGGTATTACGGAAACACGAACGTTCATTTCTACACCTTCAATATCGGTTTTGAAATGCCCGTCTTGCGGCAGGCGTTTTTCAGCTATGTCCATATTAGCTACAATTTTGATTCTGGCAATCAGAGACGAATGGAGATTTATTGCAAGTTTGATATAATCCACCAGCATACCATCAATTCTCATGCGCACTAACATTATATCTTCAAACGGTTCAATATGTATATCACTGGCATTAGCACTATAACCACGCATCAACAAAGAATTGAGCAGCTTTACAACGGGTACGGTATTATCCACTTCTTGTTGTTTGTTTGTCGCTGGTTTTAAAACTGCTTGATTATTAGCTGCGGAAGTATTGGCCTGATGAGCCACTAATTTTGCTTCTATCTCGGCATAATAGTATTCTATGGCATCAGAAATACCCTTAGTATCCGCAAGACATATCACAAGAGGCATATTGGTGACCTGACGGACATCCTCCAAAGCATAGAAATTGAGCGGATCATCGATAGCAATATAGAGTTTGCCATCCTGTATTTTAAGCCCAATCAGGTTATGTTTAAGCGCCATTTGCTTCGGCACTTTACCTACAGCATCTATTCTGACATCATAAGTTTTAATATTAACAACAGGCACTTGTAATATTTTCCCCAAGGCCTCTAATATCTGATTTTCCTTGAGGTAGCCCATTTCTATAAGGATCGTACTAAGATATTTTGATTTATTCTGACGCTGATAATTAAGAGCTTTTCTAAGCTGTTCTTCTGTAATATAACCGTATTGCTTCAGCATTTCACCGATAGGTATATTCTTCAATGTCTTCACATCCTTACCGGGTTTCTGTATATACTCACATATTTATTAGACATTTTATATAATGGTTTACAATTCGCTATCATCCGCAGACATATTATAATCAAAAATCAAGAGTGGATTTAATACATCATCTGACATATCGATATTGGTACCGTTAATATCTTTGATAGAAATTTTATTCAAACGAAGGTTCAGCATCTCCATTGTAGAACCGGTGTCATAAAGCGAATTACCGCTTTTGTCCATTACATAAATGGATAAATCTACTATATAATTGTTATAACCCCGGACCTTCATTGACAATACAGTATAGTTATAAAATTCTCCACCGAAGAAATCAACAAAATTACTCTCCCCACTTTTTTTATAAAGCAGCCTGCCAAAGGTTGGACTATTGACATTACTATCAATATAAATGGCCTCTTTTTCCACAGGTACAGCTACTCCGGTATCTTCAACAATCTGCAGATGAGAAGTATAGATGATTTTTTCACTGATCCAGTTATAGGTATTATCACCAATCATTTTTACTTCATTAACGGTAGTGGTTGAGGCAAAAATATTATTGGATGAAAACAATATTCCTGCAGAAAACAGCATGACAATAGCTATGATGGCCAAAACAGTTATCATCTCTACCAATGTCCAGCCTTTATTAGTCAGTTTTTTCACAGGAATCACCTTTTATCTCCACGTTTATTTTAAGGAGTATAGGAATCGGGTACAAAAATATTGAATTTGATCTCCGAATTTTCTGTTTCATAAGCACTGGTATAATTACCAGTGATCTCAATAGGCGATCCATTAAGCATAAAATAAAGTCTCCCGCTCTGAGGTTCCTGCTTAACTACATCTGGGAAAAGATCGACCTCAGCACCATCGACAACTGCAGAAACCTTTTGCCCGGTATTTTTGATATCGGAACCATGCCGCAGAAGTGAACTCGATGCTAAAAATCCTGATACCAGTACCAAAGAGGCAATGGCTAGTATAGCAATGGCAACCATGGTTTCCACCAGAGTAACGCCGTGAATATCTTTTTTTAGATTCATAGCCAAGCCTCCTTTATGGGTTTTCATATCCACTGATCGTCCAATAAGCGCCTTTACCTCCGGAACCACCCGCTTCATGAGCGCCCAAAGAGCGATAGGTGACCATAACATCTAGACCAAAACCGGCATTTGGGGCACTAAGACCGCCATAAATATGCGTACCGCGGCCAATATAAACCGTCGATCCCTCTTCACCAATGATATAACCATAAAAATCCTTGTATTGATCTTTTTGCATCCATGATTCTGCCTCGATATTAAAACGCCTAAAGGTCCCGCCATCCTGAACAATGACAAAAACATTGGGGTCCTCCTTTCGTTCAGGTTGCATCTCTTTTACGATCAGGGTCGCTCCCGACTTTACATAGATAAAAATATTACCCTCGCCCTGCGTCTTGAGCATGGGAACATCCATATTTCCGGATACGAAATAATAGGAATCACTACCATCAGTATTACCAAGCACAGTGTTGACATTATTATAAACAAGAGCCTCACTTTGGTGATCGGCTAGCGCGGGATAAATCGGAGCGGCCGGACTTTCGGGCATTTTAGATTCCGTAACAAGGACAGTTGCGGTTATAGGAGTAGCAGACCCCGTATAGGGAACACCTAATAATATCTGACCAGCCTTGATATTGGAAGTAATATTATTTTCCACTTTTAATGTTCCTGTAATCAAAGGATTTTTATATGTGCTAGGACAAGTCACAGATCTGGCTGTAAGATTGCCGCTGATAAAGCTGCCTGCTTGCAAAATAGCGCTGTAAGCCCAGACATCTCCTGTGATTTCAGTCTGATTGTTCATATTTAGTGTACCTACTGTAACTGCACCTGTAATTTTGGCATCATTGGTCATAGTTAAAGTATTAGTTGTAACACTGCCTATTATTTTGGCATTACTCTTCATAATTATGGTATCTGCCTTAACATTGCCAGTAACCTGAGCCTGACCTTCTAAAACAACTGTATTGGCAGTAATATTACCTTCCATTACGACATTTAGTTTTAAATTAACTGTCTCGGCAGTAATATCATTATATATCTTGGTTTCATTATCGGCTGTCACACTTTGCGCCGTCATTGGGCAATAGACCCTGGACTGTTGTACCATAGATACCTTAGATGTGGTATATATTTCACTATCTTCAACTGTACCGTTGCAGCAATCCTCATAAGGACCCACCGTAACATACTGACTCAAATTAATATCCTGATCGGAAATGATGCTGCCATGTATATGTGAATTGGCAAAATAACCGTTCCTAAAGAAAATAGGCACATTGCTGTATAAATTCCTCTGCAAGAAAGGCGAATTACCGTTTGCCGTAATCTCAAAGGTAAAACTATCCCCAGCGACATTAATAAAAAGATCCGTCTCAGGATTTGTGCTAAAGCCATAAAGGACACTGGTATTACCCCCAATTACCACAGTTTCCAGTCCGGTTTGTCCTTTGGAGGAGATATGAAAGAGACGTGTTGCTACAGACTTGGTTTCTGAACCCAAAGTGGCTGTGGCAATAATCAAAATAGTATCATCCTCTCCCAATTTCTCTCTCTTGACTGTTGCCGAACACTTGCCCATAAAACCGTTATTACCTTCAAACTGCAAATCATTTATGGTAAATGATGCGCCATCCAAAGTAAGAAAACTAAGCATAGTTTGACCGCTTTCACTAAGGTTGAACCCACTCATTTCATAAGCGAGGGAGCTAGCCACTGAACGCGCAGTAAAATAAGCCTGTCTGGCTAAATTATTATTAATGCTGCGGGTATTATAAGAAGCAGACATCGTCAAAACAGAGCTGATAGATACTACCATAACCAAAATGATAACTATCGTCCAGACCAGGACATATCCTTTATTATTATTTTTATTGTTCCAAATCCTACGGGCTAGGCGGTTCATACATAAACACCTCAAAAACTATGGCAATACTATACTCTTTGAGAAAACTGGATACGGTCCCGCTATCTTGTGGAACTTTTAGTTGTTTGAGAGAAAAGCTGCTGATAGAAATAGATTTATTTTTACTGACTTGATCCACCAAGTTGATAAAATCGCTTCTATAGCCTGTCGCTTGCACAGAGACAGTACTTTGCAGCATATTGCCTACGACCGCTGAAGCTGCTTGTTCGGATCCTTTGTCATCCTTTTTTTCATCTTGATTGGAGGCAGCGGATTTTACGGCCTCCTCTTGATCTTTCTTTTCTGCCACTGATTGAAAGGGATGAATGGGCGTAGTAACTGCTGTAATTATATTAAGACTT
Organism: Bacillota bacterium; assembly: GCA_050942825.1. Lineage (GTDB taxonomy): Bacteria > Bacillota > Dehalobacteriia > UBA4068 > UBA4068 > CAYRML01. Next base: position 22,283 of record JBMNOA010000010.1, read on the forward strand.
GATGATTTCAAATTATTTTTCAATAACATACCTGTGATCATATGATCTATTCGGTCATTGGGCATCGGCTTATAATAATCTGTAGATTTATCAGCAATCTCTTTCCTTAAAGAAATGATTTGTGTTTGCGTTTGCTCAGAATTTTCTATCACCTGCCGCATTTGCATCTCTTTTATCTTAATTTGATCGACTTCTTCCTGTATCGCTGTATATTTTTCCATAGTAGGAAAAATAAATAAATACAGCATAACTAGAAAAAGGATCAGAAAGATTAAGGCAAAAATCATACTTTGTTCTCGGTTTGTTAATTTGGTGGCTGTTTTCAAGATGATTTCACCACCTTTAAGGTACAAGTTAGATTAAAATTATATCTATTGTTTTGGTCCATAGTATAACCTTCATAAACAATATAACTAAACATACCCGTTTTTTTTAGCCGCTCGATATAGGCGGGAATATCGGTTACCCTATCAGAAGCTGCCCAAATAGAAAATTGAGCCAGGTTTTTATCGAACTTTATTTGTTCCAAAGTGATATAAGAATTTTGGCAAAGGTCCAATAGTGCAAATTCCTTTTCTGTCATAACAGGATAGGATTGCAGGGCCTCTTGTACCAAAATGAGGTTCTTTTTCTCTTGTTCCAAATGATTGCGCTGATTCTCGGCAATAATAGCCTTATCATAAAGATCCTGCCCAACCGGGCTTTCGATATAGGCGATGACCGGCTCTATTTGATGATTGGTCATATAGATCTGAAATTGTAAATAACCATAAACCGACATCATACCTAAAAGTACAAATACCAGTGAAAGGAGTATCTTCGTACGCTGTCTTTCGGCAGAAGTTTTGGCAGGTTTTTCTTTGTAGACAGCATAAAAATTTATATCCTTTGCTTTTAAAGAGCGAGCCATGAAAAACACCTCACTTACTTTCTACCAGATTACCTATGGCAAAAATATGATCAGTGGGCAAAAACCCTTCCGATAACATCTTTTTACTGACAATAACTGCTTTAGAAGTGGGAAGAGTCGCTGATTCGATACCTAGTTCAGAGATAATAGTCTGGCAGATTGGCTGTTCTTCATCGCTCAGACCGCAAAAATAAGCTGCGCCGATTTCATGTTCTGTTTTTTGCGACTTATTGAATTGAATAAGGGAAGAAATGACTCTCACAATTTCACCTGACCACTCCGGTGTACCTCTATCTGACATTAGGAAGTTAACGTTGGAAAAGGTATATTCGCCATTTACGAATAATACGGAAAAAACACTATTGCCTTCCAACACTGAAATCACATAGGTTTTATTAATAAGTGCCTTAAAATAACGAGATATTTTGATAATACAGTTCAGTGGTATATCAAGGGAATAAAGCTTGATACCCAAATCATTAAATATGTTTGCATAGCTCTCTACCAGATCCCTTTCCATAGCACTGCACAATATAGTTTTAGGGCTTACCACCGCATAATCGTATAAAAGATGGTTATAATTAGGTGCCACACCGGAAAATGTGCTCTTAGTAAACTCGATGAGGTTCTTATGCGGTAAAACTGGAACTTGTACCAGCTTAGTAAGCACCGATCCGCTATTGACCAAAAAGCGTACATCCTTTTTTGGCAAATTCTTATTTTCATAAATATTTTTCAGTGCGGCTATCAATAACTCCCTGTTGGCAATCATGCCATTAGTGATAACACCATTAGGAAGCTTAAGATAAACAGCATATTGTATCTTGATTTTAGTTCTAGATACATTGCCTAAAACCACACAAATACTATCATTGGAAAGGCAAATCGATGTTGTAAGCATAACACACCTCTTTTAGCCGATATTTTGATAAAGCTGATATATGGGCATCATAACAGAAAGCATAATGGAACCGACCAAACCGGCCATGATTATGATGAGCAAGGGCTCGATGATGGTAGTAAGACGCTGAGTAGCCATTTCAGCTTCAAAATCAAAAGAATCCGCCACAGAATTAAGGATATCATCCAGCTTGCCAGTCTCCTCACCAATCATAATAGTAGAAGCCAGCTTACTGTCAAAATCCTCTACAGTTTTGATGGCCTGAGACAGGGGAATACCATTGCGCACAAGCATCACCATATCATCAAACTTTGATGATATATAGCGGTTGCCTATAGTATCTCTGGATATCTGCAGAGCGCTCATCATCGGCAAACCGCTGGCATAAAGGGAACTGAGAGTGCGAGCAAAACGCGCCGTATAAATAATCTTCAACAATTTACCGATTTTAGGGATTGATAATTTATTTTTATCCATCATGATTCTGAAGCTGTCAATTCTGGTCAAAATAGCCACAATAGCGATAATTACAATAGCAACTATTAATATATGCTGCCAATTAGTGGACAAAGCTCCACTGATACCTAAAACTATGCGTGTTGGCAAAGGAAGCTCCATACCCTCAAACAGAGTAAAAAATTCCGGCAATATCACGGTAAAAAGCAGCATTACAATAACTATTGTGATGATCAAAAGGATAAAGGGATAGGTCATTGAGCTTTTGACCTTATGATTGAGTTTATACTCCTTATCATAATGATCAGCCATCTTCATCATGGTAATATCGAGCTGTCCGCTTGCCTCCCCCGCACGAATCATATTAGAAAGCAGCTCGGGAAAAACATTCCCTTGCTCACGCATAGCTTCAGACAGGGCAATACCATGTTGCAAGCGACGGTACAGGTTGGCATAAACATTACGTATACGCACGGAAAGGTCCCGTTGCATAATGATATTGACCGCACGGATCAAAGACACTCCGGCCGCTAGCATAGTACCGATCTGACGGCAAAAGTCCGCTATCTCCAGAGATTTTAGTTTGGTATTGCTGGTAGCATATTCTTTATGCTCTTTGTATTGAACAAGAAACAGGTTTTCTTCATGCAATTTTATAGCCAGCTGCGCTTCATCAGCGACTTCTAATGTTCCATGCGTAATTTTTCCCTCAATATTTTTTGCTGTATAGATATATTTAGGCACTAAACCATTCCCTTCACATTTTCACCGGTTTTAACTGAATAACTGGAAATACCAAGCAATTATTTTATCGCTAAAAAGCATAGAAATAAAAACGCCTATACATAGACAAGGCCCAAAAGCAAAATGGGCCTTACGGTTATTTTTATCAAGCTTAAGCAGATATACACCATAAATACCGCCCAGCAGCAGTGCAACAAAGCCGGCCAGCAATACGCTTTTCCATCCCAGCAAAAGACCGCATACAGCTATCAGCTTGATATCCCCGCCGCCAAAACTATCGGCAATCACCATATTCAGCACCAGCATAGGTATGCCGATAATAAAAAAACCGATAATATGCGCTGAAATTAGTTGCTGGGAGAAAAAAACCATTACGGCCACCGCAGGTATCAGCAATAAAAGCACCAGGATATTAGGGATTTCCATGGTATAATGATCGATAAAAGCAATGACCGTCAGCAGTGCAGCCACCATAAAATAAAGCAGTGCCAAGATTGAAAAGCCATAACGCATCAAAATAAGCAGCGCTGCCATCCCCATAATGATCTCCACCAGAGGATAGCGGCGTGAAATTTTGCTTTTACAATTTTTGCAGCGGCCCCCTAAAAATAAAAAACTTATTATTGGGACCAATTCCCATGGACTTAAAGTCGTTTGGCAATGCGGGCAAAAGGAACGGCCTTTAGCCACAGAGATTGCCAGCGGCAATCTATAAATAATCACGTTTAAAAAGCTGCCGATGCAACTACCGACAAAAAACACCAAAGCATAGAGCAAAAAATATACTAAATAAATCATATCATTATTCCTAATCAAAAACTTGCCCTGCAATATACCTGGAGGAATCTGGGGACCCCCTTCCGATAGGGGGAAAATACCCCCGCCGGTAGCGAGGGTACTTTTTGGGCTAGGGCTTTAATATTAGCCTTGTGGCGGCTCTGGTTATGTATCTGAGTTTATTGTAAATACATCGGTAGTACTATCATGATCATAAGTAACTACTTTACCATTTGTGGTTGTTACAACAAAATCAGTGACCTTACCCTCAGCATTTACAGCAACACTGGATATGGAGCTCTCTTCAAGGCTAAGTCCAGTCAATGAATTTACCTCTGTTACAGTAACCGCAGCTGCCATAGCAGTTTCATCGCCGCCTTTGGCATATGAATCGGAGGCTAGCGTCTGAGCAGCCACCAGCACAGTCCGGGCTTCGGAGATAGCTGCTCTTTCTTTAGATCTGTCGATATAGCCGGTCAGTGCAGGGATGGCTATAGCAGCAAGAACAGCAATAATAACTAATACAACAATAATTTCTACCAGCGTAAAACCTTTTTTGTTCTTCATAATTTTTTGCAAATCAAACATGAATATCCGACCTCTTTTCTTAAGTATTTATTTTTTAATATGTGTTTTGGGCACAACAAATAGCAACCCAAAAAAGATTTTGGATTGCTATAAAAAATTAATCCAATATTAATAAATAATGGCTTATTTTATACTCATTTTTTAAATGTACTCTAAAAAATATCATGGATATACTCCCATCCATTATTATTAGAGGCAACTGGCTGCCATATTCCATAAAAGAATTTAGGCCCTATAGCTTTGCGTCACATACTTTCATATGCTTTGCCGAACTATTACCATTATTTTCTTATGCTTTTAATATACAGTATTTTATAATTCGTGTCAACATTGTGGTAAAAATTGGTAAAAAATTTTTTTAGGAAAGATTGCTGGAAAATAAAACCACCTAAAAGGCGGTTTTATTTTTCTTAGTCTCATCATTGACTCTCGACTACAATATTTACTATTCTTTGCCATTCCAGCAATATGTACAAAGTTTGTTGGCCCCTATACCAATAGCATCAAGCATATCATGGATATTTTGGAATTTGAGAGTTGAAAAATTAAGCTTTTTCCTGATGCAATCTACCATACAATGATGCTTTTCAGTTGTTGGATCACAATATTCATCAAAAGAATCGGGCTTTTTACCCTCAAGTTCAATGATAGCCTGTCTTGTTACCAGATCCATTTCCGAACGGGAATTAGAAAAATTCAAATATTTGCAATTAAAAAGCAATGGTGGGCAAGCCGAGCGAATATGAACTTCTTTGGCTTGACATTTAAATAACTGATCAACGGTTTCTCTTAATTGCGTACCACGGACGATCGAATCATCACAAAAAAGCAGTCGTTTATCGGCTACCAGCTCAGGAATAGGCATCAGCTTCATTTTAGCAACAATATTTCTGATGTCCTGATCCTGTGGCATAAAACTTCTCGCCCAAGTTGGCGTATATTTTATAAAAGGACGCCCATAAGGCTTTTGGGATTGGTTAGAGTAGCCAATAGCATGTCCGACACCCGAATCGGGTATTCCAGATACCAAATCTATTTCGATATCGTCGTTTTTGGCAATTGCCATACCATTCCTGTTACGCATCATCTCAACATTCATACCTTCATAGGTTGATGACGGATATCCATAATACACCCATAAAAAAGAACATATTTTCATTTCATCCCTGGGCGGTACAATCTTTTCTATACCATCTGGGGTAAGAAGGATTATTTCTCCCGGACCAAGTTCGTAATCAAAGCTATATCCAAGATTAGCAAAAGTACAGGACTCAACGGAAACGCAAAAAGTGTCCTCTTTTCTGCCAATTATCAAAGGAGTTCTGCCCAGCTTATCCCGGGAAGCATAAATGCCTTGTGGAGTCAAAAGTAAAATAGTACAAGAGCCATTGATCAATTCCTGAGCTTTTAACAATCCATCCTTGAACGATTTTTCTTGATCGATAATTACAGATACTAGCTCTGTGGGATTAATAGTACCTTTGTTGGTTTCCATTAAATGCACATTATTATATAATGCCCTTTTTACTATTTCATCCACATTATTGATCTTGCCTACAGTACTGATCGCATATTCCCCCAGATGTGAACATACTGTTAAAGGCTGAGGATCGGTATCACTTATACAACCTATGCCCATGTTACCTTTCAGTTTGGAAAGCTCTGATTCAAACTTAGCTCTGAACTGGGTATTCTCAATATTGTGAATTGACCTATTGAAATACCTGCCATCCCAAATTGCTAAACCCGCCTTGCTGGTTCCCAGGTGTGAATGATAATCCGTACCAAAGTAAACATCCATTACACAATCATTTTTTGAAACAACCCCAAATAAACCTCCCACAGTATAACGCTCCTTTAAGTATATTTAAACTCGCATAACTTTTTAAATAAAAAATTATATAAATTTCTTCACTAAAATTTGAATACAAAATAATAAAATCAAGAATCTTAGGTATGTTTTAAATTACTCTATTTTTGCTTCTATATTATAACAAACCCTTACCAATACTACAATATTTTTGCAAAATTGCCATTTGATATTCAGATAGCAAAAACTGCCAGTAAATAGCTGTTGAGACTTATTCATCATTAGCTATATAAAAAGCGCCCACACATACAAGTCTGGGCGCTTTTTATATAGCTTTAAATGTATTTAATTAAGTTCATGAATGAATAATCCGCTTCTCAGCTTCGGCTCAAACCATGTAGACTTCGGTGGCATTAATTGCTGGGCATTGGAAACAGCAAACAGCTCTTCGATCGAGGTCGGATACATAGCAAAGGCTAACTTCATATCAGTATTAGCTCTTCTTTCCAGTTCTTTGAGACCTCTGATGCCACCCACAAAATCAATACGTTTATCGGTACGAATATCTTTAATATTCAGAATAGGCGTCAGTACATTGTTTTGTAGCAGTGAAACATCAAGCCCTTCCACCGGATCTGTAGAACGAATGCACTCCTTGGCTGTTAATTTGTACCATTGTCCTTCTAAATACATACCAATAGTTGCTTTTTCTTGCGGTTTATAGGGTTGGCTGCTTTTGAACTCGATATCAAAGGCTTGGGCAACCTTGTTAAGGAATTCCTCTTTGCTATAGCCGTTGAGATCCTTAATCACGCGGTTATAATCCATAATCAGCAATTCATTATGGGGGAAAAGCACTGAGAGAAAATAATTAAATTCTTCTTCTCCTGTATAATCCGGATTGTTCGCTCTTCTTTTTAAGCCCACCTTTACAGCTGATGCTGCACGGTGATGTCCATCGGCAATATATATATTTTCAATATTATTAAATGCCGCAGCGATAGTCGCGATATCATTATCCCGGTCAATACGCCAAACAGTATGGCGAATATTATCAGTAGCAACAAAATCATATAAAGGATTTCTCTGCTTGACTTGGTCTACAACATTATTAATGACCTCCTGAGAACGATAAGCAAGAAAAATTGGCCCTGTTTGTGCATTACAAGCATCAACATGATTAATTCGATCGATTTCTTTATCCGCTCTGGTTTTTTCATGTTTTTTGATCACATTATTAAGATAGTCATCAATCGCTGCACAACCGACCAGGCCAGTTTGTGAACGGCCATTCATGGTTAATTCATAGACATAGTAGCATTTCTTTGTCTCTCTGATAAAAATCCCTTGTGTGATCATTTGTTGCAGGGTATCACTGGCTTTGGCATAAACCTCTTCATCATAGGGGTTAATATCTTTGGCAAGCTGCGTCTCTGCTCGATCCACTTTCAAAAACGACAAAGGTTCTTTTATCACTTCTGCTAATGCTTCTTCACGATTATATACATCATAGGGCAGTGCTGCCACTTTATTAGCAACATCTTTTCTTGGTCTGAGGGCAGCAAATGGTCTGATAGTAGCCAAAAAAACTCCTCCTTATTTGATTGCTCTAACTTTCAATACACCATCACTAGCTTCAAATTTTTTAATTAGCTCAGGAGTTACAGTAGTTTCAATATCGATCAACGTATAAGCGTAGTCTCCTCGGCTTTTGTTAGTCATATCAGAAATGTTGATATTTTCACTAGCTAAGATAGCGGTGAATTGACCAAGCATATTGGGAATATTGCGATGGTTTATGGCTATACGGCCTTCCCTGGTACAAATACCCATACTACAGTTGGGATAATTGACTGAGTTTTTAATGTTGCCATTTTCCAGATAATCTTTCAATTGGTTAGCTGCCATGATGGCACAGTTCTCTTCCGACTCTTTAGTGGAAGCTCCCAAATGAGGGATCACAATAGCATTTTTCATCTGTCCCGTCTTGGCAATTGGGAAGTCTGTGACATAATGGCTGACTTTTCCCGATTCCAAGGCTTCGATCATATCATCATCAACAACCAGAGAATCTCTGGAGAAATTGAAGATTTTTACACCATCTTTCATGATCGCAAAAGTTTCTTTATTAAACATCCCCATGGTCGCATCAGTCGAAGGAGCGTGCACGGTAATATAATCACATTCTCTGAAAATCTCTTCCAGAGTCCTAGCATGTTTAATATATCTGGAAAGATTCCAAGCTGCATCTACCGAGATAAATGGGTCAAAGCCGTATACATCCATATGCAATTTATTGGCGGCATTAGCGACCAGAACTCCGATTCTACCCAGGCCAATGACACCTAGCTTTTTACCTTTGATTTCCGTGCCTGCAAATCTGGCTTTGTTTTTTTCCACTAGTTTTGCTACATTGGGGTCATCTTTAACCGTATTTACCCAGTTAACACCGTCAATCACATTGCGCGAGGCCATGATCAAAGAAGCGATCACCAGCTCCTTAACGCCATTGGCATTGGCACCTGGGGTATTAAAAACTACAATGCCTTGTTCAGAGCATTTATCCAGAGGTATATTATTCACTCCCGCTCCCGCCCGGGCAATAGCCATCAAGGTGGGAGATAACTCTAATTCATGAAGATTGGCACTTCTTACAAGTACACCATTAGCTATTTCAAAATTTTCTACTTGTTCAAAGTTATCCTTCAGTAGGTCCAGGCCTACTTGGGCAATATTATTAAAGCATTTTATATTAAACATCACCATTACTCCTTATTTCAGATTTTTACTCAGCTTTATTTTATATTTTCGGCTTCAAATTTTCTCATAAAATCTATTAATGCTTGAACTCCTGACAGCGGCATAGCATTATAAATGCTTGCTCTCATGCCACCTACAGTTCTATGTCCTTTTAAGTTTTCTAATCCGGCAGATTTGGCTTCTTTAACAAATTTTGCATCCAAATCCTCAGAACCGGTAATAAAGGGAACATTCATGAGGGAACGGTCTTTTTTTTCAACAGTGCCTTTAAACAACTTACTGGAATCAAGGTAATTATAAAGAAGAGCCGCTTTTTCTTCATTTTTCTTCTTCATTGCCGCAAGGCCGCCCAATTTTTTCACCAGTCTAAAGACTTTACCGCAAATATAAATGCCATAACAGGGTGGTGTATTATAAAGCGAGGAATTATCAGCATGAATTTTATATTTGAACATGGTCGGCGTACCGGGCAGCACATCATCTGTGATTAGATCCTCATGAATAATAACGATCACCACACCGGCGGGGCCAACATTTTTTTGCACCCCAGCAAAAATCAAGCCATATTTTGTGACATCTATAGGTTCAGACAAGAAATCAGAAGACATATCGGCTACTAATATTTTGTCCCCGGTGCTCGGCAACTCGTTATATTTAGTACCATAGATAGTGTTATTGTGGCAGATATAAACATAGTCTGCATCAGCAGAAATTTCCAGATTTTTGACATCGGGAATATAGGAAAAATTTTTATCCTCAGAGGAAGCTATAACATTGACTTGGCCATATATTTTAGCTTCTGCAATGGCTTTTTTAGACCATTGCCCGGTGTTGATGTAATCGGCTATTCTGTTTTTCATAAGGTTCATGGGAATCATAGCAAATTGCTGCGAGCCCCCTCCTTGTAAAAACAGCACCTTATAATTATCAGGTATATTAACTAAATCACGCAAATCCTGTTCCGCATCTTCAACGATCTGTTTAAAGGCTGCCGACCTATGACTCATTTCCATTACGGACATCCCTGTGTCGTTATAATTTAACATCTCTGCTGCAGCTTCTTCAAGCACCTCTTCAGGTAATATTGCAGGACCTGCCGAAAAATTATACACTCTTGCCATATAAATTATTCCTCCTTGAAGTATTTTGATCTTTCATAAGCTAATCCCCCGTATCAGAAGGACTGTTACATGCTGGATAAATTGGCTACATAATTCATAATCTTACAAATAAATACACAAAACCTCTCATCCGATTAGGGACGAGAGGTTATTCCCGCGTTGCCACCCATGTTGCCTTTTAAAAGGCCAACTCTTATACGCGTTATCGGGCGTACCCGTCACAATTCATCATTGGCCACTCCAGGTCGGAATCCTTAAGTCCGTCAGACTGACTTGCACCAACCGTCAGCTCTCTATTCTAACAAAAACCCAGGACTTCCCTTCATCATGTTCGAAAAATATTTAGTTGACTTATATTAAGGACATTTTAACCTTTTGTATGTAAGATGTCAAGTATTTTATTTCCATAATTTTGTTCCTTAAAATTTTTAGAAAACATTTGGTATTATTTGGAATATCCGCTGCTACACGAGCTAGAAACCACTCCCTTTTTGCACGCCATAATATTTGGGTTTTTAAAGGATGATTGGATTTATATTACTATTTAATTCTATTTAAATCATGTTTTTCATAAATTAAATAGTAGAAATTTAGTAACAAAAATAAAAGCACTCAGCCTTTCGACTGAGAGCTTTTAATGGTTTTTGATCCTGGTTGGATTATTGAAGTTCTAGTTTATCTATTAAATTCAATGTGCTGTAATTATATGATACCAGCATATTATCCTGGATATAGAAAAGCTTATCATCGATATAAAGCACTCTGCCGCCGTAGGGAATGTTACTACCGTATGCAGTAGCCGGAGGTGCCTCCAGAGTTCCTTTTAACTTTAACTTCTTCTGATCATAGTTCATAATGATGGCTTGCTGTTTAGCTTCCATGCTCTTGGCATCGGTGGTTATATAACCGACAATGGCTAAGTTCTTGGACTCACTATCGACCATTACCGCCTTATGATTATTCAAGGCCTCGGCATAACTGCCTGTTGTCCCCAACACATAGTTAGCAAGTTCTCGTGGTTTGCCCATATTAGATACATCGAAGAGGGAAAATTTGATACCCCCAGTACGTGTACCGACTACGATTTCCTTACCGTTAGCATCCTTTTGATAGATATCAACCGTTTCCTGCCCAATTCCCAGGATCAGATCTTCTCCAACCGGATGTAGATAGCTGCTAAAACCGGGCACTTTCAATTCTCCTGTTATTTTGGGTTCCTTAGGGTTAGAAAGGTCGAAAACAAACAGCGGGTCAATGGTCCTGAAAGTCACTATATATCCTTTATCGCCCAGATAACGTACGGAATAGATTCGTTCACCTTTGGCAAAACCTGCAACAGAGCCGCAGACATTAAGTGAATCATCCAGCACATATAAGTAATTACCGTTTTCCCAGGTAGATGTAGCAACCCGTAAATAACCATCTTGCTCATCCATGGCAAACTGATTGATTATGTCGCCCTTAACCATACCGGAACCAGCATATCCTACATTTGTACCATTGAGATGGAATTTAATAATCGAGGTCGCTCCATTATAATCAGATCCGGCCACATATAGCGATGATTTGTTCATATAGAAAATATAACCTGATGCTGCTATGGCCTCAACCTCAGTTTTTTGATTATTATTGATATTGACGGCAGAAACTACCAAATACCCTGATGCCGGAAGTCTCGGCATGATCATGACATCATTGAGACTGATAGCAGTTGCCTTATTACCGGCCACACTATCCTTCATCAGTGGTAATATATCATCACCGTAGATATAGCTGCTGGTAATCATGTAGACAATATCATTATTTTTACGGCTCGACTGGTAGCTCCCCTGCATTTCATGGCTTTTCAGAAAAACCGGTTTTTCTGCATTGCTAATGTCATAAATATCCATGAAACTAAAACTTTTGTGATATTCTGGCATGATTTTGGAGCTTATAGCCTCTTCAAAGGGGCGATTGCCGTTACCTGATTCGGTTTTTGTACCTAAAATTACCAAGCGATTGCCATCCACATAAATCTCGTTCACATATTTAGTCAGCGGCAGCCGAATAGTGGCAGCCTCGCTCAGATGGTTTGCATCAGCACGCACGATGCGAATGGCGTTACTGGCACATAGATAAATATATTTGCCGTCTGTTTTAATAATATCTGCCTCATCGATGCCTGCTACTTGTACATTGGTTTCAGCATAACCGCCCGCAGTCTCTTTTACCGCCTGATTATCCTGCACAGTAGATGATTTATCTAATGAATCGGTAGCTACATCATTTCGCCATTGTAAAGATTCGCTAAAAGCCTTGCGCAACTCAGCCTTACTGTTTACTTTTACAGCTGTGCCAATTTTTTCCTTCACTTTATTTATTAGCTCCGGCTGCTGAGAAAGATCGATGGTTTGGTCAGCAATAGCAATTACTCCGTTGTGATAGGAAACTTTTTTCCCTAGAATATCTTCACTTATGACACGAAAGGGAAGCATGATTCTATTGTTGAGAATCAGTGATTTGGTATCCAATTTTACTATCTTTGCTGGCTGACCAGCTACAATATATTTTGGCTCATTGATAGGGAAAATATATTGCTTGTCTTGATATTTAACAATTGCTCTGTTAGCAGCTTTATCATAGGAGACAGAAGCACCAAAGTATTCGGATATGGCCCGCAACGGTATTAATGTGCGCGATTTTACTACAGTAGCTGCTACATCTAGGTTTTCGGGATCTAATGCCTTGATCTGGTTATTAGAAAGTATCAGGGGGCTTTCCGTATGCAGAAATATTCCATCGGGCAGTGTTTCATTTGCTTCCATAGCTATAGCACTACCACAAGTAGCAAGTGAAATAGCGATAACAAGTACTGATAATAATAAAATCCGCTTGTTCATAAACTATCATCCCTTTCTGTTATAGTATGTATTACTAATTCTTTATTTACATTAGACATAACCTATACCAAAAAGTTCCTTTAAATATAACATAAATTTATACTTTGTAGATAAAAATTTATCGATATTTCAGCTTAGTTGTACATCCATTTAGAAAAGAGTACTTAACCTCTCGGATAAGGCTTGAGCTAGCGGTTTATGAAGAGTAGCATCCTTGACTATATTTTGCCTTAGCTGAAGAAGAACATAGTATTTTAAAAATTTAGAAAGACTTAAAACATCATTCACATACTATCTGATATTTAAATCAATTCTTGCATATATTTAAAAGTAAAAATTATCTCTAGGTACAAACAATTTGGGAGTTGTTTTCTTGACAAATTGAATTAAAAGTTATACTTTTATATAAAAGATTCAGAAATGTTCGAAGATTCAGCATCAAATCGTCTTACGGCTATTTACTTACCAAATATTATTTATCTGATAGGTAACAATTTATTAATCCTATTAATTATTTCTTAAAGTAATGGAATAAGCATATATTTATGCGGCTCTTTAAAGAAATACAATTTTATAGGAGGTGCTTATCTTGATCAAGGCAGAGCAAGTTCGTAAGTTTTTAGGTAGTTCTTTTGTACAATGGCATTTAAAAAAATTGTCTAAAAAAAATGATACCGGTGAATCGCTTATTGATCAGGTGTTTGCCGCATATGCAGGACAAGGAAAACTAAAATTGAAATATTTACCTTATCATATCTTCATCTCATTTATTCCTTACTTTTTAAAAGAAGATAAAGATAGATTAAAAAATGAAATATATGCCAAACGTTTTTATCGCCGGGCAATAACCAATGTCGCTCGTAGCGTATGCGAACTGGGATTAAGCACACCTCAACGTTTTTCCGCCCCCTTGCTTGTGGTGTGGAACTTCACCAATGCTTGTAATCTGTCGTGTAAACATTGCTATCAAAATGCTAATCGCATACTTCCTGATGAACTTGTTCTAGAAGAACGCCTCAAAATTATTGATCAATTAGCTTACAATGATGTAGCTTCACTGGCCTTCTCGGGAGGAGAACCCTTAATGCATAAAGATTTTTGGCCAGTAGCTGAATACGCTAATAAAAAAGGCATCCATATCTCGGTGGCCACTAACGGAACCTTGATCACCAAAGAAGTAGCGGAACGTCTAAAAGAAGTAGGTGTAAATTATGTAGAAATCAGCGTAGACAGCGCTAATGCTAAAGTTCACGATGAGTTCCGCGGCGGCTTGGGTTATTGGGAACGTTCAATAGCAGGAATAAAAAATTGTGTAGAAACAGATGGACTGCTAGTGGGGATGGCAACCACAGTAACACGCAAAAATTTTTATGAACTGCATGAACTTATCAAACTATCTAAGGATTTAAAAGTCAATTCTTTCTATTCTTTTAATTTTATACCCGTTGGCCGCGGAAAAGCTATTATAGAAGATGATCTTACTCCGGCTATGCGTGAAGAGATGCTGCAAATCCTTTATGATTATTTTCTCGAAAATGAAGTACATACTTTCTCGACTTGTCCTCAATACGGTCGTTATTGTTATCAACAAGATAGCAAAAACTCTATTATTAATTGTCACTACGGTTTTACTAAAGGAGAGCATGCAAAAATGCTGGCCGATTATATTGGTGGCTGTGGCTCTGGGCGTTTATATTGTGCCATTCAACCAAATGGAAAAGTAACTCCCTGCGTATTTATGCCGATTACAGTAGGTGATTTACGAAAAGAGCGTCTCGAAGATATCTGGCATAATTCCCAGGTTATGAAAAGATTGCGTGATCGCTCAGAATTGCAAGAACACTGTGGTAGCTGTGATAACCGCAGTATGTGCGGCGGCTGCCGAGCCAGAGCATACGGCTACTTCCAGGATTTTATGGCTCCTGATCCAGGGTGCTACAAAAATACGAAGGCCTGGGAGGAATTAGTAGCCCAAGAGGAGCTTAGGTTAACCTCGGAGGCTTAACAGATTTATTGCTTGATTTTCTCTAGGCTAAGATTATTGCAGATACTCGACATCCAAGATTTTTTGAGTAACAAAAACAGGCCGCCAGATTATGAGGCCTGTTATTTATTATTTGACACAATAATCAAATAGTCGATAAAGGTTATAAATTATTTAATATTTATATTTATTTTTCTCTATCAGTTTTATGATTATGTTTATCAATAGCGGTAAGCTCTGAAGAAAGTTCCGTAGACAATTCTGCTTCATACAGATTACTTCTTCTGTTTTTCTTTATTTTAGTATGAAATTTAAAGATCAAATAGCATATTGAATAAAAAGCGACTATGATTATACCCATAACAAGCCCCGACTCCTGTCCGGAAATAGACGGCATGCTTATTATGGCAATCACTAGGAATATCAGCACAAATATAGAAGTATATGGGTAACCCCATAACTGACATTTTCCAGAGGGAGGACAGCCATTAATTTTACGAAATTTTATATGAGTAGCCATTATGGCAGCATAGGTAAATAGCATCGCAAAAGCCCCTGAGCTTACTAAAAACAAATATACTCTTGGAAGTAATAATCCGATACCTAAGCTAAAAAGCATTGCCAGACCAGAAAATATTATGCCTTTATAGGGTACTTTCTTATTGTCTCTCAACCAACTCGGTGCAAGACCTCCATTGCAAAGCGTCCGTATCATTCTACCTAGGCCAAACATGGCAGCCACCATTGTCGAAAGAATTGCCGCAATAAGTACTATATTGATTGCCGTTCCGGCCCATCTGATTCCTTGTTGATTAAGGGCAGTTACGATTGGGCTGTTATCTTCGGTTATTAATGCTGTAGGAACTAGCGGTAAAATCACTGCGAAGGTAAGGATATATAAACCTATCAGGCATAAAACTGTATAACCGATCGCTTTGGGAATTGTTTTGTCGGGATCTTTTGCTTCAGAAGCGGTAAATACTATTACTTCAAAACCCGCATATGCAAATAATACTATTAACATACTTCCCGCCAGTGACATAATACCACCCGGCATAAAAGATTCATCAGCCAAAGCTCCTATGCCAAGTGCAGGCTTTCCCGGAAACAAACCAAAAATTAATAGAACTGCTATGATAATAAATAAAAAGAGTGCCAATAACTTAATCGAAACTAAACCGCCCACAAGTTTACTTAATCTATCCATTCCTAACAAATTAAGCAAGGTAACAACAATAATTATTATACTTGCCAGTAAGGCCATTGATATATGGGGCATCCATTCACGCACCAGAATAGCTACAGCTGCCGCTTCACTGGACATCGCAAGAACGATACCTGTCCAATAAACCCATCCGACAACAAAGCCGGTACCCTGTCCAAAGGTCTTGGAGACAAAAATATGAAATGATCCGGCATTTGGATTAGCTACGGTCATCTCAGACATAGCAAAAAGTATAATATAAACCAAAATACCGCCAAACACATAGGCTAATAAAACAGAAGGACCTGAGGCTTGAATTGCTACCGAAGATCCGAGGAAAAACGATGCACCTATAACGTTAGCTAAAGCCATAACAATAATATGCCTTGCGGATAAGCCTTTATCTTTCCTTGCCAAAAACTTTCTCTCCAAACTTATGGAATTATGAATATTATTATGACCCTAAATTAAATATATAAACTTCTAATAAAGAAATGAAATCCCTCAAAATAACAGAATTTTTACAAAAAATGAACACCCCCTAATATAGGGGGTGTTTGGCAATACAAACTGTAATTTTTATTGAGCGGTTTTGATGCTCTTGCCAGAGATTAACCAAGGAGCAGGAAATGGCACCGTCAAATTTTTGCTGTTGACGCGTGATACCTGTATATGTATTACTTCTGTGCGCTCCAAGCCGTTTTCTCTAAACAAAGTGGGGAGTGCTGCCAGAATTTCAAAATCCAGGGTGTAGATGACAAAATCCATGTGAGGATTAATGGTCAACAGGGTTTTTATTTCATTGCTGATCCTGGGGGATGCCACGATAAAAGCTATGTCGGGCACCAACTGCTCATCAAGACTACCATCTAGCAGTGCATCAACAGATTCAACGATTGTTACATTGTTCAGTCCAAATTGAACTGTATTTTCTTTCATGGTATGGCGGTCCCTACTGTCGTATTCCACAGCAATGACATTACCTTCGGTAGCGATCATGGCAGCCTCTACCGCTATACTCTCACCTGAGATTATACATATATTATCTTGATCACCCAAATTGAGTTTATTCATGATAATTGCCCGTACTTCACGGCAACAATACTGAACGGAGCCTTTAGAAAAACGGCTGTTTTCTATACCTATTTGATAATTGGTGGCAGCATTAGGATTAACTATTAGCATGGCTGCAGAGGCATTGATACCACGGTCAATCATATATGAAAGCTTGTCGTGCTTGATCTGGCCTAATGGTTCTGAGCCCTCATTATACCAGATATCGCAATCCCCTAGTTCTGCATTCCACATTTCATAGAAGATATCAGGATGTCCGGCATCAGTAAAGACCAGTACAGCTTGGTTACTCATTATGGCCGGAATTAGGTTTTTATTCTTACCGGTGATATCAAGTATCTTCAGTTTTGTCAGGTTGATTTCAACGTTGGCTGCAAAATACTGAAGCCAGGATAAAATGGCCTCATTGGTAAATATTGATTCCATAGACAAAACCTCCTTTTAACAATATCATACCATATTTGGCGTATTTGTTAAGCAGATTTTAAGCACCGGTACGTTCCAGCAATTGCTCCCATTTTTGATCTACATATTGCTGCACTTCTTCAATCATCCACTCATTACCTTTCTGGAACAAGTGTTTGAATCTGCCCTGAATGCGGAGAAATTCTACCACAGGCAGCTTTTTCTTTGGCATATAACTGAGACGCCATACCCCCTCTTCTACTTCGTAAAGGGGCCAAGCACAGGTATTTACTGCAAGCCTGACGATTTCTGCCAGCTTAGCCATAGGGTAGTCCCAACCACGGGGACACGGAGACAATACATTCAAAAAGCACGGTCCTTGTGTATAAATAGCCTTATGAGACTTGGTATGCAAATCTTTAAAATTACCTATGGGGGCAGTCTGGGCTACATAAGGGATATTATGTGCCACCAAAATCTCAGTCAAATCCTTTTTATGTTCCTTTTTACCCTGCTGTGCAGAACCTACAGCCGTAGTAGTAGTGCGGGTAAAGCGAGGCGTTGCAGATGAACGTTGGATGCCAGTATTCATATAAGCCTCGTTATCGTAACAAACATATACCATGTCATGACCACGTTCCATAGCACCCGACAGGGATTGAAAACCGATATCATAAGTGCCGCCATCACCGGCGAAAGTGATGAATTTAACGGTACCTTCTACTTTGCCACGACGTTTCAAGGCATTATATGCTGCCTCCACACCAGAACAGGTAGCAGCGGCATTCTCAAAAGCAGAATGAATATAGCTGTCTGTATAGGCTGTATAAGGATACATAAAGGTGGAGACTTCCAAGCAACCGGTGGCATTGACCACTACTGCCCTGTCCTCTTTTTCCAAAGCGCGCAGTACCCCCGATACCACAATACCGGCACCGCAACCGGCACAGAGACGATGCCCACCAGTAAGACGTGCAGGCTTTTCTACTTCTCGTTTTAGGTCATATACTATGCTCATCTTATTTCCTCCTTTGTCTCTGCCCTAAATGTGTATATACTGGCCCAGTCTCCCCGGTCACAGCAATATCCGCCAACCGGCTAAACACATATTCAACATCTTCGGTCTTTAAATCACGTCCGCCTAAACCATAAACAATATCGATCAAATAGGGGCGTTGCTTGAGATCATACAAAGCACTGCGAGTCTCAGCAAACAAAGGCCCTCCGTTTGCGGAAAATCCTTCGGACTTATCCATGACGGCTACAGACTTAGTATTGGCCAGAGCCCGTGCCAGTTCCTCGCCGGGGAAAGGACGGAAGACTCTGATTTTAATAAGACCAGCCTTTACTCCTTCTTCCCTCAGCTTATCGATTGCTGCTTTGGCAGTTCCGACACTTGATCCGATTAATACCAAAGCAAGTTCTGCATCCTCCATTCGATATTCTTCAAGTAAGCCATAGTGTCTACCGGAAATTTTTTCAAATTCTGCAGCTACTTGCAAAATACGTACCTTAGCTGCCTTCATGGCCTCAGCCTCTAGGACTTTATGTTCCATATAATAAGCACTTATATCATATGGCCCTACCGCCAGCGGATTTTCTTTTTTTAATAAATAATGTTGTGGGTTATATTCTCCCACAAAATTACGCACGACATCAGTCTCTAAAAACTCCATATTCTCCACAGCGTGACTGGTAATGAAGCCATCCAAACAGATCATTACCGGTAAACGTACGCTCGGATTCTCACCGATAGGCATGGCCATAATAAAATTATCATATGCTTCTTGATTATTTTCCGCATAAATCTGGATCCAACCGGTATCACGGGCACCCATAGAATCGGAGTAATCGTGGTTTATGTTAATCGGACCCGAAAGGGCGCGATTGACACAAGCCAGTGTGACAGGCAGGCGGCAGGAAGCAGCTATGTACAATATTTCATACATGAGCGCCAGGCCACAGGACGAAGTAGCACAGACTGATCTTGCTCCCGCGGCTTGTGCAGCAACGCATACGGACATCGAACTATGCTCGGATTCCACCGTTACATATTCGGTATTTACCTCGCCATTAGCTACGTATTGGGCAAAATATTCGGGGATTTCCGTGGAGGGCGTGATCGGGAAGGCTCCCATCACATCGGGATTTATTTGCTTCATGGCATAAGCAACAGCCTCATTACCGGAAATACAATTTTTCATTCGGGCTCACCTCCTGTAACCATTGTTATCGCCAAGAAGGGACATACCTGCTCACAAATGCCGCATCCTTTGCAGTGCATATAATCAAATTCCAGCCGTTTTCCATCCTTTACTGGGATAGAGCTGTCCGGGCAGAATGGAACACAAATCATGCAGTGTTTACAAGCCTGAGAGTGAAAAACAGGTGTGTCGGTTCGCCAAGCACCGGTATTAAATTCACGTGCAGTTCCCGGTTCGTAAATCTCTCCGCCGGGCGTCAAGTCCTGCCAGGGTGTATGTTCGTTGATATCCTTTGCACGAATCATCCTTCCTGCACCTCCTCCAGGGATTTATTTAAAGTTGCCATGTTCCCCTCGATAACCTGGGGCTTGGAAGCAAATTTATGTTTAAAAGAATCTTCAATATCCGCCAAAAAACGCTCAATATCCAAAGCACCGCTCACCTTAATAACGGCAGCTAGTAATGGAGTATTAGGGAAATTTCTGCCCAAAAACTGTTCAGAAATGCGGCGGCCATCTATAGTACATACTTTTCCGTTCCAGCCTCGCAGTTTAGGGCGCACCTCTTGAGGGGAACTAGGAGTGTTAATAATTATTGCACCGCCCTCTTGCAGCCCTTCAGCAACATCCACACTATCCAGCAGAGTTTCATCCAAAACGACCACATAGTTTGGATAATAAATATTTGAATGGATAGTACAGCGTTTTTCGCTGATGCGATTATAAGCTGTAATAGGGGCACCCATACGTTCCGGTCCATATTCCGGGAATCCCTGCACAAATTTCCCTTCCAGACCAGCTACTTCTGCCAGCAGCATACAAGCCATTTTAGCTCCTTGCCCGCCTCGGCCGTGCCAGCGAATCTCTACCATATCGTTGGTCACCATTACTTTTCCTCCCATCATTTGACTAATATAAAAAAGCTCCCGTTCCGCAAAGGGACGAAAGCTTATAAGCCATTCGTTATACCACCCATAAATAAGCGTACCATCATATGCTTTCCCTATCACGGGGGATACCGTCGGAGCCTACTTAAATATGATTATCGTTCGGTCCGCAGCTCGGGAGTGATTTTCTGATTCAGTCTACTTGTACCGGCTTGCACCTTTCCCCGGCTCTCTGAAACGTTTGGCTGAAACATACTCTCTCCGTCAAGGCCTTTGAATGATATTATGATATTTTTATATACTTTATTAAATATAACTACTTATTATCTTTTTGTCAATATTTTATTTTGTTTTACAAAATATTACCTCTTTTATGTTAAAAAATGCTCTCTAGTTGAAAAAGGCGCTTAGTTTTCAACTAAGCGCTTAAAATAAACTCTATTGCAAGACAGTATATTATACTAAATAATTAGAGAGATTAATATACTTTTGATTTATATACCTTTGACTTTATATTCTTTTTGTATTTATTGTATCATTATTTTAGTGAGGTCCAAGTTTCAGTCGTCCCAATTTTATTATAATTATGCCCATTCGAGGCCTCCATGATCAAATAATAGGCCCAATATGTGGGTATTAGATCAGTATATTTTTTTATCATCGAGGTATGAGTATTAATATAAGCTTGATCCGGATATCTTTCTAATACACGGTTAACAATGGCAATTACTTCTGCTCTTTGGATAGGATCATTTGGACGAAATGTTCCATCTGGATATCCGGTCAACCAGCCTCTAGCAACAGCATAATTGATTTCATCATAGTAAGGATGATTGCTTGGAACATCAATGAATGAGTTAGGTGCTCCGCTAGTTAAGTTTTCGAAACCACAAGCCAAGTCCGCAAACTCAGCTCGAGTTATTGGATCATTAGGACGGAAATATGGAGGTAAGGTAGATAATACACCTTTTTGCTGCATGTAACCGATTTGATTAGAAAACCAGTGCCCTGTAGGAACATCCACATATGTAGTCGTATACGTCATTGATTCGTTCATCTTGTTTGTTAAAAGGCGTGAAAACATTACAACTGCCTCTGACCGCAACATATTTCGTGTAGGACCGAAAGTTCCATCCGGATACCCTTGCATATAGGCAAAATGGTCAAGTCTATTTAAAACAGGTTTCGTTGTCCAAACACCATAAAGTTTTAAATTTTTCGCCGGCATTTTAAAGGATTCACCGGGATAATATTCTACACCTCCACTTGGGGTAAGACTCCATCCGGCAAATTCATAGACAACTCCATCTATGGTTTTAGTTCCATCACTATTAGCATAAGTGCTAGCAGGTCTGGCGGAGACTGTAGCACCAACTAAATAAGATTCTTCGTGGACGGTAGATACTATCATTGAACCAGTAGGATAATTAGTATAATATTGCAATGTGTAGGTCATGGGAATTTCCAACTGCATTGGTTTCCATATTGCATAGAGATTTAGGTTTGTATCCGATCCAGAAAAAGTAAAGGAATCCCCAGGAGCATATTCTACGTATCATCATCTGGAGTAGTACTCCAGCCTTGAAAGATATATGTCATCATTGGATGTTTAAAATTACATTCTCCAGGATCGGTGCCAACATCTTTTACTGTAAAATTAAGAACATTATATTTAGCATCTTCAATATTTGGTACAGCAGGAGTATAGTTGCAATGGTAAGTAATTTTGTAAAGCACAAATTCTTGGTTAGCACTAGCGGTACTTGCAAAGCACAAAAGAATTGAAATTATGATAAAGAATCCTAGTAATTTAACTGCCTTAGATTTGATACTCATTTAAATTCCCTCCTTAATAATTTTTTCAAGGACCTTTAATTATTTATATAACAAAAACATATCGATCCATGAAATAATAAAAAAGTTTTGTATGTACAATTCCATATATATAAATTTCCATATTCAAATATGAAATAGATTTATTAAAGAAAAAATAAAAGCCTACTTTTCTAATCGGTACTAATTAGAAAAAACAGCCTAAACCTATAAAAATCAGTGACAGCCTATAGAGATATCTTAAATATAATGTTCAATATTTTCCATTTTTTTTCAAATGCTTTTTTACTATTCAATTGAGGCCTCTAAACCTAAGGCAAGACCCATTAGAACTCTAGTCCGAATTAGAATTTACGGCTTTAGCAAGCGTCCCGAGCATTCCGCATTAATTAATAATTTATCTATTATTATCGCCGGTAATCTCTGCCTGTATAAGCATGTATTTCCGGCGATATCTTATTATCTGTTTTCTTATCTAAATAAACAGCAAACAAAGTTCAGCTTGTGGGTTTATCTTATTAGATGAATATATAAGAAGTTTTTATCAACTCTTTTTTCTCATTTAAAGTGTACTACTTTTTCGGGGTACAAGTCAGTTATACTACTATTCAACTGAAAAGTCTCGCTGTTGATTTTTTAGCCAACCCGGTGCATCATATCCGATG
>JBMNOA010000044.1:0-10486 GCA_050942825.1 Bacillota bacterium
AGCTGATGCAAGTTGCCGGATACAACTTGGAAGACTTTGAATTTATGGATCTCTTTGACGTTCACTTTGCTCTGTTCGAGGCTGCTGAAAAAGCTGGCCTGACGCTTGACATGTCTGCGCATGAGAACAAGGTAGAAGGTCTGCCGTTCAATCTGGATTTCATCTTGAGAAAACAAAATCAATAACGAGTTGAAGCAACTAATCGCAGTTTTACAGCATAGACGAAGGGAATGACAAACGTGAAACTTTACCATTACTCAGTTGACTCCTATCAAGGTGCAAAGCATCTTACGAATGATTATAAGAACAACTATCAGTTTGCAGAACCTTATATTCTTGCACTACGAGAATCCAGAGAGGTTTTTAAAGCAGTTTTCTTTGCGACTATGTATATGAGTCGTGAAGTAAAAGCTTTGGGCCTGAGAAAGTACGAAAACTATCAGAAGGATGCTGTCGAGGGTATTTTTGAATATGTAAGGGAGACCGAGTTCCCAAACGATACTTCACGACTGCGCTGTGTCTATTATTGCGAAAGTGAGCAGGAAGCTCTGGATTATGCACAGGACGATTGCCTTTCCAATGGCTTGTTTACAAAGGAACAGGTGGTTCTGTTGGAAGTAGAGGTCGAAGAAAGCCGTATACGTCGTTATGACCAATCGTTTTATAATCTTGCATCAGAAGCGATTGAGAGGAATGACATTGATTCCGCCTTTGCTTATGCAAGGCAATACTTCTCCTGCCAGCGAAGCAATAATCCACTGATTGAAGTAGTGGCAGACGGTGACAACAAAGTTCTAAGAAGCATTGCGTACTAATAGGCAAATTCCCGTTTGTTGGGATAAAACAAAAAGCGCCCGGTGCAGGCTGCCAGTTCACTGACAACCCGCACCGGGCATTGTGTTAGCTCAGGTCAAGATCCTGACTGCGTTTTCGAGGCTGCTTTGCCGCTTCTTCATGAAGCCGAGCGGCTTCTTCTTTTTTCTCCTGAAGCTTTTCAAGAATGGAAGGTTTTTTATCCTGCTCCTGTTCCTTGCGCCGATCTCCGTTATTGATAATTCCGTCGATCATGCCGTAATCATCCTCCAGTAGTTCCTCAACCTTCTCCAACGGATTATGCGCGAAGAACTCCGGAACCTGCTTGAACCCAAAGCTGTCCACATAGAACGCCTGATCCTGCCCGTTCTGGTGAATAACAATGACATCACTGACGCTCAGGGAATGGCCTCTGAAATCAGCGGGATGCTGAAGGTTAAAGCGTTCATAGATGCTGTCCAGCGAGTCGCCGGGGGATAATGCCCCGCTGTAGACGAATGTGTAATTCCTGCTATCCACTGCCTGCCCCTGCTGTTCCAACTCCTTATGAGACGCATAGGCCAGATGACGGGCAGAAGGATTGTTCCATTCGATCTGATACAGTGAGAAACGCGGAACCTGCTGTTCCTGATAAAAAGCATCCAGCTTTTTTACAGCCTCAAGGCTTTCTCTGGAGAATTCCGTATTGCTCTTTGCAACCTCAAGCAGCATGTTCCTCACAGGGAAGTCGTTACCAGACTGAATCAGCATAGACACACTCGCTGCTCTCTGGCTGAGCACATCAGCCGGTTCATCGTAATAGCCGTCAAAGCCGTTCTTTGCAAACAAGTCTACGATCTCCGCTGCAAGAGCATCGGCTTTTTCTTTTCCGGCTTCTTTAACCGGAACGGCCATAAGTTCACCATTGACGCGAATAAACATCTGCGGAGTCCGGTACATATCGGTATACTTCTCGATCAGTTCCGGAGATAGAGAACCAAAGTTATCCTCAGTCAGACCGGTCACAAGGAAAGTACCTGCAAGGATATCGTAGAGCTTCCCTTTGTCATCATAGAGGCCGCGATTCAATTCAAGGCCTGCGAACTTGCCTTCCTCATTACAAATCAGAGCCACGGGATCGTCAAAAGGATAGACCGCCTCAATGTAGCCTCCAACGGCCTTTTGAAGCGCTTCAAGGCCAGTAGGCATTGTCACCACTCGCGGCTCCTTCATGGGTTCGACAACCAGCACAGTCATCTCAGCAGGCTTTTCCGGATGCAATAGATTATGGACATTTTCGGCCACTTCGGGATCGTCAAAAACGACTCCTTCCAACCATTCTCTTGCCTCGTCCCAGCTTTCCATCTGCATCACAGCGCCTGCTTCACCGATGAAGCGGAGATTGCCTTTGGAGCTTTCTATCGCATCATATTGATATCCGGCAGCTTCCATTGCCATTAGAAGGCTCTCGTCCGGCTCCTCCAGCATTTCGCCGGAACCGCTCAAACGATATTCAGCTGGAATGCTTTCCAGCTCACCGTCAAACTCGTATTCCCAGCTGGAGTAGTCATCCCGGATATAGCCGTGATCCGTGAAATGACCGCCCTCGTCCAGCGCAATGTCCCGGCCAAAGGCCTCATAATCAATGTAGTTTGCGAGAGCACCCATTGCCTTCGTGTCATAAATACCGCTCTCCTCGACGTAGTACCGGCCAAGATCTTCCTCGTCCGAAATGTCGGGGTAGATATCGTAGCGATCCAGATTAAAGGTCAGATTTATCAGGCCATCGATCCCGCTTTCCGGAATATCCGCGCTTTCCAGTATCGCTTTGTACTTTTCCAACTCATCAGGACTCAGCTCTTCAAGGCGGGAGGCCAGATAATTGAGCTTATCAAGGCTTTCATATTCGCCAAGCTCTCCAGATACTCCATAAAGGTCAGTATCGTAATCTGTGATGAATACCTCCTCATACGGCACTCCGAAATCATCCGGATGCCCAATGCCGATGCGATCCAGTACGGCTCTCATCTCTTCAGGCGTGACCGGAAAGCTGACCCATTCACCGACAAGCTCACCCTCGTTATACTTGCCAAGGTTCGTTACGAATGCCTGTAATTCAAAATCACTCATCGTCATCCTCCTTGTACACGCTGAAGTCAAGGGCAGAGAACTCTTCGTCAGTCATCTGCTCCAGCTTCAGAACAGTCTGTTCACAGATATCCTCCAGTTCCGCATCCTCCACAAAAGGAAGGCGGCTCAGGATGTCCTGAATAGCCGCCTCTCTGGAAGATGTATCGAACAGGAATAACAGGTTCATTTCTTCTACGTTCAATTTCATGAAAGATCCATCTCCTTACTCTTTTTATGCGTTTGTGTTGCTGCCTTCTTCTGACGCTCCAGCATGGCCTGCTTCTCGTGCAGATCCTGCAAGATGGATTTCTTTTTGCCACCTTGCTCAGAACGGGAAGTTTCCTTTGTATGGCTCCGACCAGCTGGCCTCAACTCGTAGTCCGCAGCCTGTTTTTGCGTCAGAGGCTTCGGATACTCCAAATAGCCCCACGCCTGCATTTGACCGCCTTCCACAGCAGACCGCATATCAAAATTCACTATGTTGACAGGCGCGTTCTGCTCCTTCGGGAATGTACCCGGTGCAATCGGCCTTTGCGTAGAGTAATAGCGATAAAGACCGCTCTCCTGAAGACCGGCGTCCGGAGCCATGACAGCGGCGCGTTCCGCAGTATGTGCTCTGAAAACCTCCTGCATTGCCTGCTTCATGATATCCGCAGGCATAGAGGGATCAGCAATCTGAAGCAGTTCTTCGCGTGTGATATAGCCTTTCTCTTCAGCAATCAGGCCTCGCTGGAGCATAGCCATCTGCTGCGGGGAATACTCTGGATGGGCAAAAACATTAAAGTCCAACCGCTGTTCAAATCCAAACTGGATCTGCTGCCACTGTTCCTTCGTGTAGAGCATCTTCGGAATGCCTCCGGCTTCAAACTGATACTTGATTTCAGCGATATCCTCTGCACTGATGGGATACTCGGTCAGATCCATAGGCTTGCCGTGTACCCAAAAGGCTTTCAGGTCATACCCCATTTGCGCGACTTCGACCATGTAGGCAACCTGTTCCGGAGAAAAGTCCGGATTGCCGTAAATCTGATCGTGGATGTCCGCAATGGAGGTCTCAAGACCGGTAAGCTCCTTCACATTGGATGTGCTCAGGCCATACTCGGCCAACAGCTCGTCGCAGGCTTCCTTGATGGTCAAGCTTCGACCTTCTCCGAAACGACCGCCATCCACTTCCTGAAATGCGGCATCGTAAAGGGTGTAATCCCACTCGCCGGTATCCGTCAGGTGGATCTCAAGATAGCTCTTATCCTCCGTCATAAAGGTAGCTTCCTTGGATTCTTCCTGCTCTGGATCAGGACGTTCCTTCTGCTGCTCCTTCTCCAGCTCACGCATATGACCTTCAATCTCCGTGATCATCTCAGAAGCAGCCTTCCGGATTGTCTGAAGGGAGGCCTTCAGCTCAGGGGTATCCTTACCATGAGACCATCCGGCGATATATGCGAAGCTATAGTCAGAGCTGTCGATCCCAAAATGCTGACAGACGGTATAGGCTACAGACTCCGCTTCGACCTCTTTGCTGTTTCTGCTTTGCTGAGGCATCTCAGAAGTTTTCTGATCCGGAGCAATCGCATGGAGCTTTTGATGTGCCATCTCATGAATGGCCGTTTTGATCGTTTGCAGCTGGCTCATGCCTTCCTGTAGGGCAATGCGGCGTTCAAGCTGGTGGTAATAGCCCTTAGCACCTCCTTGGATCTGCTCAAATTCCATCGGAACCGGGCATGTTCTTTTCAGGGCTTCAAAGAACATCTCATATCGCTCCACGTCTCCGGTCAGTTCATCAACGCCGATTGTCGGAAGCTCTCGACCCTCGGTCTGAGATACATCAAAGACGTTGACTACCTTGAAGGCAGGACGCAGCACTTCCTGAGTTTCCATCACGGGATTGCCGTCTGCATCCAGCACCGGCTTCTGCGTAGCTGGGTCTATCTTTTCCATCTCGACCTGCTCCTTATAGGGCGTAGGCGCAATGATATGAATGGCCTTTTCGCCTTTTTGGACTTGACGGCCAAACTGCTTCTGCCATGCCGTATAACCGGCAACAAGCGTTGCGTCCGGCCTCTGGAAGGCGATCAGCAGCGTGTTATTCAGGCTGTAATCATGGAACCTGCTCATCGTCCGCAGCCAAGTCATATACTGCTCTGAATTGAACAAGTCCTGAATACCTTGCTCCAGCTGGTCAGTGATTTCTTTGACCCGCTGGTATTGTTTGTTATCGGGCATCTGTACTCCTTTCTCCAGTACTTACTGGCATAGTGAAGGCAGGGACAAAGCCTTGACACCTTGCCCCTGCCTTCAGTTTCGTGTTTCTGTTTTTCAGTGTTTACTGGCTTTTTTGCGTCTTAAAATGGGAGGCGTAATTGGCTTCTTTAGCCTTTGCGCTTCTGGACGCTTTCCAGTCAGCGGATTTCGGCAGGCTGATATGGATCAGCCGTTTTGCTACGCGATACGTGATCCCTCCGGCTCCGTTCTTTCGGATCATTTGAACGTCCTCTGGATACTTTGCCGCCATCATTTTCAGCCTCTGTTTGAGCGCCGGACTGTGTGTGTACACATCCGCAGTTTTCTCTTCCTCGTTGAAATTGATGATAGTCTCACGCTCGTATCTGCTCAGGCTCACAGCAAACACCCGCCGCCAGTTCCAAGAGCCATGCTGCCTTTTTGCTTTGGCGGCTTGTCCTTTTTGTCTTCTCCGTATCCCGACAGAAAGAGCAAAATACAATAGTCAGAGAGCCGCTTGAGAGCACGTCTACGCGCGTCGTTTTTCTTATCCTGCATTCCACACCTCCATATCACAGATCCAGTTCTGAAGACCTGTTATGATGCGTAGGCCTTTTGTCATTGAGCATCTTGGCTTCTTCCTTCTTCTCTGCAAGCCGCTTCAGGATCGAAGCCTTCTCTTGCGGTCGGTTCTCCAGTTCCTTACGCATCTCATGCCGATCCGCACGTTCAAACAGGCGCTCCTGCGCGTCGTAATGATAGACATGATCTGATAGGCGTTCCTCCGGAGCGACCTGAGAGCGATTGATGTCTTTCACCATCTGCTCAAGGCTTCTGAAGTCGGTCATACCATCAGCCGGAATCATAATGACCTCATGTGTGGAAGACGGAAGCACAATAAAGTTCCCTCCGAGCCGTTCCGCTGCCTGATCCATCACACCCGGATAAAAGAGCGCCGCCGCGCCATTCAGCTGCACGTTGTTCGTCAGAACCAGCATAGTTGAACCCGGATACGGCTCATCCCGAAGTGTATCTGATGCTTCTGGTGTCATCATGCCAAAGAGCATGTTCTGCATGGAATCCAGCTGCGCCGGGAGCATCCGCTGGCTGTTCGCTATCGCGTCTTCATGAAGCTGCTCTGCGGTCACTCCATAATGGCGCAGCAGGTCATCCGTTACAGGAGCACTCGCAATTCCGTTCTGATCATGGTTGACCAGAACATGATAGGTAATTGCCAGATCCTCGACTTCCTTGTGCGGCATACCTGCCAACACATCAGCGTTTGCCTCTTTGTTGGCAACTCGGATAAAAAGGTAATCCTTTGCTGCCTCATAATCGCTGAAGACGCTGTATTCCATCTGAGGAGCCTGCATCACTGCGACATCTGCCATTTCATGAATAATGTCCCCGGTGGTTTTGCCTTCCTGATACATGTCATAGAAGGCGGTCAGATTGACCGCTGCGGCAGCTCTCTGACCACTGCGAACGACCGTCATGCCATCATAAGCAAGCCCAAGCTTCTCCATACGGTGAATGCTCACGTCCGCATCCGCATATTCAGGAGGAAGCCATGCTCTGATCTCATCAGCCGCCCAAGCTTTGAACTCCTCGTAACTCATTTTCTCCATATGTTCTCTACCTCCAAACTGTACCGTCGCTTCTGCCACGACGTTATTTCTGATAAATTCCAAATCCGGCGCACCGGTAAAAAGCTCCGGATTCTCAGTGCGGAAGCTGTAGATATCTCCGTTCATTCCTCCGATAATCAGATGATCGATCACAGGGATACCCATAAGCTTTCCGGCTTCTACAAGCTTCTTGGTCACATCGAAGTCAGGGCTGCTAGGCGAAACATCTCCGCTGGGATGGTTGTGAAGGAGCATGATGCTGGCCGCATTGGAAAGGATGGAGCTTTTGTATACGTTCTGAATCGGAACCATAGACTGATCAATACTTCCGATACTGACCACGTTGTAGTTGATCGGCTTCATTTTGTTATCCAGATTCACCACGCAAACCATCTCGCGGTCAAGGTCTTTCAGCACATCTCGCATCACGTCACGGACAGCTTCAGGATGAGATAAGGGAGCCGTACTGTAAAGCACAGCTCCCTCTTTCAAGCACAAGCGCACATTGACTTCTTGCAATTGGTAGTCGCCAAGATTGTACTGCCCCGTGTCACTCTTCCTGCTCATCCTTATCCTCCTCGCTGACAGCAATCTTTACAAGGACATGATCCGGAAGAGAATTCAGGAATCGCTTCAGCTCATCCACGGAATGAAATACAAACTCATCCATTCACATCACCCGGCCTTTCCTTACCGAATTCCAGCTTGAAGTTGACGTACTCTCCGGTATCCTCCAGAAGAAGATCCGCGTCAAAGGTCTTTCCGGTTTTCTGAGAGTACAAGCCTTTCACGGAAACACGGCCATCCTTAAGAAGAGAGACCGCCATCTTCTTTGTGACTTTTTTCTTCATTCCGGAGAGCCATTTGGATTCCTTCCAAAGCCTAAACTTGCATTCGCGGTTAGAGCAATAGAAGTTCTTGTCTCCCTCATAGACCGGAGCACCGCAACGGGGACAAATACCGACCTGCTCTCGCTTCGGTTTTTCAGAGGAAAAGCGCTTCTGCTCCTCGGCAGATATCGTGTTGTACTTTCTCAGTAAGGACTGCACCATGCCGTCAATACCGCTCATAAAAGACTCTGGTTTATACTCGCCGCGTTCCATCTGCATCAGGGTATTTTCCCATTCCGCTGTCAGCTTTGCCGATTTTACTTCTTCCGGCATGACGGCTATTAAATTGATCCCATCTTCCGTAGGGATCAGCTGCTTTCCTTTGCGTTGTACATACCGGGATGATACCAGTTTCTCGATGATCGCAGCCCTCGTCGCCGGAGTGCCAAGGCCTTTCTTTTCCGTATCTTCATCGAAGCTTTCATTACCAGCAGTCTCCATGCTGGAAAGAAGGGAGTCTTCACTGTAGGCCTTCGGCGGGGAGGTAAAATGTTCTGAGATCGAAGCGGCAGTATGGAACACACTGCCTTCTTTCACAGGAGGCAGAACGCGCTCTTCCTTTTCCTTATCCTTTGCCTTGAAGCTACCCTTATATGCCGCCTCAACAGCTTTCCATCCTTCAACCAGCACGGTTTTTCCTTTAGCTTTGAATTCCTGACCAGCGCAGGTCACAGTAACCTCCGTTTCCAGATACTCATGCCTTGCACCGGTTGCGCAAAGCATCTGCTGGGAAATCAGTTTCAGCACATCCATCTCCTCTTTGGAGAGCTTAGAGAGATCCTGCTTTCCAATCTCGGCTGTAGGAATGATTGCATGGTGGTCAGTGACCTTGCGGTTGTTGATAACACGCTGGATATCGGGAGTACCCGCAAAGGCAGCCCCGAAGTCAAAGACGCGGCGAATGGTGCGGATCATTTCTTCCGCAGTACCGGCCATGTCTTCCGTCAGGAACTGACTGTCTGTCCTCGGATACGTAACCAGCTTTTTTTCGTAGAGGCTCTGTGTTACATCCAGTGTCTTCTGAGCTGTATAGCCATAATACCGGTTGCTTTCCCGCTGAAGCGTAGTCAGATCATAAAGCCTCGGAGGACTGACTGTTTTGCGGCTCTGTTTTACACTGCTGATGACAGCCTCTGAACCGTCACAGGCAACTTTCAGAGCTTTCGCATCCTCTTCAGAGAAGATCTTCTCTTTGGTGACATCAAGACCGTCACAATCCAGATGTACATTGAAGTACTTTTCTTTCTTGAAATCGGTTATCTGTCGGTTCCGCTCAACGATCATGGCAAGCGTCGGAGTCTGTACACGGCCAACGGTCAGACGCTTATCATAAAGCGTAGTGAAAAGCCGTGTGGCGTTGATCCCTACAAGCCAATCAGCCTCTGACCGGCAAAGGGCAGCCTGATAGAGATTATCGTAGCTGCTCCCGTCCTTCAGAGACGCGAAGCCTTCCTGAATGGCCTTGTCCTCCATAGAACTGATCCAAAGACGCTTAAAGGGCTTTTTGCATCCTGCCTTCATGTAGACAAGCCGGAATATCAGTTCACCCTCGCGTCCAGCATCAGTAGCACAGATCAGCTCTGTAATGTCTTCACGAGACATCAGGCTTTTCAGCAGTGCGAACTGCGCCTTCTTTTCCGTAGTGACCACCCATCGGAACTTCTCAGGCAGAATAGGCAGATCCTCCTTGCGCCATTTCTTGTATTTTTCGTCATAGGCATCCGGCGCAGCAAGCTCCACCAGATGACCAAAGCACCATGAGACAACAAAGCCGCTGCCTTCATAGTAGCCCTCGTGCCGCTCATAAGCGCCGATTACCTTAGCAATCGACTGACCGACACTCGGTTTTTCTGCAATGACTAATCTCAAATTCCGCTCCTTTCCTCAACCAGCGTAAGCCGTCCATGTACCACATACCGGGCATCGTAGAACGAATAGGCGCAGGTTGACAGTGTTACGATATGATCTTCCGTGGAAAGACGCATAGAGGTTCTGAAGTCCGATTTATCAGAGACCTCCCGCAGCCAATCCGCGAATTCGTGTTTTGTGGCAAATCGCAGCGTGTAGGCCGAACTGTTTCTGTCCGTCGTATATCCGGAAAACAACTCGATCTTGTATTTCCCGGTTCTGGTAGTCAGATAGACCACCGGATGCTCCTCGAAATAACTCTGATCCGCATAGTTCACAAGGCTTGCGAACATTTTTCCGCTCTGCATGTGATGACCGTAGATAACCGTGTTTTCATCTGAAAAGTCCGGAGCGTTTTTCCAGTCAATGAACAGACATCCATTTCCGTTTTCCGTTCCATCAGCCAGATGGTTCAGGTAGTAGAAATTATCTGCGCCCTGTGCGACCGGATAGTTGATCACCGTCTCGGGACTGTACAGCCATGCGACCAAATTGCTGCCGACTCCATCAAGAGCATCAAAGTTGATATCGGGGATAAGCGCAGCCTCCGGATTGGGAGTTGGTTCAGGTTCCACGCACTGTTCTTCCACCGCAGTCTCCTCAGAAAAGTCCTCCGGGGAAGGAGAATGCCCCGGAGTTTCCTCCGGAGCATTCTCAGTGCTGCTTTGCGCTGCCATCTGTTCAATCAGCGCGTAGACATCATCACCTTCCTTGTATTCCTTCTCCTGCTGGTATACCTGCCACATGAAAAAGGCCGCAATGCCGAAGCAAATAAGCGCTGCGAACACTGCGACCCATCTCAGTACATGGTGTTTCATCTTACTTGCCCTTCCGTTTTCCCTTCTTGCGGAAGGAGAGTCCGATCAGAGCAATGCCGCCGACCGCCGCAATCGCAGCAATCGTAGTCCACAGCTTGACGTT
>JBMNOA010000045.1:0-10283 GCA_050942825.1 Bacillota bacterium
TATTCCAAGATACCATAAAAATTTGTCAAGAAGAATTGCGCATCAATCATGACATCTTTAATACTCTTAACAAAAAAGGTTGGTATCCTGTAGCTTTGGCCGAACAACAACAAATCAGTCAAGTTCAAAGCAAAAGCCAAGAATTACAAAGCAGTTTTTAATAACTAAAAGCGTCTTCATCTGAGGACGCTTTTAATTATTTTATGATATAATAAAAAAGAAGTATTATTCATAAAGGCGGTCTATGTAGTGAAAAAAGCTGCTCAATATCAAAAAATCATACAAATTTTAGAAGATACTTATAAAGGCAGCAAGTCGGCACTTGTTTTTGATTCAGTTTTTCAGTTGCTTATAGCTGTGATTTTATCTGCTCAAACCAATGATAATCAGGTCAATAAAATTACCGCACAGCTTTTTTCTGCCTATCCCGATGCAAAAAGCATGGCTAATTTGACAGTAGAACAATTAGAGGACTATATTCGTACTTGTGGCTTGTATAAAAATAAAGCCAAAAATATTATGCAAACCGTATGGATACTCAATCAAAAATATAACGGGTATGTTCCTAAAGATCTGGAATCATTGCTTAGTTTGCCCGGTGTAGGCCGTAAAACTGCCAATGTTATTCAAGCCGTTGGTTACGGTATTCCTGCTTTAGCAGTTGATACACATGTTTTCAGGGTTGCTCGTCGACTCCATTTGGCCAGTGGGAAAACTCCTGAGGCTGTAGAAAAGCAATTATGTGCTATCATACCTAAAGAAAAGTGGAGCAATGCCCATCACTGGCTTATTTGGCATGGAAGAAAAATATGTAATGCCAAAAAGCCCCTGTGTGAAGAGTGCCCCTTACAAGAACTTTGTCCGAGCAGACAGAAACAATAATAAAAAAACTACCCTTATTGCGGGTAGTTTTTTTATTATTGGTGCCGGAGACCGGAATCGAACCGGTACGGTATTGCTACCGCAGGATTTTAAGTCCTGTGCGTCTGCCTGTTCCGCCACTCCGGCTAGGATAAAAAAAAATGGAGGCGCCACCCAGATTTGAACTGGGGGATAAAGGATTTGCAGTCCTCTGCCTTACCACTTGGCTATGGCGCCTCAGCAAAAATATACTACCATAAATTAAGTTAAATATCAAGATATAATTTAAAATTTTAAAATTTGGATAAAAACGCATAAACAATTTATCATAAAGACAAAATAATCCTGATTATCAGTATTTTAAGGAGGGTTAATGATGTCTTTTTGGCAGCAAAAAAAGAATATACGTTCCTTGATAGGAATATTGCTTTTAATAAGTATGTTCACATTGGGTGGTTTATTGATCTGGCAGGATACACAAACTGCTCATGCTCTTACTCTTAAAAGCGGCAGTCAAGGACAGGCAGTAAGAGATGTACAGCAAAAACTAAAAAACTGGGGTTATTATTCAGGCAGTGTTGATGGCGTTTTTGGTCAAGCAACCAGACAAGCAGTAATCAAGTTTCAAAAGAAAAATGGCCTGACTGCTGATGGAGTAGTAGGTAACAATACCTTAAAAGCACTGGGACTTAATAAATATGTCGGCACAGGAGGCGCAGGTTCTTCCGGTTCCAGCAATTATAATTCTGATAATGTGACTCTATTGGCTAGAGCTATCCATGCCGAAGCTGAAGGAGAGCCATATATTGGCAAAGTGGCCGTGGGGGCAGTATTGCTCAATAGAATCAATAGCCCTGATTTCCCTAATACCTTGAGCGGAGTTGTTTATCAGAGCCTGGCCTTGGAATCGGTATCTAACGGACGGTTTAATGATCAGGCTAATCAGGACAGCCTAAGAGCGGCCAGAGAAGCCTTAGGCGGGTATGACCCCACTTATGGTTGCTTGTATTTCTGGAATCCCGAGACGGCTACCAGCGCTTGGATTTGGACACGTAAAATAGTAGTTAGATATGGTAAACATGTTTTTGGTATATAAGATTATCTAGGAAAGGAGCAAGCCGGTGAGAACAAAAACATTAAAAATTTGGACCATGGTTTTAGCTGTAGCTTTTTTTGTGGCAGCTATATGGGGCTATTATCAATATCTGGATAAAAGGCAGGCCATGGTCCTTCTGGAAAATGAATATCAAAGATCTTTTTATAGCATGGTAGACAGCGTGGAAAATCTAAACTTTTTGACGGGCAAAGCGCAAATATCAGGTGAGGAACAAAGTCTGGCTATTTTGGCCCAAATAAGCAGCGAGGCCAAAAATGTCCAGAACAATCTAAGCTCCTTGCCTTTGGATCAAACTTCTTTGATCCGTACTTCCAAATACTTTAATCAGCTATCGGATTATTCTGATATGCTGTTTAAAAAAGTATCCCGGGGCCATCAATTATCAGAGGCCGAACAAGCGCAAATAGCAAGTTTTTATAAGGAGATAAATACTATATATCAAGAAATGGCCTTGCTTGAAAAAGCGACCGGAGAAGGCAACGTCAGATTCAGCGTAGCGCAAAAAGCTAAACGAGGCGATAGTGCGTTACAAGTGATGGCAGGTAATGTCAATGACACTAACGGAAACGTTTATGCCATGGATTATTTTAATAAATTGAATGATAAGCTTTCTGATATTAAAACCCTGAATTACAAGGGGAAATATTCCGACCATATGGTCACTGTCAAGCCTAAAGGTGTCTTGGGTAAAACAATCTCTAAAGCGCAAGCCAGAAAAATAGCTGAGGAATTATTGCGCAATAATAATTTTAGTGCTTATAAATACCGATCCCTGACACAATTAGATGAGGCTCCCATCCCCGTTTTTTCCTTAACATTTATTAGTGGCGAAAAATCGGCTAATATATCGGTCAGTAAAAAGGGCGGCAAGATAATCAGTGTGTTTATTGCAAGAGATATCGGTACTGCTAAAATAGACAATGAAAAAGCTATTAAAAATGCCAATCAATTTTTAGAAAAAATGGGTTATAAGGGTATGAAAATAATTGCCCAGGAGCGAGAGGATAATAAATTACTCTTGACTTTTGCCCGTGAAGAAGCAAATATTTTATATTATACTGATAAAGTGTTGGTACAAATAGCTTTAGATGATGGTTCTGTTGTATCTTTCAATGCACAAGATTATTGGATCAATTTCAGGGAGAGGAAATTGCCTGATGTGAAAGTAACGGCGCGGGAAGCTCAGGATGGTTTGCATAAATCATTTGTTTTCCAAAACGGAACCTTGGCCTTGATAGAAGATGGGGCTGGCGGAGAAATATTATGTCATGAATTCAGAGGAAAGTGCGGCGATGATGAATATATAATTAATATCAATTCCCAAGAAGGAGTGGAAGAAAATATTTTCCGCAATGTCACAAGTGAGAATGGTTTCTATACAAGATAGGGGAGGCCATACTTGCCCCCATTGCTATATACACTCAATAAGAAATGCATATGGAGATAAAAAAAGAGACGGCAATAGCTAATGCCGTCTCTTTTAAAATCTGGTTAGCAATAAATAGTGACATATATATTGCAATATAGCAAGTAAATACTATATAATTTGATATAAATATAATATGACGAAATGTAAAATCATTCTCAACACTTCTGCAGAGATCACTGAGCCTTGTGCTAAATGTAGAGTTCATAAAATTAGCTCTTATTATTAGGTATCTCAACGAGAGTATATCTTGTTTCGGCTCTAATAAAACTTTTGGCCTTTGATAGAATGTTTTGGCCAAACTGTGTTTATAGGGATCAATTGAAGGCATTTTTAGTGCTTTATATTGCTTTGCATGTCAAAAAATAACAAGGATATTTGATGATGGGACCATTAGGTAATAAAAAAATTATTTTTATCACTGGCGGCGCGCGTAGCGGCAAAAGTAGTTTTGCCGAAGATTATGCGGCCAAATCAGGCGGGAGTGTTCTTTATATTGCCACTGCTTTGCCCATAGACGAAGAAATGGAAAAGCGTATCGCCTATCATAGAAAAAACAGGCCCTCCACTTGGTATACTGTAGAAGCTTATAAAAATATTGATAGTATTCTTGAAGAGATTGGTGGCTCTTATCAAGCAGTTTTATTGGATTGCTTGACAGTGATGATTAATAATCTGATTTTTCCTTTTTGGCGAGAGGATTTAACCTTATCTAGGCTTAGTAATTTAGAAAATAAAGTCATGGAGCAATTAAATGCGCTTTTAGAAGCTTCTTTTGCAGGTCAATTAATCATTGTCAGTAATGAATTGGGATGTGGTCTGGTGCCGGATAGTCCTTTGGGACGTTTTTTCCGCGATGTCGCGGGCAGAGCCAATCAACGAGTTGCCGCCAAGGCTAATGAGGTATTTCTTTTGGTTTCCGGGATACCTATGCGCATTAAATAAGTGAGGTTATAAATAATGGAAAAACTGGTAGAATGTGTTCCTAATTTTAGTGAAGGAAGAAATCAAGCTGTTTTACAGGCTATTGCTGAAAAAATTTCTGCCGTCGAGGGTGTCAAGCTTTTGGATTACAGCGCTGATTATGATCATAATCGCAGCGTTTATACTATTGTGGGCCAGCCGCAGGCTGTGTCTCAAAGTATATTTGCTGCTGCTGCTTACGCCTTGGAGCATATTGATCTATCTAAACATCAGGGTAAGCATCCACGAATAGGGGCAGTCGATGTCATTCCCTTTATTCCCTACAGAAATATGAATATGGCCGAGGCTGCTGATGTAGCTATAAATCTGGGTAAAAGGTTCGCCGATGAATTAGCTGTGCCGGTTTATTTATATGAGGAAGCTGCTCAAAACCTTCAGCGTAAGAATCTGGCCGATATCCGGCGAGGCGGGTTTGAAGGATTAGCGGCAAAAATGACTGATGCTCTATGGAGACCTGATTTCGGGCCTGCTAAACCGCACCCCACCTTTGGCGCGACGGTCATCGGGGCTCGTTGGTTTTTGATAGCCTATAATGTTAATCTCAAAAGTAATGATATTACTATTGCTAAAGCCATAGCAAAAAAGATCCGCCAATCATCGGGCGGTTTGCCTAATGTTAAGGCCCTTGGCATCATGTTGGAAAAAAGAAATATTGTACAGGTTTCCTGTAATTTGACAGATTATCGCATTACGCCTATTCATATAGTATATGAAGCTATTAAAAAAGAGGCTGCAGTTTATGGTGTGGAGGTTTTAGAAAGTGAAATCATCGGACTGCCGCCCCTTCAGGCAATCATAGAAAGTGCGGCTCATTATCTCAAATTAGAGGATTTTAAAGCCTCTGATGTTTTGGAGGATAGAATGACTAATGTTTGATTTTTTTATTAAATATGATAAAATTAAATAAGTATTTAGTATTTGTAATTATAGCTAGTAAATAAAAAACAGGGGGCGATTAGATGACTGAATTAAAGGGAAGTAAAACTGAAATAAACTTGATGGAAGCTTTTGCCGGAGAATCTATGGCCAGAAACAAATATACGTATTTTTCTTCTGTAGCTAAAAAAGAAGGTTATGAACAAATAGCTGCTATTTTTCTGGAAACAGCCGACAACGAAAAAGAGCATGCCAAATTGTGGTTCAAAGCACTGGGTTCATTAAATGATACCAAAGCAAATCTTATAGCCGCTGCCGAAGGCGAAAATTTTGAATGGACAGATATGTATAAAAGAATGGCCGAAGAAGCTGAAGCCGAAGGTTTCAAGGACTTGGCCCGTCAATTTTCCTTTGTTGCCAGCATAGAAAAACATCATGAAGAGCGTTATCGTGCTTTGGTCGATAATATGGATAAATCCAAAGTATTTGCCAAAGATTCTGCAGAAACTAGGTGGAAATGTCGTAACTGCGGTTATATATTGACAGGCAGCAAAGCCCCGGAAAAATGTCCTGCTTGTGTTCATCCCAAGGCCTTTTTTGAAGTTGAAACAATCAATTATTAATCTCAAAGACAAGCAGGGGCCGTTTTTTCCGGCTCCTGTTTTGTCATTTCTGACTGAGGGGAGGGGGTTATGATATCTCCCAAATATGATGAGCGTAAATACAAAAAAATCGCTGTTTTAGAAAATTTTGTAGAGATAGAAATAGCCGCCATGATATTTAAGGAGGCCAATATTCCGCACTATATTAAAAGCCTAGAGGACTCTGCTTATGGCAATATCTTTCAGCTTACCCGTGGTTTTGCAGAAATCTGGGCTCCCGAGGAATATCGTAAACAGATCGATGATTTGCTTTTACAAATGAGGCAGGGATCAATGTTTGTATATGAGGATGAATGATTATACCATTGATTTTTCAGAAAATTTCTCCAAGATGATGCTACACCCTTGACTTACGGCTTATTTTACTGCATAATATATAAGTGTTTGATAGGGGGCTATAGCTCAGATGGTTAGAGTGCTTGCTTGACATGCAAGAGGCCACTGGTTCGAGTCCAGTTAGCCCCACCAAAAAAGCCTGCTATCTATATTGATGCAGGCTTTTGCTTTTAACGCAAAACTGTGGAAAAGTGCCGAATTTTGAAGCTAATAGTAAACCAATAGTAAACCAATTTTTAAGCTTTTATCATGCTAATACAGGCATTAAGATCCACATAATCTTTATGTATATATGTCTTTGTATGTTCAAAATCAGAATGGCCCATCAATATTGCTATTTTTTCCGGTTCTATGCCGGCAGCGAAGGCCAGACTGGAAAAAGTATGCCGGCAGGAATGAGGGGGTAATTTTCGTATATTACCGCCTTGAGCATTGATTTCATTGATACAAGCATAATAACATTTTTCACGCCACCAGTCTTTATTGAAACAACCTCGTCCTTTTTTACGGCTTACCATGCTTGCCGATTTTGATATGATATATTCGCTATCCGGATCAAGGTTATACCACTTGCGCCAGTATTTCTCTGTTTTAGGGTGGATAGGAACAAGTCT
Organism: Bacillota bacterium; assembly: GCA_050942825.1. Classification (GTDB taxonomy): domain Bacteria; phylum Bacillota; class Dehalobacteriia; order UBA4068; family UBA4068; genus CAYRML01. The sequence goes on from JBMNOA010000045.1 coordinate 6,877, forward strand.
TTCGCGACCGCCTCTGTTTTATTCCCGCCTATAACTGCCAATATTTTTCCGTTGTCGTCGATCATTGTGCCAAATTTTTTAATTGTTAGAAATTCATCGATACGGAAACCGCTATATATCATCATGAGAATACAATCAGCCCATTCGATTCCGTCTTCTTCTGCTTTTTCGAATTTCGCAATCTCAATGTCTGACCAACGGTCCCGTTGGATCTGTTCAACTTTAGGTATTTCTAACCAAGTTGCATAGTTGCGATCAGTGATATCATACTGCTGTGCATACTCAAAAAGCATGCTGGCCAAAGATTTTACTTTTTCAATAGCGCTGCGTGATGCATTGGATTGGGCCATATGATCTAAAATATCCTGCATTAACTCGGTCGTGATCACCCGGACTTTATAGTCTTTTATATCACTTAACCAACACCATGCGGCATGATTGCAGTCTAAGGCAGATTTACTAAGCTTACCTTCCTCAACTTTGCGCTGACGCTTTTCTTCCCATTCCTTATATAGTTCTTCCAGCGTAAAGTTATATTTCAGGATGGGCCGGCGAGTATACTTAGCCAGGAAGGCTTCAGCTTCTTTGCGTGTAGCAAAATAATCTACAGGTTTTTGTATATAATTACCGGCAGCTGTTTTTTTGCCTTGGTAGACACGTACCATATATGGGCGCTTTAAGCCTTTCTTTTTCAGCTTAACTATGCTGCCGTCACCGTTTGCTCTCCGTACCATAAAAACACACTCCTTCCCAATGTATTGCAAAACAGGAGTGAAAAATATATACTATAGTTGGTTCTTGGGTGTATATATAATATGCACTCCTTAATCTTAAAGCTCTTCTCCTACTGCAATAGGGGAGGGGCTTTTTTTATTTATTTTAAATATTATGCATATCTTTTAACCACTTCAATTAAATTATCTTTGTAATGCAAAACATCAGATATGTTATCGATATCAAATCGTATGGGGTTCTTATCTTCGTCGGGGAGCAATATGTATTTTTTAGATCCATCTAGTTTTATGCGGCATATCCACTTCCATGTGTTGTTATCATAGTTGATACTAAAATATGCCTTAGTATCCTTATATGTGACCTTTTCGGCTGGTACAGTTTCAGCAAGCATATATTTTATAGCATAATAAGCCTCAATTTCATTGTCAGTAGTAATAATTCCAGAATTATCTTGTTCTTGCTCTATTTCAGAATCATTCATACTATCTTTACTGCCATTTAAAGCTGCTTTTATTTTGTCATTCATTAATTCATTAATATAGCTATTCAATGATGTCTTTAAGATTGGAACAAATTTTTCTACCGCACTTTGAGTGCGTACACCATCATATACCTTACTCATAACATATTTGGTGAAATCTTCCGAAGGAGATTGCAGTTCTTCGGAAAAAAGCCGTTTTATTTCGTTTGAATATTTAAGCCAGGAAGCTGTACTGAATATTTCTTCAACATTAAAGTTACTTTTGTGAAATTTTTTAAGCTCGGAAACTACAGTATCCTTAAGATTTGTCAAATCAAGCTCTAAAAATGGTTTTAGATCCATTTTATTTGGTTCATCGAGATCCGTATAGAAATTATAGACAACACCGTTTGTTAATATGCCAAACTTTGCAGTAGTGGTACCAAAATAGCGGAATAGTTGAGATCCATGCTTGTTCAGTGTATCCCCGCACCATTTAGCTTCTATTAGGATAGTTGGGTTACCATCTTGCATAATGGCATAATCTACTTTTTCTCCTTTTTTAATTCCTACATCAGCTGTGAATTCAGGGCAAAATTCATCAAGATTAAAGACATCATAACCTAAAACCTGCTGAAAGAATGGCATAATCAGTGATGTTTTGGTCCCTTCTTCGGTGGCAATATTATCCTTACGACTAATAACCTGAGCAGCATGATTTTTAACGACATCAATAAAGTCCATACTAAAACCTCCCCTATTAATTTATTATATCTTTATAATACTCAATAGCCTTGGTTATAAATTGTTCTGTGACTTCAAAGTATTCTGCAAGGTCCCATGTTTCGGTAATACCTGTTTTAACAGCTTCAATTAATTGTTCCAAAGGAACAAGCCTTTTTATTGCCCAACGATCAGCACGGTTTTCATGTTTTTGACGGATGTCAAATTTTGAATATATGTTATAAAAACTTCCGGTTATGCAATGGCCCATTTCATGGGCAAGGCAGACCTTTTCCTCTCGCGTACTTTCCAGCTTGTCCACATCTATTGCTATAAGATTTTCAGCCGTGGAAAAAGAAACCAGGCTTCTTGTAGGAAAGTAATCAACATCTATATATTTATCTTCGGCCTCATTGTATAGGTCAAGCAAAGTTGTAATCATAACTGTCCACCATGTAGTAAGTATTTGTGTTATTTCAATTTACGCACCCACATAGGGTGTTAATAGCACGAAAGAGGTTTTTTATTTGCCTTTATGTAGTTTCTTTTGCTCTTTTTCTAGCTGTTTGATGCTTTTTTCAGGTTTAGGTAAATCTTCGGGAGCAGTTCCGCTGATTTCTATCATAGTTTTTCTGACTGTTTTGCCCACATTAAAATGAGTGTAATTTGCTTTTGATTCACCTTGAATATTTTCCTTGTGTAATTTTTCTTCTGTTTGAGTGATACGGAAATAGTTCGCAGCCAATTCAGTGGGACCCATGTGATCAAGGATATCCTCATTTTTGCCTAGATTTTTCCGTGTTTTTATATCTTGAGCTGTTTCTCCATCGTAAAGACCCTTATAGCCGAAGTTTTGAAATTTACCAAAATTGGTTACTCCTGAATTTTTAGCAGCTTCAGCAAGACTTTTATTAAACCCTCTTATACTGCTTCTTAATTCAAGTCTACGCCCATCTTCATCTAAAGATTCAAATTCATTAAGCTCTTGCTCTCTGGTTTTGATAGCAAAAAGGTGGTGAAAACATGGGCAGGCCACGAAAAATAAAATCAGTAAAGCAGCTTGAAGAACTATGGGAAGCATATAAAGAGTATTGCGATAATCAATCAGTGCTTACTCATGATTTCAGCTCAAAAAATAGTGAGTTTGTTAGCAAAGAACTTAAACGGTCAATTACCTACACCATAGAGGGTTTTTGTGTTTTTGTTGGGATCGGCAGGCAGAATTTCTATGAAACTTATGGAAAAGATGAAAAATTTCAAGACACGGTTACGCGCATAAGAGAGGAATGCGAGGTAGATGCCCGTAAAAAATTTGAATTGCAAATAATTCCTTCTCAGTTGGCAGGGCTTTGGATGTCAAATTATGGCTATACGACAAAAACAGATAATAACGTAACGGGCGCTCTGCCAGTCATCATATCGGGAGAGGATAAGCTTGAAGAATAGAGAGGTATATTTACCCAATATCGTTGGTAAAGGCTATAAAGAT